>JBDQKM010000146.1:0-8664 GCA_040263275.1 Acidimicrobiales bacterium
AACAGGGGGTCCGCGGGGGGTTCGCCGGTGCGCCGGTGTCGATCGTCGTGTGTGCCAACGCCGAGCGGTGGGATCTGAACCTGATGGACAGTTCGATCTGGCCGGCCACACAGAACCTGATGACCGCAGCGACGGCTCATGGACTCGGCAGCGCCCTGACCACGATCGGCACGATCCTCATCGACGAGCTGCGGGCGATTTTGAAGCTGCCCGCCACGCTCACCCCGCTGGCCGTCATCCCCATCGGGCATCCGGCCAAGCCGCTCGGCTCGTCGCGCCGGGAACCGGTGGGCGAACATACCCACCGAGAGGAGTTCGGCAATGGCTGGACACGCAATGCCCAGTGACGAATCCGACATTCGCAGACTGTTGGCCATGTACTGCCAGCTGATCGACGACGGTCGCTTCGACGAGTGGATCGAGCTCTTCACCGACGACATCGAGTTCGTCGTCATGGGCATGCACCAGCACGGCCATGCCGAACTCCGCGGCTTCATCGAGCCGAGCCAGCAGGCCGATGCCCGCGGCAAGCACATGATCAGCGAGCCGTGGATCGAGATCGAGTCCGCCACCGCGGCGACCGCGACCACCGATTTCGCCTGGGTGTCGAAGCAGGGCGCCGTCGGCCAGGCCGGCCGCTACCACGACAGGATCGTCAAACAGAACGAGCGTTGGCGGTTCCAGCGCCGAGAGATCGTCTTCACAGGAGACCAACCGGAATGACCACACAGGATCAGGAGATCGCCGATCAGATGATCGAGACGATCGCGAAATGGGTCGACAAGGACGTCATCCCCCACGCGAGCGAGCTCGAACACGCCGACGAATTCCCCCAGACGATGTTCGACCAGATGTGTGAGTTCGGACTCTTCGGGGCGACGATCCCCGAGGAATACGGCGGCCTCGGCCTCGATGTCACCACCTACGCCCGGATCGTCGAGGAACTGAGCCGCGGTTGGATGTCGCTGTCGGGCATCCTCAACACCCACAAGATCGCAGCCACCATGATCGGCCGCTACGGCACCGACGAGCAGCGCGAGAAGTACCTGCCGAAGATGGTCGACGGCAGCTACCGCGCCGCCTTCTCACTGAGCGAACCCGACTCGGGGTCCGACGCCGGGGCGCTGCGGTGCAAGGCCACGCAGGACGGCGACGAGTGGATCATCAACGGCACGAAGATGTGGGTCACCAATGGCGTGCGGGCCCACATCGTGATGCTGCTCGCCCGCACCCCCGACGATCGGGTGACGTGCTTCATCGTCGAGAAGGAGCCGGGCGACTCGTTCGAGGGCATCAGCACCTCGAAGAAGATCCACAAGCTCGGCTACAAGGGCCTCGAGACGGTCGAGATGTCCTATGTCGACCATCGGGTCCCCGACTCCAACATGCTCGGCGGTGCGGAGGGCATGGGCCGTGGCCTGCGCTACGCACTGTCGGCGCTCGAACTCGGGCGTATCAACATCGCGGCACGGGCGGTCGGCGTCGGCCAAGCCGCCTTCGACTCGGCGATGAAGTACTCCCAGGAACGCGAGACCTTCGGCAAGCCGATCTTCGAGCACCAGGCGATCCAGTTCAAGCTCGCCGAGATGGCCACGAAGCTGCAGGCCGCGCGGCTGATGACCTACGACGCGGCAGCCCGCTTCGACCGCGGCGAACGGATCGACCTCGAGGCCGGGATGGCGAAGCTGTTCGCCTCCGAGGCGTGCTTCGAGATCTGCACCGATGCCCTGCGGATCCACGGCGGCAACGGCTACACGCAGGAGTACGACGTCGAGCGCTACTTCCGTGACTCGCCGTTGATGATCATCGGCGAGGGCACCAGCGAGGTGCAGAAGATGGTCATCGCCCGCAAGCTCCACGAGCGCCATGCCATCACCTGACGCGTCACACCGGTGTCAGACACTCGTCACGGCGGCGACCGCGTGACGATCCGTCAGCCTGCCGAACGCTTCCGGGCCCTCTTCGAACCACGAGGGATCGTGGTCGCGGGAGCGGCGACCCATCCGGGCAAGTTCGGGTTCGTCGCCTACCACAACCTCCGCGCCGCGGGATATGGGGGGGCGCTCTACGGCACCAACCTCGCCGGCGAGGACGTGCTCGGCGAGACGACCTACGCCTCGCTCGACGACATCCCCGACGCCGACCTCGATCTCGTCTTCCTGGGGGTTCCGGCGAAGGCGACCGCCGACGTGCTCCGCCAGGCCGCCGATCGAGGCATCACCGCGGCGTTCTGCGCCTCCGCCGGCTACGGCGAGATCGACGAGACGGGGCGGGCTCACCAGGACGAACTGGCCGAACTGGCCGACAGTCTCGGCATCCTCTTCGCCGGGCCCAACGGCCAGGGCGTCATCTCGACGCCCGTGCACATGTGCGCCCAGATCGTCGCCCCCATGCCGCCTCGGGGCACCATCGCCATCGCCAGCCAGTCGGGCGGGATGGTCTCCACATTCGGCAACTACGCACGCCAGTGCGGGGTCGGCATCAGCCGCGCCGTGTCGGTCGGCAACGGCGCCCAGGTCGGCGTCGCCGACTTCATGGAGTGGTTCGCCACCGATCCCGAGACCACGGTGGGCCTGACCTATCTCGAGCACATCGCCGACGACACGGTCGAGCGCCTGGCCGGGGTCGCCGCGCAGATGCCCGTCGTGGTGATGCGGGGCGGGCGGTCGGACTCGGGCCGTTCGGCCGTCGCCGCCCACACGGGTTCGTCAGCGGGCCGTGACGACACCGACGCCGCCCTGGCCGATGCCGGTGTCACCGTCGTCGACTCGATCGCCGAAGCGTGGCGGACCGCCGCGACCTTCGCCACGCAACCGCTTCCGCCCGGGCCGCGCACGGTCGTGTTCGGCACCGCCGGCGGCTGGTGTGTCATCACCGGCGATGCCGTGGAGGCGAGCGAACTCGACCTGATCGAATTGCCGGGCGACCTGCGATCCGAAGTCGATGCCCGGGTTCCGCCCCGCTGGAGTCGTCGCAACCCGATCGACCTCGCCGGCGGCGAGACCCGCGACACCATTCCCGAACTGCTACCGATCATCGCCGACCACCCCGACGTCGACGGCGTGATCTATCTCGGCCTCGGCATCCAGTCGAACACCGGAGCGATGGAGCGCGACGGGCGCTTCTTCCCGGATCACGGACTCGACCGCATCGTCGAGTACCACGAGCGGCAGGACACGCGCTTCGCCGAGGCGGCCGCGGCCGCGTCCGAGCGCAGTGGTAAACCGGTGATCACCTTCACCGAACTCGCGACCACCAACCCCGAGAATCCGGGGCCCGCCACCGTGCGCGCCACCGGTCGCTACTGCCACAGCGCGGGCGACGAGGCCGTGGCCGCGCTCGAGCATCTGTGGCGGTACGCGCGCCACCGCTCGCCGTAGCGTCACCGAACCATGACGCTCGACGATCTGCTCGCTGCCGCCCCCACCCGACCCGACCTGGTGGTACACGGCGAGGACCGCGTGTCGACCGCGGACCTGTCCCGGCGCAGTCGCGACCTCGCCGGCGCGCTCAACGCCCGCGGCATCGGTCACGGTGACCGCGTCGCATTCCAGCTGCCCATCGGGATCGACGCGGTGGTGGTCTATCGCGCCTGCTGGGCGGTGGGTGTGGTGCCGGTGGCCCTGCACCCGATGGCCGGTCGGGCGCAGCTGACCCACGCACTCGAGCAGGCCGAGCCCACGCTGCTCCTCGCCACCGCCGACGCGCCCCTGGCCGAGTCCCCGACTGTGGAGACCGTGGCTGATCTCACGGGGGGCGCGGTCCCCGTCTTCGATGGCGACGAGCGCGACGACGCCCTCGTCATGTTCACCTCGGGCAGCACCGGCGTGCCGAAGGGGGTCGTCCACACCCACGCGTCACTCGCCTACAAGACGGCCGAGTCGATCGACGTCCACGGCCTCACCGCCGACGACGCGGTGCTGATGCCGGCTCCGCTCGCCCATGTCTCGGGCCTGCTCCACGGCGTGCTCGTGCCGGGGGCCGTCGGGGCGAAGACGGTCCTGATGTCGAAGTGGGACCCGGGGCAGGCCCTCGACCTGATCGAACGGGAGGCCGTCACCTGGATGGTCGGCCCGCCCACGTTCTTCCTCGGCTTGATGGACCACCCCGCCTTCGATCCGGCCCGGGTCACCTCCCTGCGACTGGTCTCGTGCGGGGGCGCAGGGGTGAGTCCGGCCTTCGCCGCCCGCGCCCGGGCCGAGCTCGGGGTCGTGGTCAAGCGGGCCTACGGGTCGACGGAGGCCCCGACGATCGCGACGAGCCGGCACGACGACCCGCCCGAGCGAATGGTCACGACCGACGGTCGGGCCTTCGGCGGCTCGCAGCTCCGCGTCGACGACGACGGGGAGCTCTGGGTGCGCGGCCCCGAACTCGCCCGCGGCTATCTCGACGCCGACCGCACGGCCGAACACTTCGTCGACGGCTGGTTCCGGACCGGTGATCTCGCCACGCTCGACGACGGCTGGCTGACGATCACGGGTCGGCTCGGGGATCGCATCATCCGAGGCGGCGAGAACATCTCCGCGACCGAGGTCGAGCAGCACCTCGAGGCCCATCCCGCGGTGCGTCAGGCCATCGCCGTGGCCGAACCCGACGAGCGGCTCGGTGAACGGGTGGCTGCGTTCGTCGCCGTGACCGACGACTTCGACCTCACGACCTGCCAGTCATGGTTCGAGCAGCGGGGCGCGGCGAAGTTCACCACGCCGGAACGCATCGAGATCGTCGACGAGATGCCGGTGCTCGCCTCGGGCAAGGTCGACCGGGCCGCGCTCGCGTCCCGCCTGGACTGAGCGACCCGCGACCCGGACGATTCGCACGACGTGGCGATCGACGCAAAGCTGGGGACGTGTCCAACCCGACCCCCACGATGCGGGCGGCGGTCTACCGTCGGCCCGGCGAGGTCGACGTGGTCGAGATGCCACGGCCCGAGGCCGGGGACGCTGCCGTCATCGCCGTCGAGTACTGCGGGGTCTGCGGCACCGATCTCCACATGATGCTCGACGGTTGGGGTGCGCGCGATGCCGTCTTCGGCCACGAGTGGTCGGGACGGGTGGTCGAGCCCGGCGACACCGGGTTCGCGCCCGGCGAACTCGTTGTGGGGCTGCCCTCACCGGTGTGCGGCGAGTGCCGTCCCTGCCGTGACGGACGCCCCAGCCTCTGCCGCGGTCGTCCGGAGGCCGGGGTCGCGCTGGATCGCGGCGCCTTCGCCGAGTACGTCCGAGCCACCGGCGACCGGCTGATCGCGGTGCCGCCGGGCATCGACGCCCGCGCTGCGGCCTACACCGAACCCCTCGCCGTCGCCCTCCACGCCGTGTCGCTGGCCGAGGTCGACGATACGCAGACGGCGCTGGTCATGGGGGCCGGACCGATCGGCGCCGCGATCATCGCAATCCTGGCCGAGCGGGGTGTCGCGACCACCGCGGTCGAACCCGGCGAGGCCCGGTCCGCCCTCGCGGCCCGACTCGGGGCCACGAGCCGACCCGTCGATTCGCTCGAGGCACCACCGCACCCCGGCGCGACCGCGGACGACGCGTTCGACGTGGTGTTCGAAACGTCCGGCGCACGGGTCGCGGCCGAGACCGGAGTCGCCCAGCTCGCGGCCGGCGGTCTGCTGATGCTGGTCGGCACCGGCATCGACTATCCGAAGCTCGACACCAACCGGGTCATCCTCAACGAGCTCCGGGTCAGCGGTGCGTTCAACTACGACCCCGACGGGTTCGAGGCGGCGCTCGCCCTCATCGGCTCGGGCACCCTTCCTCTCGACGAACTGATCGCCGACGACGCCGCCCGCCTCGACGACCTCGTGGCGACGATGCACCGACTCCGAGCGGGGGACATCCCCGGAAAGGCGATGATCCGCCCATGACCGACTTCACCGGACCCACGCGCTTCAACCACGTCGCCATGAGCATGCCGGCCGACTCGCTCGACGAGCAGAACCGAGCCGACATCACGGCGTTCTACGGCGAGGTCTTCGGTTGGGTCGAGCACCCCACAATGACCGAGGACCGCACCCGCCTGGTCATGGGCGTCCATTCCTACGACCAGTTCGTCTTCCTCATCGCCGACGACGAACCCATGCGAGCGCCCCGGCTCGACCATTTCGGCCTCGCGGTCGACACCGTCGACCAACTCCACGAGGTGCTCGGTCGGGCGAAGGCCTACGCCGAGCGAGACGACCGTGTCGACATCATCGACTACGAGGTCGAGGACCACGGCCCCCTGAAGCTGCACAACTTCTACGTGGGTTACCTGCTCCCGATGATGGTCGAGGTGCAGTGCTTCGAATTCCTGACGTGACGAGTGTCTGACACCGGGGTGACGGGTCAGCGGCCTCGGCCGGGGGTGTAGCGCCGGGAAGCGTCGGGGTTGTCGGCCGCGGAGATGCGGTCCTGCACGTCGGTCAGCTCGGCCCGGGCTGCCCGGCTGTAGCGCGGGTCTGGCTTCGCTTCGTCGCCGGGGAGCAGGGGCAGCCCGAATCCGGAGTAGACGACCTTGCGCGGACGTTCGACCGGCGGGTGGGCCCGGTGCAAGGTGTCGCTGCAATGGACCGTGACGTCCCCGGTCGCGGTCTCGAGCATGCGCGGCGCGAGATCGAGCTTGGGGTCGCGGCCGGTCGCCATCGTGTTGGCCCGGTGGGATCCGGGGATCACGCCGAGGGCGCCGCTCACCCGATCGGCGCCGGTGACGGAGATCCCGCAGGTCATCGAGTTGCACATGTAGGAATGACGACCCTGTCCGCAGTCCTTGTGCCACGGCAGGTCCGACAGACCCTTGACGATGCCGAGCGGTTTCACGAGCCCTTCGGCGCCGCCCTTGTGCACGTGGCCGTCGCCGGTCAGCGATGCGAGCCACTGGTAGCGGTCGCTCTCGACGAGCTCCCGGAGGGCGGCCGACTTCTCGTAGAAGAACAGCACCCGCACCGCCTGGTCGAGCCCGTCCTCGTCGGTCGCCCACCACGACTCGCCGTCGTCGGGGGTCGCCCGGGCGATCCACTCGTCGATGTCATCGGCCACCCGGGCCATCTCGGCTTCGTCGAACACGTTCTCGATGTGGAGGAACCCGGCCTCGGTGAGGAAGTTGGCGATCTCGTCATGATCGTCGTCGATCGTGAAGCTGCGGTCGAGGTCGAGAGGCCCACCGTCGAGGGCGCGGAACGTCACGTCGCCGGTCTCGTGCACCTTGCGCCCGTCGAGGAGGGCCCGCAGGATCGGTTCCCAGCCGATCCACTCGTTGATGTCGCCGGCGGTGAGCCGCACGCGCGACGTCATCGCCAACCCCATGGTCGACTGACTGTCCTGCACGAGATCCGACAGGGCGTCCTCGGCCATCTCGGCGACCACGCCGGCGTCGTCCAGCCCGGGCATGGCGACCATGACCCCGTCGCGGACGCGCAGGGTCA
Organism: Acidimicrobiales bacterium; assembly: GCA_040263275.1. Classification (GTDB taxonomy): domain Bacteria; phylum Actinomycetota; class Acidimicrobiia; order Acidimicrobiales; family Aldehydirespiratoraceae; genus JAJRXC01. The sequence goes on from JBDQKM010000146.1 coordinate 7,403, forward strand.
TCCCGCGACCGTCGACCGAGAGGCCCAGCGGGAGCGCGTCCTTGTAGGCCGCCCCGCGCCCGGCGAGGTTGCCGTGGGTGCGCAACGCAGTGGCGATCACCTCGTCGAACACCTCGTCCCGGCCGAGCTCGCGCTCGTCCTTGAGGAGACGGGTCCGTTGATCGATCGACATGGGCGACCTCCTGAGGTTGCCCCCAGTGTGGGTCAACCGAGGACCGAGCCGCCACTCTCCAGCCGCGCCGCGAGCATCGCGCCGAGCCGGGCTCGGTGGTGGCGGGCATCACCGAACGCCACCGAATCGAGCTGGGCCCGCTTCAGGTGGAGGTGGACGTCGGACTCCCAGGTGAACCCGATGCCGCCGTGGACTTGCAACGCAGACTCGGCCACGCGTACCGCTGCGTCGCTGCACCAGACCTTCGCCGTCGCCGCCGCGACCCGGGCATCGGGGTCGTCGGCGCCGAGCGCCCAGGCGGCGTGATAGACCGCCGAGCGCATGCCCTCGACGTCGACGAGCATGTCGGCGCACCGGTGTTTGACGGCCTGGAAGCTGCCGATCGGCCGTCCGAACTGCTCCCGTTCCTTCGCGTAGTCGACCGCCAGGCCCATCACCTGTTCGGCCCCGCCCAGCATCTCGGCGGAGTGGAACACCGCACCGCGATCGAGGTGTGCCGCGACCTCGTCGGCTCCGCCGATCACGGTCGCCGGCGCCCGGTCGAGGTCGATCCAGGCGAGCTCGCGGGTGAGGTCCATGGCCGGCTCGGCCGGGCGCTCTATGCCGGCCAGATCCACGGCCACGAGATCGTGTCCCGCCGGCACCACGAGGACATCGGCCCGGGCGCCGTAGATGACCGGTTCGGGACGGCCCGACACGGTGCCGTCGTCGTGGTGGGTGAGCGCTGACCGGGCGACCGCGGCGATCGACTCGCCGCTCAGCAGCGTCGGCCCCCACTCGGTGTCGGCCAGGGAAGCCAACGCCACGAGTTGCTGGGCGAGCGGCACGGGGGCCACGTGGGCGCCGGCCTGCTCGAGCAGGACGGCGGCTTCGACCGTGCGGATCCGCTTCTTCGGCAGGTCGTAGATGCTGGGCTTGACTTTGCGCGCCATGGCCCGGGCGTTATGCCGCGCTACTTCTTGGAGACGCTCTCCGCGAGTTCGCGCGCGGCCTTGAACGACTGAGCAGCCGGCGGCATCGACGAGTAGGACGGCCGGCGCACGAAGTCCAGCCGGCGCGAGGCGCCCGCCATCTGCGCGCCCACCGCGCT
>JBDQKM010000147.1:0-8617 GCA_040263275.1 Acidimicrobiales bacterium
CATGTTCGACCTCGCCGAACGCCCGATCGGCGGCTCGCGGTGCCTCGTCGCGACGGTCGAATTCGGGGCGGGCGCGGCGGCGAGGGGCGGGTGGACCGGTCATCTCGCCGACGCTACCGCCCACTCGCCGGGGTACCCGGATCGCTCACCCGAGGGCCACGCAATAGGGTCCCGGGCATGAAGCTCGGACTCGGACTCGACCTCTATCGTTCGGCCACGCTCGACGTGCCGGTCGAACGGGTGCAGCTCGTGGAGGCCCTCGGCTACCACTCGGTGTGGACGGCGGAGGCCTACGGATGCGACGCGATGACGCCGCTGGCCTACCTCGCCGCCCACACCAGTCGCATCAAGCTCGCCACCGGGGTGGTGCAGCTCGCAGCCCGCACGCCGGCGTCGACCGCGATGCAGGCGATGACCATCGACGCCCTCGCCGGAGGCGGCCGGGTGATCGTCGGACTGGGCGTCTCCGGACCCCAGATCGTCGAGGGTTGGTACGGCCAGCCCTGGGGGTCACCGGTCCACCGTCTCCGTGACTACGTGTCGATCATGCGCAAGGTGATCGCCCGTGAGGAGCCCGTCACCCACGAGGGACGGGAGATCTCGTTGCCCTACGACGGTCCGGGGTCGATCGGTCAGGGCAAGGCGCTCAAGTCCATCCTCCACCCGGCGGGTGCCATCGAGATCTGGATCGCGGCCGGCGCGCCACTCAACACGGCCCTCGCCGCCGAGATCTGCGACGGATGGCTGCCGATGGGCTACGGCGCCGACGGATGGGAGATCCACGGGCCCAACCTCGAGAAGGGGTGGGCCCGACGGGGTGGACGTCCCGACGACTTCGACATCATGGGTGGCATCACCATCGAGATCACCGACGACGTGAAGGCCGCGATCGACGCCAAGAAGCCGCTCACCGGGATGTACGTGGGCGGCATGGGCAGCGAGTCGAAGAACTTCCACAAGGACGCCATGGCCCGGCGGGGATTCCCCGAGGCGGCCGAGCGGATCCAGGAACTGTGGCTCGCCGGTCGCAAGGACGAGGCCATCGCCGCCGTGCCGGACGAGTACATCGACGCCGGGGCGCTGTTCGGTTCGGTCGACCGGGTCCGGTCGCGTTGGCACGAGGTCATCCCGGACGGCGTCACGGGGCTGACGGTGCGGACCGACACCGACGAGGGACTCGAGATCGCCGCCGAGATGGCCGGCACCAGAGACACCGGAGGCAACGATGACTGACGTGCTCGTCACGGTCGAGGAGGCGGCGCCCCACGTGCGCTACGTGACCCTCAACCGACCCGAGAAACGCAACGCGATATCCACGCCCTTGCGGGCGCAGTTGTTCGAGATCCTCCAAGCCCACGACCACGACGACGACGTACGCGTGTCGATCGTGCGGGGGGCGGGCGTCTGCTTCTCGTCGGGCTACGACCTCGGCAGCGACCTGATGGCCGAGCCGCCGTATCCCTCGGCCCCCGGCGACGGCCAGTGGGCCCGCCAGGCCACCGACGGATGGTTCTCGATCTGGGACCTCGCCAAGCCGGTGATCGCCCAGGTCCACGGCTACGCGATGGCGGGCGCAACCGAACTGGCCTCGGCCTGCGACCTCGTCTACGTGGCCGACGACGCGAAGATCTCGTATCCCGTAGTCCGGGTCGCGTCACCACCCGACTGGCAGTACCACGAGCCACTGATGGGTCTCCGCCATGCGATGGAGGCGATGCTCACCGGCGATGCGATCGACGGGGTCGAGGCGGCCCGGATCGGTTGGGCCAACCGGTCGTACCCGGCCGAGGCCCTCGACGCCGAGGTGTTGGCCGTCGCCGAGCGAGTCGCCGGCGTGGCCAGCGACCTGTCGCAGATCCTGAAACGCATGGTCCACCGACAGTTCGAGGTCCAGGGCGGACGCGCCGCGATGCGCACGGGCCAGGAGTTCCAGGCCCTGGCCGGCCATCAGGCGTCGGTCGAGGCCTTCCGCGCCGACCCGCTCGCCGCGATCAAGAGGACGGTTGCCGAATGAGTCACCCCAACATCGAGGTTTCGGTCGACGGCGACGTCGGGTCGATCACCATCAACCGCCCCGCTCGCATGAATGCGTGCACCGGGGCGATGTTCGACGCGTTGCACGACGCGGCCATGACGATGCGGGTCGAGCAACCGCGGGTCGTGGTGTTCCGGGGCGGTGGCGAACACTTCTGCTCGGGGGCCGACGTCAGCGGCGACGATGCCGACGGCATCGAGGGCGCCGACCACGGACTCCACTCCATGCGTCGTATCGGCGACGCCGTGGTCGCACTCCACGAACTGTCGATGCCGACCGTCGCCGCCGTCGACGGCGTCGCCGTCGGGGCGGGCTTCGGCTTCGCGCTCGCCGCCGACCTCATGATCTGCACCGACCGGGCCCGCTTCTCGCTGATCTTCGCCCGTCGGGGCCTCTCGCTCGACTTCGGCACGTCCTACCTCCTGCCCCAACGCGTCGGGCTCCATCGCGCGAAGGAGATGGCCTTCACCGCGGCCGAGTACGACGCCGAAGCCGCCCGCGAGATCGGTTTCGTGAACCAGGTCGTGGAACCAGAGGACCTCGCGAGCGCGACCGACGCCCTCGTCGCGACGATCGCCGCCGGGCCGCCGCTGGCGCTGTCCATGTCGAAGCGGCTGCTCGACAATGCGGCCCATCACTCGCTCGCGCAGGCCGTCGAGGCGGAGACCCTCGCCCAGAACGTCAACTTCACCACCGACGACGTCGCCGAGGCCGGCGCCGCGTTCGTGGAGCGACGCGACACCGAGTTCCGGGGTCGCTAGGCCCCGACGCCGAACCACGGAGGGAACACCCGCCGAACTCGTGCGAGGATCCCTTGCATTCCCGTCCGTCCCGTGTCAGTGTGAGAACACATGAAAAGCACTCACAACCGTGAGGTGCGCAACGGAGAGGATGTGTGTGATGGCAGGCGACATGTTGGTGATGAGCAAGTCCCAGATGGAGCAACTGGCGGCGACCTTCGGTCACCAGAGCCAGGCGGTGCAGGACGTGATCCGGGCGATCCAGGGAGGTATCGACGGCACGACATGGCAGGGCAACCGAGCCGATCGCTTCCGGCAGCTGTGGGACTCCGAGTTCCGCCCCAACCTGGTCCGGCTCGTCGAGGCACTCGGTGAACACTCGACGTTCATCGGTCGCGAACTGCAGGCCGGCGTGACCGCGCTCGACACGGTCTGATCCGCACCACGGCGAGCAGGCACCGCGATGCGTCTCGTGCACCGCTTCCGCCGCGGCGGACGCGTCGTCGAGGCCGTGGTCGACGTCGAGGTCGATGATCTCGATCGGCCCGTGCGAGACCTCGTCAGGATCCTGGATCCCGACCTGATCGCCCCCATCGAGCCCGTCATCGACGGTGCTCCGGTCACCGCCGACTCCCCCCTGTCGGTGGTGGCCCTCTGCGAGGGTTCGCTCGTCGACACGACGGGTGAGCCCGCCGCCACCCGGCCACCGGCCCGGACCGTCGCCGTCGTCGGCGGACTCCGGGCCGGGGTCGTGGTCGATGCCGACGGACCCGTGATCGTCGGCCGAGGACCCGGCGCCCGGCTCCGACTCGACGATCCGGCGCTGTGCGGGCGCCACCTCCGGTTCTGCGACGGTCGGGTCGACGACCTCGGTTCTCGCAACGGCACCGCCATCGATGGCCATCCCGTCGTCGGGCCGGCCCCACTGCGGGCGGCGTCCGTCGTCCGTGCCGGCTTCAGCCGGTTCCGCATGGTCTCGCCGGTCGACGACCGGCCACTCGCCGTCATCCGGGCACTCGGGCGGCGTGGCGGGGTCATTCCGTTCAACCGGCCTCCTCGGGCGATGCCGTCGGTGATGCCCCCGACGATCGCGGTCCCCGGTCCGGCGCCGGAGCCTCCGGCTTCAGAGCCCCTGTCGATCGCCGGCATCGTTCTCCCTGTCGTGGCCGGGGCCGTCGTCGCGGTCCTGTTCTCGCCGTTCATGGCTGTCTTCGCGGCCCTGGGGCCGGTCCTGACGATCGGCACCTGGTGGGAGCGACGACGCCGAGCCCGAGGGCGACACCGTGAGGATCTCGCGGCGTTCGCCGCCGCGCTCTCGGAGGTCGATGCTCGGTTGGCGCCAGCGCGAGTCGACGAGATCGTGCGCCGCCGATCGCTGTGTCCCGACCCGGCGGAGGTGGCCCGACGGGGGAGTGGTCCGTCCGTACGGCTCTGGGAACGACGGCCCGATCACGCCGACGCCCATCTCGTCGGCGTCGGCACCGGTGACGAGGCGTTCGCTCCCGCACTGGTCCCCGATGGCGACGAACCCGCCGCCGAGGTCGTCTCGCGCCTGGCGGATCTCCCGCCGATGCCCGACGTCCCGCTTCCCGTCGAACTCTCGCCGGGCCGGACGATGGGCGTCGTCGGCGATCTGACCGCCGCCCGTGCGGTGGCCCGGTCGCTCGTCGTCCAGATGGCCACCCACCACGGCCCGGCCGACCTGTCGATCGTGGTCGGCGCCGACCGTCCGTCGGTGTGGTCGTGGGCCCGATGGCTGCCCCACACCGCCGACCATGTCAGTGGGCGGCGAGGCGCAGGAGTGTTGGCCACCGACGACCTGGCGGCGGCGACCGAGGTGTTGGCCGAAGCAGGTGCTCGGACGTTGCTCGCGGTGCTCGACGGGACCGACCCGCTCCAGGGGCGAGCCACGGTCGGCCGCGTCCTCCTATCGGGCGACACCACCGCGGCAGTGGTCATCGTGCCCGACGAGCATCGACTCCCCGGTCGTTGCGACACGGTCGTTCGCGTCGACGAGTTCGGCCGGATCGCGGTGCTCGACCTGCGAGCCGCCGGTCCCGCCCGGCGGGGGCTGGCTTGGGGCCTCGGCCCGGAGGAGGCCGCCCACACAGCTCGCCGGATGGCTCGGCTCGACGACCCGGAGCTCCCGCTCGTCGGCGCCGGGGTGCCCGACGGCGCGGCGCTGGTTGCCCTGCTCGGTGTCCGGGGCGACGACCCGGCCGAGATCGAGGAGCGCTGGCGCCGCATCGACGACACGGCCGATCTCCGGATCCCGATCGGCGCCGATGCCGACGGTGCGGTGGTGCTCGATCTCGTCGCCGACGGTCCCCACGTCCTGGTCGGTGGCACGACCGGGTCGGGGAAGTCGGAGCTGCTGCGCTCGATGGTCGCCGCCCTCGCGGCCACCGCCGACCCGGCCCACGTGGCTGTGGTGCTCATCGACTACAAGGGCGGGGCGGCGTTCGACTGTTGTGCCGACCTTCCCCATGTGGCCGGTCTCGTCACCGACCTCGACGAGGACCTCGCCGCCAGGGCGATGCGCTGCCTCGAAGCCGAGTTGCGTCACCGCGAACGACGATTGCGGGCCGTCGGGGCCGACAGCCTCGCCGCGTTCCGCGGGATCGCCGCGGGGCGCGACGATCTCGAACCCCTGCCGAGGCTCGTCGTCGTGGTCGACGAGTTCGCGTCGCTCGTGGCCGATCTCCCCGATTTCGTGACCTCGCTGGTGGGCATCGCCCAACGAGGCCGGAGCCTCGGCGTCCACATGGTCCTCGCCACCCAAAGGCCGGCCGGGGTCGTCACCGACGACATCCGGGCCAACACGGGCTGCCGGGTCGCATTGCGGGTGACGGATCGCAACGACTCGATCGATGTGATCGATGCCCCCGACGCCGCCACCATCCTCCGCTCCCGTCCGGGTCGCGCCGTGGCCCGTTTCGGTCCGGGCGAACTCGTGCCGTTCCAGGCCGCTCAGGCCACGGCCCGATCCGCGGACGTGTCGGGCATCCGGGTCGGGGGTGCGATCTCGGCGCCGGTCGACGACGGGGCCGCCTCCGACCTCGAGGGGTTGGTCGCCACGATCCAGGCGGCTCACCGAGCCCGTGGTGATCGGCGTCCACGTTCCCCGTGGCCACCGGCCCTCCCGGCGGTGCTCCGCCGCACCGACCAACCCCGTTCCGACTGGCTGCTGGTCGACGATCCGGACGCGCAGACCCAACGCCTCGACGGTTGGTCGCCCGACGACGGTCACCTCGTCGTGGTCGGCGGTCCGGGTACGGGTGCGACCTCCACGCTGGCGGCCGCGGCGTTGGCCGTCGTCGGCACCGATTCGCCGGATCGGCCCCACCTCCATGTCGTCGACCTCGACCGGGGGTCGCTCGGGTCGCTCGCCGGTCTTCCCGGAGCCGGCACGATCGTCGGTCCCGCCGAAGGAACGAGGAGGGGCCGACTCCTTCGTTGGCTCGACGACGAGGTGACCCGCCGCCGGGCCCTGTCAGCGAAAGACGCGGTCGTCCCTCGACTCCTCGTGGTCATCGACGATCTCGGTGGTCTCGCCCGCGCCCATGACCCGGTTCGGGAGGCCGTCGTGCACGAGCGGCTCGCCCGCGTGTGGGCCGACGGTCCGGGCGTGGGGGTGACCATGGCCGTGTCGGTGCGTCGCTCGGTCGACCTGCCACCGGCCCTGATGGCGACTGCGGGGACGGTGCTCGTACACCGGGTCGCCGACCAGTCCGACGCCCTCCGTTTCGGTGTGACCTCGTCGACCGAGCGGTTCCCGCCCGGTCGGGCGATCCGGGTCGGCGACGGTGCGCTGGTCCAGGTCATCGACGAACCGGGCACGCTGCCGGAGGCGGTCGCCGCTCGAGCGCAGGGGTCGGTGCCCAGTTCGCCCACGCCGCACGACGTGGGCGAATTGGGGGCCGACATCACGCCCGAGACGGCGACGCCGACGGTCACCGTCGACGGGTCGGGAGCCGAGTTGCGGGTGGCCGTGGGCGACCGAGACCTGACGTTGACGACCCTGCGCCTCCACCCCGGTGAGCACGCGCTCGTGCTGGGTCCGGCTCGTTCGGGTCGCACCACCACTCTGGTGACGATGGCACTCGCTGCCGGAGAAGCCGCGGTCGTCGTCGGTGAGGAGCTCGCCCGTCGCAGCGGGGTGCCGGCGGTGGCGCCCGAGATGCTCATGGCCGTGCTGGCCCGACGGGGCCCCACGCTCGTGCTGGTCGACGATGCGCTCGCGGTGAGCGACCCCGACGGCGCGCTCGCCCGCGTCGCCGCGGGCTCGGTGGCCGGCGTGCACCTGGTGGTCGCGGCCCGTCCGGACCGCTATCGATCGGCCTACGGACATTGGGGGTCGGAGATCAAGGGTTCGAGGCTGGGCCTGTTGTTGCGACCCGAGCCGCTCGACGGTGACCTTCTCGGCATGCCCTTCCCGGCTCGGCTCGATCTGCCGCCCTTGCCGGGGCGGGGCATGCTCGTGGCCGACGGACGGGCCGAGGTGGTCCAGGTGGTCCGCTCCGACGGTCAGTCGGCGTCGTAGCGCACGCCCAGCTCCGCCCGGATCGCGTCGAACCGGGCGAGAACCGATCGGCTGGTCGCCAGCGGCATGCGGGGGCTCTCGCGCTCGCCGGCGCGGAGACATCGGTGCACCTCGACCACCTGGTGTCGCAGCCCGACCGGCTCCGACTCGAACGTCTCCGACCCACCCGCGCCCGTGACCGTCATGCGGTTGGTGGCATGGGCCGGTGCCGGGATCTCGATGCTGCCCGCGGTGCCTTCGACGCGGGCGGCCAGCGTGCCGGGGAGACGGAGTCCGGCGGTGAGTGCGGCGGTCGCGCCGTCGTCCCAGGCGCACAGCAGGGTGACCTCATCGTCGACCCCGGTGTCCGAGACGTGTCCGGCGACCTCGATGCGATCGGGCTCACCGAGCAGCCACCAGGCCAGGTTGAACGGGTAGATGCCGAGGTCGAGGAGCGCGCCGCCGCCCTTGGCGCGGTCCCACAGTCGGTGGCTCTCGTCCATGGGCAGCTGGAACGAGAAGTCGGCCGTGATCCGACGCACCTCACCGATGGCGCCGGCGTCGATGCGCTGCACCATCTCCACATGGGCGGGGTTGAAGCGCATCCACATCGCCTCCATGAGGAAGCGGTCGTTGCGGACGGATGCCTCGATCATGGCATCGGCCTCACGGGCATTGAGCGCCATGGGCTTCTCGACGAGCACGTGTTTCCCGGCGTCGAGGAACCTGCAGGCATGGGGCGCGTGCACCGGATGGATCCCCGCGACATAGACGACGTCGATCTCGGGATCGGCGGCGAGCGCCTCGTAGCTCGCGTGGGTGCGGGCGATGCCGTGCTCGGCGGCGAACGCTTCGGCCGAGGTTGCCGCCCGCGAGCCGACGGCCGTGATCTCGCCGTCGTCGAGCGCGGCGAAGTCCCGCACGAAGCTTGTCGCGATGCCGCCGGTGCCGGCGATACCCCATCGGATCGGACCCGTGACCGGTTCCATGTGCAGTCTCCCTCCATCGACGCTCCGCAGAGGCCACGATACGCATGTGCGTTCCTCCTCGTCCTTTCCGCGCCGTCAGGCCGTCACCCGTCGCTTCACCCTCGGTGCCCCGCGAGACATCCGGGTGGCCGAGGACGGGTCCCGCGTGTTGTTCCTGCGTTCCTCGGGGTCCGAGGATCCGGTCAACTCCCTCTGGGCCTTCGACACCGCGTCGGGCACCGAGCGCGAGGTCGTCGACGCGAACTCGCTCGCTGCCGACGACGGTGATCTCCCGCCCGAGGAACGCGCCCGGCGGGAGCGGGCCCGCGAGTCGGGCGGAGGCATCGTCGCC
>JBDQKM010000148.1:0-8476 GCA_040263275.1 Acidimicrobiales bacterium
GAATGGCCGTCCACGGTGCCGCCCGGGGGGCGAGGCGGCCGCTGCGGATCGGTCGCTCGACGGCGACGTACATCGCCCGGGCGGCGACGACGCTCAGACCGGTCCCGACGACGAACCGGCCGACCGGATCGAGTTCGGTGGCGTGGCCGAGCCACAGCAGGATCGGCCAGTGGAGCAGATACATCCCGTACGAGATCACCCCGACCGAGACGAGCGCCGGCGCGCCCAGTGCCCGCCGGAGGAGACTGTGGGGATTCACGACGGCAACGATGACCACCGAAGTCAGCACCGCATGGAGGGCGAGGCCGCCCTGGTAGAGGAAGCGGTCGCCGGGCTGGGCGGTGGTCCACCACCACGCCATCGCAACGATCGAGCCGACGGCCGCCGCGTCGAGTGCGAGCGACCGGGCTCCCTCTGACACGGTCCGCTGATCGCGGCCCGTCCACCAAAGCGCGAGCGCGGCCCCGACCAGGAGTTCTCCGAGCCGGCCGTCGGTACCGAAGTAGATGCGGTCGGTCGATGCGCCGTTGGCGAGGAGGAGCACCGGCCAGGCGAGGGCCGCAGCGACCACCACGGCGAGGCCGATGCGGAAGCGCCGCGTCGGGCCGCCCGCGACGCGGAGCGCGCCGGCGATCAGGACGGGCACGACGAGGTAGTACTGCTCCTCCACGGCCAGGGACCAGAAGTGGCGGAAGTGCGACGGGCTCTCGAACAGTGCGCCATAGCTGTCGCCGGCGGCGACGAACCGCCAGTTCGAGAAGTGCAGCAGCGACGCGAGGGCGTCGACCCGGAGACGAGACAGCTGGGAGTCGTCGCCGATGGCGGCCACGAGGACGACGGTGGCGATGATCGTGACGATCGCGGCGGGGAGGAGGCGGCGGAAGCGACGGCTCCAGAACCGGCGCAGGGCGATGGCGCCGTCGTTCACGTGCTCGCGGACGAGCAACGCGGTGATGAGGAAGCCGGAGAGGGTGAAGAAGGTCGACACGCCGAGGAAACCGCCGCGCATCCAGTCGATCCCGGCGTGGTAGGCGATCACGCCGAGGACCGCGATGGCTCGCAGCCCGTCGAGTGCGGGCTGATACGGAATTCGGCGAGAATCCGGTTCAGACATCGGTCAGAAGTGTACGGATCAGGTTTCGGCCCGGCCTGGGTCGGAGGGCCCTTCCCGGCCGTGGCAGGATCAGGGCCATGAGCGATGCTGTGAGGGAATCAGCCCTGTCCCGTCACGAGATGGCGAGCGCGCTGGTGCCGTCTCCGTTGACATACGACCTGCTCGTGCCGGACGGGACCGAACACGGGGCGCCGGTGCTGCTCTGGCTGCACGGCGGTGACGGACCCGGCCGGTTCGCGCCGCGTACCGCGCCCGCGTTCGATGGGTGTTGGGCGGAGGGATCGCTCCCGCCGATGACCGTGGTGATGCCGCACTCGACTCGATCGTTCTGGCTCGACGGGGTCGGGGAACGTTCGGCCTGGGAGTCGATGCTGGTGGAGGAACTCCTGCCCCACGTGCGGGCCGAGCACGGTTGCGGAGTCGCTGCGGTGGGCGGGATCTCGATGGGAGGCATGGGCGCACTGCGGGTCGGTTTCCGGCACCCCGAATGCTTCGCCGCCGTGCTCGCCATCGAACCAGCGATCGAGGCCGCGGCGGCGTGGGACGACGTCTCGCGGCGAGACCGTTCCTATCGCCTCGGGGCGTACGCCGAGGTGTTCGGCGACCCGGTCGACGCCGCTGCCTTTCGTCACAACCATCCCCTCGCGGTGATGGAGGAGGGTGCCGTCGACATCGCGGCGTCGGGGCTCGCCGTCTACCTCGAGTGCGGCGACGAGGACCTGCTCGACCTGCACCACGGCGCCGAAGCGCTCCATCGGCGCATGTGGGACATCGGCCTGCGTCACGAGTACCGCTCGGTGCGGGGCGGCAACCATGTCGGCCGCACGCTCGACCCCCGAACGGTCGATGCCCTCCGGTTCCTCGGTCGGTCGTTGGAGGCCGATCCTGCGCCCGACCCCGAAGTGGCGGCGATCGCCACGATGGCCGACAGCGCCCACGCCGCCTCGGGGCTGCGGCGTACCATCACGATCGCGGGCCCCACGGGGCCGATCGAGGTGCACGAGTACGGCGATGGTGAGCCCGTGCTGATGCTCCCGTCGCTCGGGCGGGGCGCCGCCGACTTCGACGACCTCGCCCGTCGCCTGGCCCGCGCCGGCTATCACGCGATCCACCCCGAGCCGCGGGGCATCGGCGGGTCGACGGGCGATCTGACGTCGCTGTCGATGGCCGACCTGGCCGCCGACGCGGCAGCAGTGATCCACGCCGTCGCCCGCGGCCCCGTGACCATCGTGGGTCATGCCTTCGGCAATCGGGTCGCCCGCATGACCGCGACCGAGTACCCGCACTTGATCGACAGTGTGGTGCTGCTGTGTTGCGGCGGACTGGTGCGCCCGTCGGCCGACGCCGAGGCAGCACTCCAGAAGGTGTTCGACGTCGAGGCGTCCGACGAGGACCACCTCGCGGCCGTCGACTTCGCCTTCTTCGCCCCGGGCAACGACGCGTCGGTCTGGTTCGACGGATGGCACGGTCTGGTGGCCGCCCGTCAGGGCAGGGCCACCGCCGAACAGCCGGTCGCACATTGGTGGGGGGCCGGGGGCAAGAACCTCTTCGTGGTGCAGCCGGAGGACGACGTGATGGCGGTGCCCGAGAACGCCGAGCGGATCTGCGAGGAGTTCGGCGAACGGGCCTCGATGGTGCTGGTGAAGAACGCCGGCCACGCCCTGTTGCCCGAGCAACCCGACGCGGTCGAGGTCGCGTTGCGGTCGTGGCTGACCCGGGCGCGATGACCCGCGCCGCTGCCGCCCGCGCCGACATCGCGCCCTTCTACGTGATGGAGGTGATGCGCGCCGCCGAACTGCGGGTGGCGCAGGGCCAGGAGGTACTCCATCTCGAGGTCGGGCAACCGGCCACCCCCGCACCCCGCCCGGTGATCGAGGCAGCCCACGCCGCCCTTGACGACGACGTGCTCGGCTACACCACGGCCACCGGTATCGAGCCGCTCCGGAGACGGATCGCAGGGCACTATCTCGATTGGTACGGCGCCGTCGTCGATCCCGATGCGGTCATGTTGACCGTCGGGGCCTCCGGTGCGTTCGTCTCGGCCTTCATGGCGGCGTTCGACCCGGGCGACCGGGTTGTGGTGCCCTCGCCGGGTTACCCGTGCTACCGCAACGCTCTCGAGGTGCTGGGAGTGGAGGTGGTCGACCTGCCGACGACGATCGAGACCCGCTTCCAACCAACCGTTGCCCAACTCGATGCGCTGGGTCCGGTCGACGGGCTCGTGCTGTCGTCGCCGTCGAACCCGACCGGCACGATGCTCGACGCCGATCGCATGGCGACGATCACCGCATGGTGCCGGGACCACGACGTCTGGTTCGTCTCCGACGAGATCTACCACGGCATCACCTACGGCGCGGCCGCCCCGACAGCCCTGCAGTTCGACCCCGATGCCATCGTGGTCAACAGCTTCTCGAAGTACTTCTCGATGACCGGTTGGCGGCTCGGATGGCTGATCGCTCCCGCAGCCCTGCGCCCCGCGCTCACCCGGATCGGCCAGAACGCCACGATCGCCGCGCCGACGCTCTCGCAGCTGGCCGCGGTGGCTGCGTTCGACAGCCACGACGAGTGTGAGGCCAACATCGGCCGCTATGCCCGCAACCGGGAGATCCTGCTCGAGGGGCTGCCGGCAGCTGGGATCGACCGTCTCGCCCCCGCCGACGGCGCCTTCTACGTGTGGGCTCGGACCGACCATCTGCACGACGATTCGCAGGCCCTCTGCGCCCGCTGGCTCGACGAACTCGGCATCGCCGCGACGCCTGGCGTCGACTTCGATCCGGCTGATGGGCACCGCTTCGTGCGATTCTCGTTCGCCGGCAGCGAGGCCGATGTGGCCGAAGCCGTTCGTCGCCTGAGAGATTGGACCCCATGAGCCCCACCCCGGACAACGTTGACCCGTCGAAGTTGGAGACCCTCACCGTCGAGATGGACGGGCACGTCGCCTGGGTCACCATCAACCGGCCGCAGGCGTACAACGCGTTCAGTCCCACGATGGAACGCGAGATGCGGGAGACGTGGCAGGCGTTTCGTCGCGACGACGACGTCCGCGCCATCGTGCTCACGGCGGCGGGGGAGAAGGCCTTCTGCGTGGGCATCGACCGCAACGAGGGCGAGTTCACCGCCCTCGACGAGGGCGGCGGGCTCTACGGCACCTCGAACGACTACATGTACGACGATCCGGGCGACAATCTCGGACCGAAGGCCTGCGACCTGTGGAAGCCGGTGATCTGCGCCGTCAACGGCATGGCGGCCGGCGGAGCGTTCTACATGCTGGCCGAGGCCGACATCATCATCGCCGCCGACCACGCGACCTTCTTCGACCCCCATGTCACCTACGGCATGGCCGCGGTGTACGAACCGATGAAGATGCTCCAACGCATGCCGCTGGGGGAGATCCTTCGACTCTCGCTGCTGGGCAACCACGAACGCATGTCGGCCGAGACCGCCCACCGGATCGGTTTGGTCAGCGAGGTCTGCCCGGCCGCGGAGCTGCACGAGCGGGCCAAGTGGGTCGCCGACGCCATCGCCGCCCAGCCGCCGGTCGCGGTGCAGGGGACGTTGCGGGCCATCTGGGCGGCCAACGACATGGTCCGGCTCAACGCCCTCTCCATGGAGCCGTAGATCCACTGCAACGGAAACGACTTCTCGGAGCTCGCGGCCGGCGCCGACTCGTTCTCGAGCGGCACCCGGATCGAACCGCGAACTCGCTGAACCGCGAACCCGCTGACGCCGGAACGGTGTGGTTGGAGAACGCTAGGCGCCGAGGCGTGCCCGAGCGGCTGCGCTCATGTCGAGCAGGCGCTGGGGGATGGTGACGCCATTGACCTGCACGCCGCCTCCGGCCGCGGCGCCGCTTCCGGCCGCCGCGTCGTCGCCGCCTGCTTCGGCTGCTGCCGCCGCGGCTTCGGCCGCCGCTTCGGCTTCGATGGCTTCGCGTTCGCGCTGGACGAGGAAGCGGTCGTAGTCCTTCGCCTTGACGAGGATCGAGTGATCGATGTGGCCGATGCTCTCGCCGTCGGCGAAGCGAACCCAGTAGCGCTGCCACGTGAAGCCGTTGGCGACGGCGACCTTGCCCTTGCTGCCCGCGGGGTAGCCCGGGATGTCGTCGACGAGGCGCACCTTGGTGCCCCGCTTCAACGGGTTGGCCTGGAGTTCAGCGGTGGTGACGGTTGCGTTCGGCACGAAGAGAAAACGTAGCGCCTGCGTCTAGTGTCCGACGACATGAGCGAATCCGAGCGCGAGAACTTCGTCACCATCGACCGATCCGACCCTGCGGTCCCCGTCGTCACCCTCGACCGTCCGGACCGGCGCAACGCCCTCTCGATGGACCTGGTGAGCGACGGCATCGCCGCGTTCAAGGAGCTGCATCGGGACCGCGACGCCCGAGCGATCGTGCTGACCGGCGCCGGTGGCGGATTCTGCGCGGGGGCCGACCTCAAGGGCGGTGGTGGCCCGGCGCCCGACGCGGAGGGGCGCGGTCCGGTGGGGAGCGTCTACCGGAGCCAGGAACACATCGTCGACTTCATGATGGCCGTCCACGAGTGCGACAAGCCCGTGGTCGCGGCGGTGCACGGTGCCGCGGTGGGCGGCGGGCTCGCCCTCGCGCTGGCCAGCGATCTGCGGGTGGCCGACACGACCGCCTACTTCGGGTCCGTATTCATCAACGTCGGGCTGACCTCGTGCGACATCGGCACCAGCTACTTCCTGCCCCGACTCGTGGGGTCGGGCCATGCGATGGACATGATGCTGACCGGCCGCCACGTCGGCGCCGAGGAGGCCGACAAGATCGGTCTGCTGAACCGGCTGGTCCCCGAGGGTACGCATGTCGAGGCCGCGCTCGACTACGCCCGCCAGCTGGCCAAGCAGAACGAATACGGCCTGTGGCTCACGAAACGAGGGTTGTGGGCCAACATCGACGCCCCGTCGATCCGTCATGCGGTCGAGCTGGAGAACCGCCAGCAGGTGCTCGGCACGTTCACCGGCAACATGACCGAGGCCATGCGGGCGTTCGGCGAGCGCCGGGAGCCCAACTGGGGTCCGTTGTAGCGGCGCGTTAACGTGGGGGCATGACTCCGGAAGATCTCGACTATCTCCCCTTCGACGCCGACAATCACTTCTATGAGGCGATCGACGCGTTCACCCGCCACGTGCCGGCAGAGATGCAGCCGCGCGTGGTCCAGTGGGTCGAGCAGGACGGCCGCAAGTACCACCTCGTGGGTGGTCAGATCAGCCATGCGGTGGTGAACCCCACGTGGGACCCGGTCGCCATGCCCGGCGCGCTCCACGAGTACTTCAAGGGAAATCCGCTCGGTCGCAGCCCGCTCGACATGCTCAAGGAGCGCGAGCCGCTGCCGGACTACTACATGAACAACGACGCCCGGGTGGAGCTCATCAAGACCCAGGGTCTCCAGGCCGTCTGGCTCTTCCCGACCCTGGGTGTGCTCTACGAGGAGCTCATCAAGGACGACGTCGAGGCGTGCGCGGCGATGATGTCGGCGTTCAACCAGTGGCTGCTCGACGACTGGGGCTACGACTACAAGGACACGATCTACGGCGCTCCCTACCTCTGCTTGGGCGATGTCGACGCCGCGGCCGCCGAGGTCGACAAGGTCATCGCCCTGGGGGCGCGAGCGCTCGTGATGCGTCCGGCTGCGGTCACGACCCCGACCGGCCGGAAGTCGCCGTTCGATCCCTACTTCGACCCGGTGTGGTCGCGGATCAACGAGGCCGGCGTCACGCTCGTCATCCACGCGTCCGACTCCGGCTACTCGACCCAGGGCTATGCCGACAACCGCTTCTCCGCGGCCGGCATCAGCAAAGGCAACTACGGCGGACCGTCGATCGGCAGCTTCTCGATCGAGCGAGCGGCGCAGGACTGGCTCATCCAGGCGGTCTTCCAGAAGATCTTCGACCGGTTCCCCAACCTGCGTTTCGCATCGGTCGAGAACGGCTCCGACTTCCTCGCACCGATGTTCCGCAAGTTCGATCAGACGGTGAAGAAGAGCTTCGGCTGGTTCAACGACCATCCCACCGACACCTTCAAGAACCATGTGTGGATGAACCCGTTCTGGGAGGACGACGTCAACGAGGTCGCCGAACTGATGGGCGCCGACCATGTGATCTTCGGTTCTGACTGGCCCCACATCGAGGGTCTGCCGACCCCGCTCGACTATCTCGTCGAGCTCAAGGAATTCGACGACGCCGACCGCAAGAAGATCCTGCTCGACAACGTCTCGTTCCTGAACACGCCGCAGCCGATCTGACCGGAGGGTCACCGCGTGGCCCACACCCACGATCACCAGCACGAACACGGGGCGCCGAACGGGGCGCGGCGCGACCTGGCCGTTGCGGCCGGGGCCAACACCGTGCTGCTCGTCGTGCAGGTGGTCGGGGCGATCGCCTTCGGTTCGTTGGCTCTCCTGGCCGACTCGGTTCATCAGGCCAGCGACGTCATCTCGCTCTTCCTGGCGGTCGGCATCGCAGGCCTCGTCGCCCGACCGTCATCGGCGAGCTACACCTTCGGCCTGCGGCGCGCTGACGCCCTCGGGGGTCTGGCCCACGCCGTGTTGCTGAGCGGGGGCGCAGTGCTGATCGTGTTCGAGGCCATCCGCCGCCTCGACGGCGAGCATCACGTCGACGGTCTCGGCGTGGTGATCCTCGCTGCCGTCGGTCTGGCGGTGAACGGGTTCAGCGCCCGGTGGCTCCACGCCGGACACGGCCACTCGCTGAACGTCGAGGGAGCGGTCCTGCACCTGATCGCCGACGCGCTCGGGTCGCTCGTCGTCCTGGTCGGGGGAGCGGTGGTGCTGTTCACCGACGCGGACTGGGTCGACCCCGTCGCCTCGGTCGTCGTCACCGCGTTGATCGTGTGGTCGGCGTGGCGGCTGGCCCGTACCTCGCTGCGGGTCCTCCTCGACGGGGTGCCGCCCGGCGTCGATCTCGACGAGCTCCACGCGATGCTCGTGGCCGACCCGCTCGTGTCCGACGTGCACCATCTGCACGTGCGGGCGCTCGACGGCGACACGCTCAGCCTCACCGGGCACGTGCAGGTCGACACCGACCAGCTTCACGACGCCCAGCAGGTGACCCGCCGTCTCACCGACGCGCTGGCCAAGGAGGGCATCGCCCACGTGACCCTCCAAGCCGAGTGTCACCCCTGCGACGAACCCGACTGCTGACGCCTACTGCGGGGCTTCTTAACCGAGGAAGGCGCGCTCAGCGCGACCTTCTCACTCCGGAACGGAATGGCATGTGGGGCTTCTCTTGGAAGTGAACGCTCGCTAACATCAGGGCATGAGCACGCCTTTGCCCTCCGCTGAAGAAGTCCGCGCCGAGCTCGACGCCTGGCTCGACGAGAACTGGGAC
>JBDQKM010000149.1:0-8241 GCA_040263275.1 Acidimicrobiales bacterium
AACCGGCGTCGCCGTCGACGCGCCGGCGCACGCGCCGCCGACTGGCCCGGTCCTGCGCGACGTCACCGCGAGCTGAGCCGAAGAATTGGCATCGGCGGGTCGCGGGCCGCCGGTAGCCTCGGTGGCCATGTCCACCCCTGTCCTCGTCGCCGTCGCCTGGCCCTATGCCTCCGGGTCCCGGCATCTCGGCCACCTCGCCGGCGCCTACCTGCCGGCCGACGTGTTCGCCCGTCATCAACGTCGGGTCGGCAACGAGGTCCTGATGGTCTCGGGCTCCGACGTGCACGGCACACCGATCACGGTGCGGGCCGATGCCGAGGGCGTGACGCCTCGCGACATCGTCAATCGCTATCACAACGAGTTCGTCGCCCAGTGGGAGCAGATCGGGATCTCGTGGGACAACTACACCACCACGGGAACCCCGCACCACGCCCGGGTGACCCAGGAGATGTTCCTCGCGCAGCTGGCCAACGGCCACATCGACAAGCGGACGTCCGATCAGTACTACGACCCGCAGGCCGAGCGCTTCCTTCCCGACCGCTACATCGAAGGCACGTGTCCGCACTGCGGCTACGACGAAGCGCGTGGTGATCAGTGCGACAACTGTGGGCGCACGGTCGATGCGATCGAGTTGGGCAACCCGCGTTCGAAGATCACCGGTGCCACCCCGGAGCTGCGGGCCACCGAGCACTTCTACTATCGCTACTCCGACTTCACCGAGCGGTTGGCCGCGTGGCTGCGCTCGAAGCAGGGCTGGCGTCCCCACGTGCTCAATTTCGCGCTCGGCTGGACCGAGGAGGACGGACTGCACGATCGCGCCATCACCCGTGACCTCGACTGGGGGGTCGAGCTCCCGGTCGACGACCTCGGCCCGGGAAAGCGGATCTACGTCTGGTACGACGCCGTGATCGGGTATCTCTCGGCGGCACAGGAGTGGGCGGCCGACCGGGGCGACCCCGACCGTTGGCGACACTGGTGGGAGAACGACGCCTCGCGGCACGTGTATTTCATCGGCAAGGACAACATCCCGTTCCACTGCCTCTTCTGGCCCGCCCAGCTGATGGGCGCCGGCGACCTCCACCTGCCCGACGACGTGCCCGCCAATCAATACATCACCTTCAAGGGTGGCAAGGCCTCGGCCAGCCGCGGCGTGGGGCTCACCATCCAGGAAGGGCTCGACCTCTTCCAGCCCGACGGTCTGCGCTATGCCCTGGCGGCGAACTTCCCCGAGCAGGCCGACACCGACATCTCGATCGAGGAGATCGCCCGGCGGATCAACGAAGAACTCGTGGCGACGTGGGGCAACCTCGTCAACCGCGTGTTGTCGATGGTCAACAAGAACCACGGCGCTCAGCCGGAGAGTGACGGGCGCACCGCCGAGGACGAGGCGCTGCTCACGGCGGTCGACGGCGCGCTGGCCAGGGTCAACGAGCAGATCGAGCGCGTCGAACTACGCAGCGCACTGCGCAGCGCGATGGATGGGGCCCAGGCCATCAACGCCTACCTCAACGCGACGGAGCCGTGGAAGCTGGCGAAGTCCGATCCCTCGCGTTCGGCGGTGGTGCTCGCCACCGCGCTCGACGCGGTCAATGGCATCCGGGTCGCATTCTCGCCGTTCCTGCCGTTCAGCTCGGCACAGCTCGATCTCGCCTTGGGCGAGATCGAGGGCTGGGTGCGGCTGCCGGTGCCGCCCGGCACGCCGATCGACAAGCCCACGCCGCTGTTCCACAAGGTCGACGTCGACGCCCTGCTCGCCGACGACTGAGCAGGGGCGAGCGATGGCCTGGGTCGACCAGCACTGCCACATCCCGCCCGGAGCGGAAGGCGCGACGCAGGTTGCCGAGGCCCGGGCCGCCGGCGTCACCCGCATGGTCACGGTGGGCACGACGCTCGAACAGAGCCGCCAGATGATGGCGGTCGCCCGCGCCCACGACGGCGTGTGGGCAACGGCGGGAGTGCATCCCCACGACGCCAAGGACGGCATCGAGGGGCTCGAGGACCTGCTCGACGCCCCCGAGGTCGTCGCGGTCGGCGAGGCCGGACTCGACTACCACCACGACCACTCACCTCGCGACGTCCAAGCCGACGTGTTCCGCCGTCAGATCGCCATGGCCCACGATCGTGACCTCCCGCTGGTCATCCACACCCGCAACGCGTGGGACGACACGTTCGCCGTCCTCGATGCCGAGGGCACGCCGCGGCGCACGGTCTTCCACTGCTTCACAGGCGGCGCCGCAGAGGGGGAGGAGTGTCTCGCTCGGGGCGCGCTGCTGTCGTTCTCGGGCATCATCACCTTCCCGAGCGGTGGTGATCTGCGTGACGCGGCCGAACTCTGTCCGCTCGATCGACTGCTCGTCGAGACCGACAGCCCCTACCTGGCGCCCGTGCCGCACCGGGGGAAACCGAATCGGCCGGCCCTCGTCCCTCTCGTCGGCGCGGCGGTCGCGGCGACGAAGCAGTGTGAGGTCGCCGAGGTCGAGGCGGCGACGTGGGCCACCGCGTCACGGTTCTACGGCCTCGACGAGCCCCGCGACTGAAACCTCCATCACTGCGGGGTTGGCGCCGCGAAGGTTGCAATTGTGTTACGACGCTCCTACCGTCGCGCGGGTACGGGAGTCCACCGCCGCGTTCTCGGCGGTGGCCGAGCGGAAGGACCGAGCGTGAGCGAGAGGCGTCGCAGAGGCGAACGTGCGGTGGCGCTTTTCGCCGCCCTCGTCGTCGCGACCGCCGCCCTGATCGGTCCTGCCGGGGCGACGCCGCTCGCGCAGACCGATGCCGCCGCGTTCACGAGCCGCGCCGATGCGTGGACCCAGGCCCGCAACGCACACCGCGACGACGCGCGAGAGCAGGCGTTGCGCCTGGCCGAAGAGGCCCGGCAGGCCGAGGCCGAACGCGTGGCGGCCGAAGAGGCGGCACGGGTCGCCGAGGCCGAGCGGCGTGCGGCGGAGGAGGCCGCTCGCGCGAGTACCACCACGGCACCGCCCACCACCACGACTGCGCCACCGACGACCACGGTCGCGCCCTCGAGTGACGGTGCAGTTTCCACAACCACCACGGCGGCCCCGGCGGCTCCCGGCCAGCCGACGGCGGCCCAGTGGGACGTACTGCGTCAGTGCGAGTCGAGCGGCAACTACTCGGTCGTCAGCGCCAACGGCCGCTATCGAGGGGCCTACCAGTTCTCACAGGCGACCTGGGACTGGGTGGCAGGGCTCGACCACCCGGGCCTGGTCGGTGTCGACCCGTCCACGGCCGCTCCCGCCGACCAGGACGCCATGGCCCTCTCGCTGTGGATACGGCGTGGCTGGTCGCCCTGGCCGATCTGTGGCGCGAAGGCGTCGGCCGTCTGAGCACCGGGTGACCCACAGCCCCCAGGAACTCCGAGCGCTGCTCGACCGCCACGGGCTGGAGCCGCGTCGCGCCCTCGGTCAGAACTTTGTCGTCGACCCCAACACCGTTCGCCGCATCGCCCGGCTGGCCGGCGTGGGGCCTGGTGATCCGGTCATCGAGATCGGCCCCGGCCTCGGCTCGCTCACCCTGGCCCTCGTGGAGCTCGGCGCCGAGATCACGGTGGTCGAGATGGACCGCGATCTCGTTCCGGTGCTCCGTGAAGTCGTGGAGCCCCTCGGCGTGCGAGTGGTCGAGGGCGATGCCCGCGAGGTCGACTGGTCCGAGCTGCTCGCCGGCCACGAGCACTGGAGCCTGGTGGCCAACCTTCCCTACAACGTTGCGACCCCGCTGGTCCTCGATCTCCTGCGCGACGTGCCCCGCATCGGTTCGATGCTGGTGATGGTCCAGCGGGAAGTGGGGGAGCGGCTGGCGGCCGGCGCGGGCGAGCGCGCCGTCGGCATCCCCTCGGTGCTGGTCGCCTATCACGGGGTGGCCGAGGTGGTGGGCCGGGTCCCGGCCACGGTCTTCCATCCTCAGCCGAAGGTGGAGTCGGTGCTGGTGCGCATAGAGCGTCACGCCGAACCGCCGGTCTCTCTGCCGCTCGCTGAGATCGAGCCCGTGCTGCGGGCCGCCTACGGTCAGCGGCGCAAGATGCTGCGGCGCTCCCTCGTCGATCTGGTCGATCCCGATGGATTCGCGGCGGCCGACGTCGATCCGACGGCTCGGCCCGAGACTCTCGATCTGGCCGCCTGGGCTCGATTGGCCGCTCAGCGCGGTTGAGTCACCCAGAGTTCGGCCATCGCGGCGATGAGGTCCATGACCGGCGTTGGCTCGTCGCGCCCCTCGAACTCCCGATAGCAGGTGTCGACCAGGGTCACGATCCGCTCGGGTTCGCCCCAGTCGCTCCACCGGTCCAGTGAGAGGTCGCGGGCAGCCACGCGCACGGGCATCCCGCGGTCGAACCGGTCTCGGCACTCCGTCCGGCAGTACTGCAGGTACGCACGGATCTCGCGGAGGCCGGCCACATCGGTGATCGGCCCGTGGCCGGGCACGATCGTCTCGGGTTGCCAGCCCTCGATGGTGTCGAGTGCCTGAAGGAGGTCGGGGATCGAACCGGCCCACAGGATCGGGTGCCCTTCCACGAACAGGATGTCGCCGGTGTAGACGGTCGAGCGGTCGGGCACGTGGACGAGCACGTCGCCTTCGGTGTGCGCCGGGCCGACCTCGACCAGTTCGACCGTGGTGTCGCCGACCCTGCGGGTCATGTGGCCGTCGAAGGTGATCGTCGGCGTGGGCCGGTCGATTCCTTCGAACTGGAAGCTGCCGAAGCAATGGAGGAAGAACTCGCCGGTGGCGCCCAGCTCGTCGGCCATCGTCATGAATCGGGCCATGGTCTCCGGCCGCTCGTGCGCCATCTCTCGCGCGGCCGCCGACGACGCGATCACGTCGCAGTCGAGGAGTTCGTTGCCGTTGCAGTGGTCGCCGTTGCTGTGGGTGTTGACGAGTGCGGTGATGTCGGTGCCCGGGAGGGCGGTCGCGAATCCGTCGAGCATCGCTCGTGTCAGCGGCAGATCGATCAGGGTGTCGACGAGCAGTGATTCCTCACCGTCGACGATCAGGCCGGCATTGCTCCAGCACCATCCGCCGTCGGGCTGGAGCCAGGCCCAGTTGCCCTGGCCCAGATCGTGGAGTCCGTGGGTGAACGGCCGGGTGCCAAGTGCCATGCGCGCACCCTAGCCTTCGGCCGTGATCACGATCTCTGCCCCCGCCAAGCTGACGCTCTCGTTGCGGGTGACCGGCCTACGCGGCGACGGCTACCACCTGATCGACGCCGAGATGGTCAGCCTCGATCTCCACGACACCCTCGAGATCAGCGATGGCCGCGGGCTCGAGATCGTCGGCTCGGAGGGCGAGGGTGCCGTGGGAGCCGACGACGACAATCTCGTGCACAAGGCCCTGCGGCTCTGCGGCCGCGACGCGCACGTCCGGCTCCACAAACGGATTCCTGCCGGAGCCGGCCTGGGCGGGGGCTCCGCCGATGCCGCCGCCGTGCTGAGGTGGGCCGGCTACGACGACCTCGAGGGTGCGGCGTCGATCGGTGCCGACGTGGCGTTCTGCCTCCGGGGCGGACGGGCCCGAGTCCGCGGCATCGGGGAGTTGGTCGAGCCGCTCCCGTATGTGGAGCGGACGTTCACGCTCCTCACCCCACCGGTGTTCTGTTCGACGCCGGCGGTCTATGCCGCGTGGGACCGCCTCGGCGGACCTCAGGGTGAACACGGCAACGATCTCGAACCGGCAGCGCTCGACGTGGCGCCGGAGCTCGCCCGATGGCGCGATGAACTGGCCGACGCGTCGGGTCAACGGCCACGGTTGGCCGGAAGTGGCAGCACCTGGTTCGTCGAAGGAGAAGTTCCGGGGCCCGGGCGAGTGGTGGCGACGACAGCCGCCGCGCACTGAGCCGATCGGGCGAGCAGGGCAGGGCCCTACTTGCGACGCTGGTGGCGCGTCCTTCGGAGCATCTTCTTGTGCTTCTTTTTCCGCATGCGCTTGCGGCGCTTCTTGATCAGTGAACCCACGGAGAGCGACGCTACCGGGCTGAGCGCCGAGGCCCACCCCCGAGGGAAAATCAGAGTCGCTCGATCGGGGTGAAATCCGGACCGTCTCTCGTCGTTGTGACGGGTGCCGGCGTGCCGGTGAACCGATCCCCCACGAAAGACAGAGTCGATGATGACGCGCTTCCTCCGTTCCTCCTGCCGGCCGATGGCCGTTGCGGCATTGGTCACGGCGCTCCTGCTGACGGCGGTGCCGTCGGCATCCGGAGCAGTGGCCGCTCCGGCCCGTGACGACGTCCCGACCGGCGAGGGACATCCGTATCGACGGGCCTACACCCACACCGTCGGCCGGTCGCTCGATCTTCCCGACGTCGACGCCGCGGTTCGGCTCGCCTGCGAACCGCGGATCACCGACCGAACCGAACAGGCTGCAGTCGCCTGCGTGTGGGGCACCGACGACGACGTGACCGTGCGGGCATGGCAGCTGTGGAAGCTCAGGCTTCGACCGGCGAGCGACGGGCGAGTCTTGGCCGCCCAGGTCGGCGCCGACGTCACGTCCCACCTCGACCGTGAGGTCGAGGTGCCCGGCCACTACCTCTACGCCGTGCTCGGTCTCGACGCGAACGGCGAGATCGTCGCCCGCAGCCGCATCGAGTCGCTGCGGCTCGCGGTGCGCGACCACGACGTCGATGTCGAGCCCATGGCGCTCGAGTGCGCCGCCCATCGCGCCGGTTCGGTCCGGGCTCCGGAGGTCACCGTCGGTTGCGAGTGGCGGGCGGTGACGGACGACGCAGCCGTCGGCTACGTGCTCTGGCGGCAGACGGACGGCGGTGCCCGCACCGCGATCGCCCGCGTCGGACTCGCGACGACCGCGGTCCGCGATGCCGAGGTCGCCTTCGGTCATCGCTACGCCTATGTGGTGACCGCGGTCGACGGTGCCGGTGAGGTCGTCGGTCGAAGTCGGCCGGCGACCGTTGCGATCCCGATCCCTGACCGCCCGGTCGACCCGGAGGTCGAGCGCCCCGTCGTGCGTCCGGAGCCGGCCCAGCCGGCCGCAGACGACCCGGCGGTGCGGCCGGCAGCCCGCCGCGGGTCGGTCGACTGACCCGGCCGCGCCGCGTGGCCACGGTGTCTCGTGCGTCTCCTTCGCCCCTGCCACCGGATGCGGGCCGTGATCGGTCACGTTGGAGGACGGTGGACGACCAGGACGACCGTGATCTGTTCGACGAGCGTGCGCTCGTCGAACGGGCGCGTGTGGACGCCGACGGCTTCGCCGAGCTCTACCGCAGCTACGCCGAACGGGTCCATGCCTTCGCGTATCGCCGATGCGGCGATCGCGAACTGGCCGAGGATCTCACCGCCGCGACGTTCGAGCGGGCGCTCCGGAGCCTCGACCGATTCGAGTGGGGTCCCGGCGGATTCGCTCCCTGGCTCTTCCGGATCGCCGCGAACGAGATCACCGATCACCACCGCCGGCGCGGACGACGACGCGGTGACCGGGCCCAGCGGGCCGCGGACCGACTCCACGACCGCGCCTGGGTCGATGATCTCGACCGGGTCGAGGGGGCCGACCGGCTCGATGCCCTCCGAAACGGCCTCGATGCGATCAACCCCCGCTACCAGCGGGCCCTCGTCCTCCGCCACCTCAGCGGCCTCGACCACGAATCGGCGGCGAGGGCCATGGGACTGACCCCGCCACGGATGGCGGTGCTCGTCCATCGAGCGACGAAGGCGCTGCGCCGCGCCGTCGAACGCCAGGAAGGAAGCGGTTCCGATGACTGAAGACCCTCATCCGCTCGACGGACTGGGAACGGCACCGGTGCCGCGGCTCGACGAGGCCGCCAGCGCCCGGATCGAGTCCGGTCTCCGGGTGCTCCATGCGCAGCGCCAGGCGACCCCGCAACGCGCCCGCTGGCAGGCGTGGCTGGTGGCTGCGCCCGCCCTCGCGCTCGCCGTCGCGGTCGCGACGATCGCGTTGCTGGCCGGCGACGAACGGGGTGTGGCGGCGCTGGAGCTCCGCGGCGCCGAGAACGTCGTGATCACGCTCCCGGGTGGCGCGGAGGTGACCGACCCCGCCGATGGGTACCGACTCGTCGAGGGTGCGGTGCTCACGGTGGGGGAGGGTGGTCGCGTGACGATCGACGACCGGGTGCTCGGCGCCGGTGCGGTCGTGACGGTCGAACAGGGTGCGCTCGTGACCGACACCGTGCCCGCGCTGGCCGTCGACGATCCGTCGGCGCCCGGGCCGACGCCGTCCCGAGCCCCGACCACGGTGGCAGACACCCGTGTTCCCGAGACCAGT
>JBDQKM010000150.1:0-8077 GCA_040263275.1 Acidimicrobiales bacterium
GAGCTTGCGCTGGATGCCGCCGCCCGGCGCGGCGCGTCGAGGATCACCGTCCATCTCGCCGACGGCGGTCGCCTCGACCACCAGCTCGCGAATCTGATGGTGCTCGCCTCGAGCCGTTGGTCGCCTTCGGCGGTCGACGCGTGGGTCGGCCACGACCGGGTCTGGGTCGTCCGCGACGAGCTGGAGACGATGCTCCCGGTCGGAGAACTGGTCGCGATCCAGGCGGTGGGTGGATCGGCGCGGGTGACCACGGAGGGTCTCGCCTTCCCGCTCCGCGACGAACAGTTGGCGCCCACCGAGGCTCGGGGGATCGCCAACCGAGTGCTCGCCTCGCCGGTCCGGGTCGCGGTGCGCGGCGGGGTCGTGCTGGTGATCCGCCCCGGCGGTCAGTCGGCCCACGCGACATAGCGGCCGCGGCGACGTTCGAGGGCCAGGGGGATCCCGAAGCACTCGGACAGTGTCGTGGTGGTGAGGGTCGTGTCGATCGGTCCCTGGGCGAGGACCTGCCCGTTCTTCATCAGCAGGACGTGGGTGAACCCGGCGGGGATCTCCTCGACATGGTGAGTCACGAGCGCCATCGGCGGCGTGGTCGGTTCGTTCGCGAGGGTGCTGAGCATGCGCACGAACTGCTCGCGCCCGGCCAGGTCGAGTGCGGCGGTGGGCTCGTCGAGCAGGAGCAGGCCGGGGTCGGTCGACAGGGCCCGGGCCACGAGCACGCGCTGGCGTTCCCCGGAGGAGCAGGCCCCGAACCGCCGGTGAGCCAGGTGGGAGACGCCGACGCGTGCGAGCGCTCGATGGGCCGCGGCCCGGTCGGTGTCGTCGTAGTCGTGCCACCAGGGCTCGAGGGCGGCGTTGCGGGCGGTCATGACGATGTCGGTCACCGGGAGCTCACCGCGGAGCAGGTCGGCCATGGAGGCACTGGCGAACCCCACCCGCTCGCGGAGCGTGCGCACATCGGTCCGGCCCAGACGCTCGCCCAGCACCGTGACCTCACCGGCCGACGGGTGAAGCCACATCGACGCGATCCGCACGAGGGTCGTCTTGCCGCAGCCGTTGGGACCGAGGACGGCCCAGTGTTGACCGGACTCGATCGTCCAGTCGACCCCTCGCAGGATCTCCACCCCATCGGTCGTGCGGTGCACGTCGCGCAGCTGCAGGACCGGTTCGGGCATCGACCGGACCCTAGCCAGGATCGAACCCGGGTCAGAGGGTGCGGACGATTCAGAGCGTGCGGACGATGAGGACCACGGCGGCCACGGCGGCGAGCCCGAGGACCAGCGGCCGCACGCGGCCGGCGTCGACCCTCGGTCGGAGCGGGCCCGAGGCGGCGAAGCCCACCAGCGCCCCCGGCACGAGGGCGGCCCCGACGAGCAGTTCGTCGCCTCCGAGCCGGCCGGCGGCGGCGATGGCCGGGATGGTGATCACGGTGCCGATGGCGAAGAAGGCGCCCATCGTGGCCCGCAGGGCCGGACCGGACCGGTGCTGGAGGGTCAAGGCGACGGGTGGTCCGCCGATGGCGGCGGTGGTGGCCCCGAAGCCCGACACCACGCCCGCGCCGAAGTAGGTCCCTCGTCGTTCGGGGACGCGGAGCACCCCGCTCGACAGGAGTACGGCGATCAGGATCGCGATGCCGACCGTCAGCTGGATCGAGCGGTCGGTGGCCGCAGCCAGCACGATGGCGCCCAGGATCGAGCCGGGGATGCGGCCGGCGGTGGCCCATCCCACGACGGTCCGGTCGACGTCATCCCGCTCGCGCAGGGCGGTGGCCAGGGTGAGCACCCCGGTGGCCACGAAGATCGGACCGGGCACGAGGTCGGGATCGAGGATGGCGAACGTCGGCGCGGCGAGCAGGTTGGCCCCGAACCCGACCGAGGCCTGGACCGTCGCAGCGATCGCCATGACCACCACCGCGAGCAGCAGGATGTCGGTGTCGACGTTCACTCCGCGCCGCCGTGGGCGACCCATGTCGCATACATCGTGGCGTAGCGGTCTTCGTGCGAGACGAGTTCGTCGTGGCTCCCGAGTTCGACGATCTGCCCGTCGTGGACGACGGCGATGCGGTCGGCCCGACGAGCGGTGGCCAGTCGATGGGCGATGATCACCGCCGTGCGCCCCTCGAGCACGACGTCGAGCGCCCGTTCGACCCGTGACTCGGAGTGGAGATCGAGATTCGACGTCGCCTCGTCGAGGATGAGTACACGGGGACGGGCGACGAAGGCACGGGCCAGGGCCAGGAGTTGGCGCTCGCCGGCCGAGAGCGACGCGCCGCGTTCGTGGACGACCGCATCGAGTCCGCCGAGGCGTTCGACGAGATCGTCGATGCCGACGGCGACCAGGGCGTCGGTGAGTTCCTCGTCGGTGGCGTCGGGGCGGGCGAAGGCGACGTTGTCGCGCACGACACCGGCGAACAGGAACGGCTCCTGGGGGACCACCCCGAGCTGTGACCGGAGGCTCTCGATCGTGACGTCACGCAGATCGTGTCCGTCGATCGTCACCGTGCCGGAATCGGGGTCGTGGAACCGGGTGAGCAACCGCGCCACCGTCGACTTGCCCGCGCCGGTCTCGCCGACGAAGGCCACGGTCTCGCCGGGGGCGATCCGCAAGTCGACGTCGCGCAACACGGGCCGACCCTCGACATAGCTGAACGTGACGTCGTGGAGTTCGATCTCGCCGTCGATCGGAGGGAGCTCGATCGCATCGGGTCGTTGGACGACCGAGGGTTCGGTGCCCAGCAGCTCCCGCAGCTTGATGATCGCGGCACCACCCTGCTGGTAGGAGTTGTAGAGCTGGACGAGTGTCTGGATCGGGGCGAAGAAGCTGGTCAGGAAGAGCAGGAACGCGGCGAGCTCGCCGACCGAGATCCGCCCGCTGTTGACCATCGCGCCACCGACGCCGAGCAGTGTCGCCTGCGTGCAGATGCCGATGAACTCGGTGACCGGGGCGTAGGTCGAGTTCGCCTTGGCTGCCGCGATGCCGGCGTCGCGATGGTCGCCGACGACGTCGCGGTGGGCCGCGAGGTTGACGGCCCGTCGGTTGTGGGCGGCGATCACCCGGATGCCGGCGAGCGACTCCTGGAGGTTGGACAGCAGGGCGGCGATCCGGTCGCGGACCAGGAGGTAGCTGCGCGACGACACGCTGCGGAACCACAGTGAGGTCGCCAGAGTCGGCGGAACGGCGACGGCCAGCGTGATCAGCGCCAACAACGGGTCGTAGTAGAAGAGGGCGCCGGTGATGACCAGCAGGGTGAACACCTGGACGAGGAGGTTGACGATGCCCTCCTGGAAGAGCACGGCCAGCGCTTCGATGTCCGACGTCATCCGGGTGAGCAGCACCCCCGCCTTCTCCTCGGTGTGGAAGTCGACGCCCTGGCGCTGCATGTGGCCGAACACCCGGATCCGCAGGGTCTCGTTGAGTCGTTCGCCGAGCCGGCCGGTGTAGGAGACCCGGGCCCAGCCGAGCAGCGCCGACAAGCCGACGGCGCCGACATAGACGGCCGCCGCGACGACCAGCACCGTCTTGTCGCCGGCCCGGACGCCGTCGTCGATTCCGATCTGGGTGAGGACGGGGCCGACCATGAGGGCGAGCGTCTCGATGAGCACGAGGAAGATCGCGCCGCCGAGTCGCCAGCGGTGGGGCCACAGGAAGTGGCGGAGCCCGAACGGACGCCGGTCCCATTCGTCGTGGGTCCACTCGACCGGGTCGACATGGTGCTCAGGCTCGGCCTCGAGGACCGCGGCGACCTTGCCACGGAGGTTGCCCGGCACATCGGCGTGGGGGAGTCCGGCCGCGGCGTTGGCCTGGATCGACGTGGGGCCGCCACCCGGAGAGAACCCACCACCCACGGCGAACATCAGGCGTCGCCTTCGGTCGTGTCGGCCAGGATCGCGGAGTAGCGCGGATTCTCGGCCAGGAGCTGGTGATGGTCGCCCGACGCGATGATCCGCCCTCCGTCGATGAGCAGGACCCGGTCCGCCAGCGCGATGGTCGAGAGCCGGTGGGCGATCAGGATCGTGGTGCGGTCGGCCTGGCGGCGGCGGATCGCCTCGTGGATCCGCTCCTCGACGGCGACGTCGATCGCGCTGGTGGCGTCGTCGAGGACGAGGATCTTCGGATCGGCGAGCAGAGCCCGGGCCAGGGCCAGCCGTTGCCGCTGGCCGCCCGAGAGGGTGAGCCCGCGTTCGCCGATCTCCGTGTCGACGCCATGGGGGAGATCGGCCACGAAGTCGGCGGCCACCGCATCGGCGATCGCCTCGTCGACCAGGTGGGGTGGCGCGTCGGGACGGGCGAAGGCCACGTTGTCGTAGACGCTCGTCGCGAAGAGGAACGGGTCGTCGGTGACCACGTTGACGGCGTGGCGCAGATCGTGGAGTGACAGGCTTCGGACGTCGTGACCGTCGACGCGGACGGTGCCCGCGTCGACGTCGTAGAAGCGGGGGAGCAGGCGGGCGATCGTCGACTTCCCCGACCCGGTCGAACCGACGATGGCAACCGTCTCCCCGGCCTCGACAGTGAACGAGAGATCGGTGAGCACGTCGGTGCCGTCGGAGACGGGGTAGGCGAAGCGGACGCCGTCGAACTCGATGCGGCCATCGGGGGTGGGAAGGCGGACCGGGTCGGTGGGGTCGACGATGGCGGGTGGCTCGTCGAGGATCTCGAACACCCGCACCGAGGCAGCCGACGCCCGCTGCCACTGCAGCAGCATGAAGCCGACCATGCGGAACGGGGTGGCGAGCAGCACGACATAGGCGCTGAACGCCACCAGCGAGCCGACCTGGATGTCGCCGTCGATCGCCTGGACACCGCCGTAGAGCAGCACGAGGGCGAGTCCGAGCCGGGGGAAGGCTTCCATCGCCGGCGCGTGCGTGGCGCGGGTGTCGGCCACTTCCGTGCCCGCCCATCGCAGTCGGCGGGCGGCTTCGGCGAGCAGCTGGAGCTGTCGCTTCTCCTGGGCGAAGGCCTTCACGACCCGCGTGCCCTGGATGTTCTCGTCGACGATGGTGGCGACGTCGGCCTGGCGGGACTGAACGACCCACGAGAGCGGGAAGATGCGGTTGCGCAGTCGCACACCGATCAGGAAGACGAAGGGGAGCGGGGCCAACGCGACCGCGGTGAGCCCCACGTCGATCGCCACCATCACCACCAGGGCGACGATCAGCAGGACGATCTGCATCGCGATCAGCGGTCCGAACGCGAAGAGGAGCTGGATCGAACGGATGTCGGTGTTGGCGCGGCTGATCACCTGGCCGCTCTGGATCCGGTCCCAGTAGCCGAACGAGAGCTCGGTGAGCCGCTCGTAGATCAGGTTGCGGAGGTCGGCCTCGATGCGGTGGGCGGCCCGGAAGAGGTTGAACCGGTAGACGAACCCGAAGACGAACCGGCACGCGGCCAACACGAACAGCGCCACGACGTAGGGGGTGACGGAGTCGCCGTCGTCGACGGCATCGACGCCGCTGCCCACCGCCAGCGGCACCAGCACGGTGGCGGTCGTCGCCAGCAGGCCCGAGGTGATGCCGAGCACGAAGACGGCCTTCTGCGACCAGACGACGGGCGCGAGCCGACGCAGCCATCCCTTGCCGGAATCGGGGTCGATGCCGCGTCGGGGAGGGGGGAAGCGGCTCTCGGGTCCCGGCACGACGCGCCCGGCGGCTTCGAGCGTGGGTGCGGGAGACGGCGACATCCGCCCCAACCTACGGGTACATTCGCAGACAACGCAGATCGAGTTCGAGGAGTCCCGATCGACATCGCCTTACGGCTGCTGGCCGCGTTTGCGCTCGTGGCCGCCAACGCAGCGTTCGTCGCCGCCGAGTTCGCACTGGTGGCCGTGGACCGCACCCGTGTCGACGAGCGCGCCCGCCAGGGGAGCGCGGCGGCGGCGCGCGTCCAGGCACTGCTCGACCGTGTCTCGTACCACCTCTCCGGTGCGCAACTCGGCATCACCATCACCTCCCTCATGCTCGGCTTCCTGGCCGAGCCGGCGGTCGCGGCCGCCATCGAGCCGGCGTTGGAGGCCGTGTTCGGCGACGTGCCCTCCGGAGTGTCGATCGCCCTCGCACTGGCCGTCGCCACGGTCGTCCAGATGGTGCTGGGGGAGCTCGTGCCCAAGTCGCTGGCGACCAGTCGTCCGCTCGAGTCGTCGTTCGCGCTCTCCGGGCCCACGGCCGCCTACGGCGCGATCGCCCGTCCCGTGGTCACCGGGCTCGACGGCCTCGCCGCCCGGATCACCCGCCGGCTCGGGGTCGAACCGGCCGAGGAGCTCGAGGGCACGCCCGACCGTGAGGAGCTCGAACACCTGATCCGCAGCTCGGGCGAGGAGGGGATGCTCGACGAGGGCGAGGTCGATCTGCTCACCCGGTCGATCCGGCTCGCCGACAAGTCCGCCGACGACGCGATGATCCCGCGGGTACGGGTCGTGGCCATCGGCCACGAGGCGACGGTCGAAGAGCTCGTGACGCTGGCGGTGAGCACCGGCCATTCGCGGTTCCCGGTGATGGCCGACGGCCTCGACGACCTGGTCGGCGTGGTCCACGTGAAGTCGGTGCATCTCGTGCCGATCGATGCCCGGACCGACACCCGGGTGATCGCGCTGATGGCACCGGTGCTCGCGGTCCCCGAAGCCCGAGACCTCGACGAGTTGCTGGTCGAGCTGCGCGAGGGCGGGCAGCAGCTCGCCGTGGTCATCGACGAACACGGCGGCACCGCGGGGATCATCACGCTCGAGGACATCCTCGAGGAATTGGTGGGCGAGATCGACGACGAACACGACGAGATCATGACGCCCCTCACCCGGGTCGAGGCCATGGGATCGACGGTCATCCCGGCCTCGCTGCACCCCGACGAGGTGCGCGACCTGACCGGCTTCGAGATGCCCGCGGGTGAGTACGAGACGCTGGCGGGCCTCGTGCTCGACCGGCTCGGAGAGATCCCCACGCCGGGCCAGATGTGCACCGTCGACGGTTGGCGGCTCGAGGTCGTGGCGATGGAACGACTGCGGATCGCCTCGGTGCGGGTCGTCGCCCCGCCGGAGGATGTCGCATGACCGCCGGTTTCCTCGTCGCCGCGGTGCTGCTGCTGATCGCCAACGGATTCTTCGTGGCGATCGAGTTCGCCCTGCTCGCCAGCCGCGTGTCGCGACTCACGCCGATGGCCAAGGACGGCACCGATGCCGGTGCCGCCGCGGCCCTCGACGCCGTGCGCGACCTCCAGACCCAGCTGGCCGGGGCTCAGCTCGGCATCACCATGGCCTCGCTCGGCCTCGGTTTCGTCGCGGAGCCGGCGGTGGCGGCCGTGCTCGAGTCGGCGATCGAGGCCGTGGTCCATCTGCCGAGCGGCGTGCTCCACACGATCTCGTTCCTGATCGCGCTCGCCATCGTCGTGATCCTCCACATGGTGCTCGGCGAGATGGTGCCGAAGAACCTCGCGATCGCCAATCCCGAGCGGGTGGCCCGCCTCCTCGCGCCGATCCATGCCGCCTACATCGCCCTGCTGCGTCCGGTCATCTGGTTCCTGAACGCGATCTCCAACGCCCTCGTGCGGCTGTTCGGCTACGAGCCGGTCGACGAGCTCAACACCGCACTCACGGTCAACGAGTTCCACACGCTGCTCGCCGGAGCCGTCCAGGAGGGGAAGATCGAAGGCGTCGAGCACGAGCTGCTCTCCGGTGCCCTCGACTTCCGGGCGCGGACCGCCGGCTCGATCATGATCCCGCGCCACCGGATGGCGACGGTGTGCCGGTCGGCGTCGGTCGCCGAGATCGAAGCGCTGGTGGCCGAGACCGGCCACAGCCGGATCCCCGTCGAGGGGGTCGGCCCCAGCGACGTCATCGGCTTCGTGCACTCGAAGGACCTGCTCCGCCTCCCGCCGGAGGCCCAGGACGATCAGGTGCCGCTCGAGATGATGCGACGGATGCTCATCGTCTCGCCCGATCAGCCGGTTCGCGACCTGATGCGGGCGATGCGCCGGGCCCGGCGCCATGTGGCCCTGGTCCGTTCGGACAGCGGACAGCTGCTGGGTCTGGTGACGCTGGAAGACGCCCTCGAAGCGCTGGT
The DNA here is from genome assembly GCA_040263275.1 of Acidimicrobiales bacterium. Classification (GTDB taxonomy): domain Bacteria; phylum Actinomycetota; class Acidimicrobiia; order Acidimicrobiales; family Aldehydirespiratoraceae; genus JAJRXC01. The sequence goes on from JBDQKM010000150.1 coordinate 8,046, forward strand.
CGGCGACATCCGTGACGAGACCGACACCGAGA
>JBDQKM010000151.1:0-7983 GCA_040263275.1 Acidimicrobiales bacterium
CGGTGATGCCGCCTGCGTCCTCCGGCCTGCCGGCCCCGGGTACCCCCGGTCTCGTCGATGAGGCGTTCTTCCAGGGGCAGGTCGGCGACTATCTGGCCTTCGCCTCGGCGTCGCCGCGGCCCGGCTCGGCGTCGGGGGTGGCCATCCAGCTCGCCGCCGCCCGCCGCGATCCCTCCTACACGTGGGACATCGGGTCGGTCACCGTGGAGGGGTTCGCCGATCGGTGGACCCAGATCGACGAGTGGCGCGACACCCGCGACTTCCAGTTCATGTACTTCAACTGGATCCTCGCCCTCGGCCAGGGCGACACCGACATGACCCGGATCGATCCCGCCGTGATCGACGCGATCTCCCAGCGGGTGATCGCCAATCGGTACCGCTACGACGACCCGCTGCCCGACGACCGCGTCGACCATCTCTGGTACTGGTCGGAGAACCATCTGATCATCACCCGATCCAACGAGCTGTTGGCCGGTCAGTTCTTCCCCGACGAAGTGTTCGAGATCACCGGGTTGACCGGCCGCGAGCACGCCGAACGGGCCCGGCCCGACATCCTGCAGTGGATCCACGAGCGGGCCCGGTTCGGCTTCTTCGAGTGGCACTCCAACGTCTACATGGCGAAGAACGTCACGCCGCTGCTGTCGCTCGTCGAACTCAGCGACGACGAGGAGATCGTCAACGCGGCGGCGATGTGCCTCGACCTGTGTCTCATGGACATGGCCACCCACTATCACCAGGGGGCCTATGTCGCTCCCCATGGGCGGACCTACAAGAAGGACAAGATGCAGGCGATGGACGAGGACACCTACGAGCTCGGCAAGCTCCTCTTCGGTCGCACCCCCACGCCGCACGTGTCGGTCGACAGCACCACAGCGACCTACTTCTGTCTCGCTGAGCGCTACCGCCCGCCAGCCGTCGCGATCGCCATCGGGCGATCCGACGAGGTGTCGGTGACGCGGGAGCGCCACGGCATCCACGTGAACTCCCGAGAACCGATCAGCGACAACCCAGAGGCGCCGTTCGGCTACGACTTCAAGGATCCGGCGAACATGGAGTTCTGGTGGTCGACCGGCGGCATCGGCCTCTGGCAGATGGCCGAGGTGAGCTCCGCCGAAGCAGACGAACACCGGCTCTGGGAGAGCGATGCGCTCGAGCAGGTCAAGCAGCTCAGTGACGTGCAGGGCGGCGACGTGGAGAAGATCGAACAATGGGTGTTCGACAACTACATGATCCTCAACCTGGGCGGCCTCGACGAGGCCAACACCTATGCGTGGCGGAGTCCGCAGGTCAGTCTGGCGAGCGTGCTCGACCATCGGAAGGGCCAGATGCGCGACCAGGTCCAGATCTGGCAGGCGACGATCGACCCGACGGCTCGCGTCTTCACGACCCACCCGATGACGGGCTTGCCCGAGTCGACCGAATGGCGTGAGGACGGCGGCGAACCGGGCTACTGGACCGGTGACGCGTCGATGCCCCGTACCGCTCAGTTCGAGCGGACGGCGATCCACATCTACTCACCGCTCTGGGACCGGACCACCGACCCGATCCTCGACCTCGTGTTCCGCTATCGCGACTACACCCACGCCTACTTCCCGCAGGACCACTTCGACGAAGTGCGCCAGGTCGGCAACTGGACGATCGGCACCAAGAACGGGGGTCACATCGCCCTGTGGTCACAGCGGCCGACGTCGTGGCGGGTCTACGACCCGGAGATCCATGCGACCAACGGCATGACCCAGCCGTTCGACCTGCTCGCGGAGGGCGGCGCGGACAACGTCTGGATCGTCGAGGTCGGCACCGCCGACGAGCGTTCGTTCGACGAGTTCGTGGCCGCGATCACGGCGAACGAGCCCGAGGTCACCGGTGAGGGCCAGGTCGACGTCCGATGGCTCTCGCCCAGCAACGGCGAGATGTCGTTCGGCTGGGAGGCTCCCCTCGTGGTCGACGGTCTGGAGCGGCCGGTCGGCGACTTCCCCCGCCACGAGTCACCCTGGGGGGCGATCGACCGGCTCGACACCTACCATCGATGGGATGCCGGCGGGTCACAGCTCGACCTCGATTTCGAGTCGATGACCCGAAGCGTCTCCTGAGCATTTCCGGTCGCCAGGGGAGGAAAACGCCTCGCACGGCATACCGTCATGGGTGAGCGGGTGAATTGCACTCGCTCTTTCAGAAAGTATGTGACTGCTGTGCAAGGCAAAGTGAAGTTCTTCAACGCCGAAAAGGGATTCGGATTCATCGAGCGCGAAGGCGCCTCCGATGTGTTCGTCCACTTCTCCAACATCGCGGGCGACGGCTACAAGTCGCTCGATGAGGGTCAGCTCGTCGAGTTCGACGTCGCTCCCGGCCGAAAGGGCGAAGAAGCCCAGAACGTCCGACCGGTCTGATCCGGTCGTAATCCACGAACGCCGCCGGCCTCCGGGTCGGCGGCGTTCGTCGTTTTCGGGCGAGTTCGCGGCTCAGTGGTCGGGCGACAGCGCCCCGCGGAGGCCGGCCCGGTCGGCGGCGAGGTCGGCCTCGCGAACACCGGCATCGACCATCCCGGTCGGGAGCGCACCGTCGATCGCCAACGCGGCGGCGGCGATCGCCAGGCCTGGGGCCATCTGGATGCCGTAGCCGCCCTGCCCGACCATCCAGAAGAACCCGTCGGCATCCGGTGCAAAGCCGGCGACCGGTGAACGGTCGGCGGCGAAGGTCCGGAGTCCTGCCCAGGTCGTCCTGACGTGGCGAACGCCCAGGGTCGTCCACTTCTCGAGTCCGTCGAGTGCCCGGGCCACGTCGATCTCCTCCGGCCGGGCATCACAGGGCGCCGACGGGGTCTCGTCGGCGGGGGAGACGAGAAGGCCGTCACCTTCGGGCTTGCAGTATCCGTCCATGCCGCCCTGCCCGTTCTCGAACGCGATCAGCGGCCATGCGGACGAATCCCAAGGGGTTGGCACGGTGGCGATCGCGACCGTGCGCCGGCAGGGGTGGAGCGGAACCGGCGCGACCCCGGCGAGCTGGGCGACATGGTCTCCCCACGCGCCAGCGGCGTTGACCACGATCGGCGACTCGATTGCCGTGCCGTCGCCCAGGCCGACCGTCCAGTTGCGGTGTCGGGTGAGACTGACGACCGGCGACGACGTGACGATGCTTCCGCTGGCGGAGCGCAGCCGGGTGACATAGGTCTGATGGATCGCGGCGACGTCGAGCTCCATCGAGTCGGGCTCGTAGAGCGCGCCCTCGACCTCTGCGCGGAGCGCAGGAACGATCGCGCGCGCCCCGTCTCCGTCGAGGTACTCGGTCGTGGGGGCGAGAGAACGGGCCGCCTCGGCATCGGCTCGAAGCGTGGGCGCGTGGTCGGCGCGACCGACGCGGAGGAACGGCCGGGGTGACCAGAGCGGTGTGGCCCCGGCCGACGAGAAGAAGTCCGCGGAGGCGAGCGTGAGGCGCCGAACCACGTCGTTGCCGTAGTTCTTCAGGTACTGCGCGGCAGAGCGGCCCGTGGTGTGGAAGGCCAGCGTCGGTTCGCGCTCGCACAACTCGACCTGCAGACCGCGTCCGGCCAGATTCGCGGCCATGGAGACCCCGGCGATCCCGCCTCCGATCACGACGGCGTCGGCGCTGCGCATGGGGCGACCCTAGAGCCTGGTCGTGACGCTGACGACACGGTCGTCGTATCCTGGGGGCATCGCGAGAGAGGACGTCCGAACATGACCGTCGCCGAGCCCACCGAAATCGATGCCAGCCCCGATTCCTTCCGGCGGATGGACGAGTCGACGGCCGAGCAGTGGGCCCTGATCGGGGAACGCACCTCGGCCAACCAGGGTCGTGTCGCGGACCGGATCATCATGCTGCTCGAGTCGCTGGCCCACATCAGCGACGGGTTCATCACCGACCAGCTGACCCATTGCCTCCAGACGGCGACCATGGCCGAGCGGGCCGGAGCCGACGAAGAGATGGTCTTCGGAGCCCTCTGCCACGACATCGGCAAGGCCATCTCCGTGCCCAACCACGGGGCCATCTCCGCCGAGATGATCAAGCCCTATGTGCGAGACGACGTCTACCAGTCCATCAAGCACCACCAGGACTTCCAGGGTAGGCACTACTACCAACACTTCGGCGTGCCCACGAATCTGCGTGACCGCTTCGCCGACGAGTCGTGGTTCTCCCTGTGTGAGGAGTTCACCGACGACTGGGACCAGCAGGCGTTCGATCCCGACTACGACACCCTGCCGCTCGAGCACTTCGAGCCGCTCATCCGCACGCTCACCGCAGCCGCGAAGTTCTGACCGCGACGGCCGCCGGCCTTTCGCGTCGGGCGCGCCGCGTCAGGGGTGGCGGCGCAGGCGCCACTTCAGCAAGGTACGGATCGCGGCGACCCCGTCGGACCAGCCGATCTTCTTGCCGTCGTAGTGAGTGCGGGCCTCGTACGCGATCGGCAGCTCGTGGATGGTGACCCCACGGCGCAGGAGACGAGCCGTGATCTCGGGCTCGATGTCGAACCGGCTGGCTTCGAGCTCGATGTCGGCGAGCAGGTCGAGCCGGATCAGCTTGTAGCACGTCTCCATGTCGGTGATGCCGGTGCCGAACAGCACCCGAGTGATCGCCGTGAGGCCCTTGTTGGCCCAGCGATTGCGACGGCGCATTCCCTTGGCGTCGCCGAGGAATCGGCTGCCGTAGACCACGTCGGCCTCGCCGGCCAGGATCGGCGCGAGCAACTGCTCCCACTGGGCGGGGTCGTATTCGAGGTCGGCGTCCTGGATGACCACGACCTCACCGGCGGCGGCGTCGAGACCGGTCCGGATGGCGGCGCCCTTCCCACGATTGACTTCGTGGGTCGAGACGCGCAGTCGCGGATCGGGAATCGAGGAGAGGATCTCGGCGGATCCGTCGTGGGACGCGTCGTCGACGGCGATGAGGTCGATGTCGACCCCGAGGTCGAGGGACAGCACGCGCTGCACGACCTCGGCCAGCGTGGACGCCTCGTTGTAGACCGGCATGATCACCGAGAGGACGGTGCGATCGGTTTCGGCATCGGTGGGGTCGGTCGCCGAGGACGTGATCGGCGCAGCGCCGGTGACGATGGGGGTGGGCATGTCGCTCCGTCGGCGCTCGGGCTGGGAACTTGATGTCACGTCGTGATGTGGATCAGGCCGGAACCTGGCTGGGTGGATCCGATCGCGCCGGCCGTGTGGCCGCTCTCGGCCAGTGAGACCAGGACGCGCTCGGTTTCGGCGGGGTCGACGCCGAAGAGGAGTCCGCCAGAGGTCTGGGCGTCGGCGAGGATGGTGATGTCGAGTTCGTCGATGTCGTCGGAGGGGCGGAGTCGATCCTGGATCCACGCGAGGTTGCGCCCGGTGCCGCCCGGAACCACGCCGGCTTCGGTGAGGGAACGGGCCCCGTCGATCACCGGCACGGCACCCATGTCGATATGGAGGTCGACCCCCGACTCCTCGGCCATGCGGCCACCGTGGCCGAGCAGGCCGAAGCCGGTGATGTCGGTCGCGCCGGTGGCGCCTGCCGCGACCGCCGCTGCGGCGGCGGCAGCGTTCGTGCGGGTCATGCTCGCCACGGCCGAATCGACGATCGACGGATCGGCGACGCCTCGTTTCAGCCCGGTGGTGATGATCCCGATGCCGAGCGGCTTGGTGAGAATCAGCGTCTGCCCCGCACGGAGACCCGCATTGGTCAGCATCTCATCGGGGTGGACCTCGCCGATCACCGCCATGCCGTATTTGGGCTCGGGGTCGTCGACGGTGTGGCCGCCGGCGACGACGAAGCCACACTCGGCCGCGATGTCCTGGCCGCCCTGCATGACGTCGCCGAGGAGGTCGGTCGAGAGTTCCTCGGTGTTCCAGCAGACGAGGTTGAGGGCGAGCAGCGGGCGGCCGCCCATCGCATACACGTCGGACACCGCGTTGGCCGCAGCCACGCGACCCCAGTCGCGGGCGTCGTCGACCACCGGCGTGATGAAGTCGGCAGTGACCACGAGGGCGCGCGAGTCGTCGAGGCGCCACACGGCGGCATCATCGCCGGTGAGGGCGCCCACGAGGAGATCAGGGCTGTCGGTGGGGGAGAGGCGGCGCACGACCTGCGCCAGTTCGCCAGGGGCGAGCTTGCAGCCTCAACCAGCGCCGTGGCTGAACTCGGTCAAGCGACGAGTCATCGTGGGTCCTCCTCTCCTTCCTCGGTGTCCGGCCCTCGCACACTAGGTCGTAGGGTGAGCAAATGAGCGCGTCCGAAACCGTCGATCCCCGTCTGCAGACCCGGGCCACCGAGTTGTTCGGTGTCACCTACCCGATCGTGCAGACCGGCATGGGCTGGGTGGCCGGCCCCTCGCTCGTGATCGGCACCGCCAACGCCGGCGGACTCGGCATCCTCGCGTCGGCGACGATGACCTTCGACGAGATGGTCGCGGCCATCGCCGAGGTGAAGGCCCACACCGACAAGCCGTTCGGGGTGAACATGCGCACCGACGCGGCTGACGTCGAGCAGCGGGTGGATCATCTGATCGCCGAGGGTGTGAAGGTCGCCTCGTTCGCCCAGGCACCGCGGCCCGACATGGTGAAGAAGCTCAAGGACAACGGCGTCGTGGTGGTTCCCACCGTCGGCGCCCGCCGCCACGCCGAGAAGGTCGCCGAATGGGGCGTGGATGCGGTCCTGTGCCAGGGCGGCGAAGGCGGCGGCCACACCGGCACCGTGCCCACGTCGCTGCTGCTGCCTGAGGTCATCGATGCCGTCGACATCCCGGTCATCGCGGCCGGCGGGTTTCACGATGGTCGCGGACTCGCTGCAGCGCTCGCCTGGGGTGCCGACGGCATCGCCATGGGCACGCGGTTCCTCCTCACGGCCGACAGCCCGGTTCCCGACGAGGTGAAGGCCGTCTATCTCGACACGCCGGTCACCGGGACCGTGGTCTCGAAGGCCATCGATGGTGCCCCACAGCGCGTCATCCGCACCGAGGTGATCGACAACCTCGAGCGCACCGGGCTGCTGCAGCTGCCCCGAGCCGGGCTCAACGCGCTCAAGTTCCGCAAGCTCACCGGCACCTCGGTCGCCGATCTCCTCAAGGAGGGGCTCGGCATGAAGAAGAACCAGGACCTGACCTGGGCCCAGGTCGCCATGGCAGCCAACGCGGCCATGCTCACCCGGGCCTCGATGGTCGAGGGGAAGCTCGAGGTCGGCATCCTCCCCACCGGCCAGTGCGTGGGCGTGGTCGACGATCTGCCCACCTGCGATGAACTCATCAGTCGGATCGTTGCTGAGGCCACCGCCCGGTTCAACGCCGTTTGCGCGTAATGCCGGCCCGATCCCAGGAGTGTCCGTGACCAATCCCGAAGAACCGCTCACCGAGGACCCGCGGCCCGACGGTCTGGCGGTGGCCAAGAGCCTCGTCGTGGTCAACACCGGCGACGGCAAGGGGAAGTCCTCTGCCGCGTTCGGAGTCGCCCTCCGGGCGAGGGCCCGCGGGTGGCCGGTCGCGGTCGTCCAGTTCCTCAAGTCCGACGACTGGGTGACGGGCGAACAGATGATGGCCGAGCCGCTGGGCATCGACTTCTGGTCGCTCGGCGATGGGTTCACCTGGGACAGCGACGATCTGACGAAGGACCAGGCCGAGGCGCAGGAGGCGTGGCGTCACGGCAAGGCGATCGTCGAGGCCGGCGAACACCGGCTCGTCGTCTTCGACGAGATCACCTATCCGCTGAACTGGGGGTGGATCGACGCCGCCGAGGTGGAGGCCACGTTCCGCAATCGACCCGCCAACGTCTCACTGGTGTTGACCGGCCGTGACGCGCCGCAATGGATGGTCGACATGGCTGACACCGTCACCGAGATGGTCAAGACCAAACACGCCTACGACTCGGGCATCGCGGCCAAGAAGGGCATCGACTTCTGACAACCAAGCAACGCGAAGCGTTGTCGTCAGCGTTCCCGTTGGGAGTTCTGCGGAGCAAAACTCCAAGCGACGCGAAGCGTTGCCGTCAGCCGCCGCTGACCAGC
>JBDQKM010000152.1:0-7833 GCA_040263275.1 Acidimicrobiales bacterium
GCCTCCGGTCGTTCGCCCGCCTGGATCGCCACCACCACGCTGAGCAGGCGGCCGTGGTCGTCGCGGTCGTGGGCCAGGAACCCATCGGCGCGCCACACGTCGAGCCCGTCGGGGTCGAACGCGACCCGGATCGTCGCCTCGACGGCGACGAGGGTGAGCAGCACGGTGAGGGCTGCGGCGACGAAGGCCCGACGGTTGGCCAGCAGCCCGGTCATGCGGTCAGAACCCGGCGTAGCGGAACGCCGACAGTTCGGACGACGAGAGCCAGATCGACACGGCGATCGCGGCGAAGACCACGACCCAGAACACGTAGGCGACGACGAAATCGCGACGCGGGTGCGTGGCGCGGTCTTCGGACTGCTCCTCACCGGAGGCCGGGACGGTCACGATGTCTCCAGGGACTCGATCAGGGCGTCGAGGGCCCGCCGGTCGACCTTGCCCGAACCGGTTCGCGGGATGGAGGGAACGGGCACGAACTTCTTCGGGATGTGGTTGGTGGCCAGCTCCTCGCGGAGGGTCCGGACCGTCTCGGTGCGGTCGAAGTCGCCCTTCACGACGACATAGGCCACGGGCACGTGGCCCTCCATCTGGTCGGCCGCGGCGCGCACGAAGGCGTCGTCGATCGTGTCGAGCGTCTTGAGCGCGTCGGTGATCACCTGGGCCGACACCTTCAACCCGGAACGCTTGAACACGGCATCCGACCGGCCGGCGAGGAAGAGGTAGCCGTCCTCGTCGCGGTACCCCTTGTCGCCGGTGTGGAAGCCGCGGGGTCCGAGCACGTCGGCGTTGGCCGAGGGGTTGACGTGGTAGCCGTCGAAACGGAACGGCCCGTCGACGTGGAGTTCACCGATCTCGCCGGGCGCCGCGAGCGCGCCCGACTCGTCGTAGACGTCGAGTTCGATGCCCGAGATCGGGAGGCCAACGCTTCCCTTCTTGCGTTCGATCTGGTCGGGCGGGAGCGTGCAGATCCGGCCGCCCATCTCGGCCATGCCGTAGACGACGTGCAGTTCGAGGGCGGGGAACGCGGCGAGGAGTTGGTCGATCGTCGATGCGGGGAGGTGGTCGCCCGACGACATCAACCAGCGCAGGTCGGGGAGTCGGGTGGTGCCGGCGAGGGCCACGAACTGGGAGTGGAACGGTGAGCCGCCGAACGCCGTGATCCGCTGCTCGGCGAGCTCGGTGACCAGGTCCTTGGGCATCAGCGTGGTCTCGACGCCGTGGAACGAGGCACCGCAGAGCAGGGTGACGATGAAGTGGCTGATCGAGCTGATGAACCGGAAAGGGGTCGCGATCATCAGGCGGTCGTCGGTCCGGAGCCGGAGGCGGTCGCGGGTCGCGAGGGCGTTCATCACCAGCTGTTCGTGGCTGAGCGGCACCCCCTTCGGCAGTCCGGTCGTCCCTGAGGTGAAGATGAGGCCGGCCAGCTCGGGCTGGACGTCGGCCGCGGCCCAGGGAAGCGCCCGTAGGGTCCGCACCGCGGCGCCGACGGGGTCGCTGTCGGCGACCGGCGAGAGGTCGGCGAATGCCTCCGGGGTGTCGACGCCGGCGCCGCACAGGCGCGTCGCCCCGGTGATGGCGAGCACGTTGGCACCGTGGTCGTCGGGCACGTCGGGCTCGAGACACACCGGTTTGGCCCCGATCACCCACAGGGCGAGGAGGTCGATCCAGAACCGCTCACCGCGTCCGCACAACACGATCACGAATTCGTCGGCGGCGATGCCCTGTGCGGTCAACTCGTCGGGTCGCCCCGCGACCCCGGCGAGTAGCTCGGAGCGGGGCAGCGGCGTCGAGCCGAGCAGGCTGGAGCGGTCGCCGTCGGCGACGAGCGCGCCGAGCACGTAGCGGGCGATGTTCTTCCTCATGTCGAGGTCGCCTTCACCGCGCCGTCAGCTGAACTTCTCGACGGTCGCGACGATCAGGTCGATCGAGTCGAAGTCGTCGAGGGCCACGTCGAGCGGCGAGAGCGAGATGCCGAGGTCGTCGTTGAGGGAGAACAAGAGTGAAACCGCGCTGAGACTGTCGAGGAGGCCGGAGGAGAACAGCAGCGTGTCGTTGCCGATGTCGGCGTCGAGGCCGAGGTTGTCGATCACGAGCGAGCGGATCTTGTCTCTCACACGGACTCCTTGTTGGTCATCGGTTCAGCCGCCGTAGTTCAAGATGTTGGTCTTGGCGTAGGTGTAGGAGTCGAGCATGGCCTCGAGCGAGCCTTCCTTGCCCAGTCCGCTGTTGCGGATGCCACCGTACGCGATGCCCGGGACCATGATCGCGTTCTGGTTGATCTGGACGATGCCGGCTTCCAGGGCGTCGGCAAGGCGCAGGCAGGTCGTGATGTCGCGACCCCACACGCTGGCGGACAGACCGAACTCGCTGTCGTTGGCCCGGGCGAGGGCGTCGTCGACATCGTCGTAGGTGAAGAGGCAGACGACGGGTCCGAAGACCTCTTCGACGGCGATGGGGTGATCGACCGGCGGGTCGGTCACCGCGCTGGGGCTGACGTAGTAGCCGCCGTCCCAATCGACACCGTCGGCGACGGTGCCGAAGGTCTGCACGTCGAGGCCGTCGTCGACGGCGCGGTCGACATAGGCCTGGACGCGGTCGCGTTGTCGAGCGGAGACCAGCGGCCCGCAGGTCGTCGCCGGGTCGAGGGCCGGTCCGATCACGATCTCGTCGAGCGCGGCTCCGAGGCGAACCCGGAAGTCGTCGATCATCGAACGGTGGATGAACACCCGGCTGGCGGCGGTGCAGCTCTGGCCGCCACGGGTGAACCGCATCGACTGCATCACGCCATGGACGGCCTTGTCGATGTCGCTGTCGGGGAGCACGATCATCGGGCTTTTCCCGCCCAACTCCAGCGTGACCGGCCGGATCAGCTTGGCGCTGGCTTCGTAGACGGCGCGACCGGTCTCGACCGAGCCGGTGAAGCTGACCTTCGACACGTTGGGGTCGGCGACGAGGGCCGCGCCGGTCAGGTCGCCGGTGCCGGTCAAGAAGTGCACGACGTCGGGCGGGAGGATGTCGGTGAGTTCCTGGAAGACACGGATGAGGGTGAACGACGTCTGCTCGGGAACCTTGATCACCGAGGCGTTGCCGGCGACGAGGGGAGCGGCGACCTTGTAGCCCATCATCATCAGCGGCACGTTCCAGGGCACGATGCCGGCGACCACGCCATGCGGGTGCCGGGTCGTGAACCCGATCACGTTCTCGTCGAGCGGGGTCGTGTGCCCCTTCAGCTCGTGGGCCACGCCTCCGAAGTACCGGAAGATCTCGACGACCAGGGAGACCTCGCCGCGGCACTCGGTTTCGAGCGCCTTGCCGGACTCGAGGGCCAGCAGCAGGGCGAGCTCGTCGGCGATGGAGTCGATGCGGTCGGCGCACGCCGTCATCAATCGACCCCGCTCCTGCACGGTGGTGCGGACCCACTCCCGCTGGGCGACCAGGGCCCGTTGGGTGGCGTTGTTGACGACCGTCGGATCGCACACGGGCACCGTCGCGAAGGCCGCACCCGTCGAGGGGTCGAAGGCGTCGATCGTCGTGACGTCGGTCGCGTCGCCGAAGACGTGGTCGACATACCAGCGTCGGAGCGCGTCGACCGACTCGAGAAGCAAGCCGTCCATGGCGAGCAACCCTATTCCATCGGCCCGGGCTCTCCTCGCCGTCGGGACTCGTTCGAGCCCCGCGGTGGGCGCCACTCTGCGGTGGGCCCTCCGGTTGCGGCGTGTCTGTTTCTTCGGGCCCGACACGGTCGGGTTCGAGGGCAGCGCGACCGTGATGGACGAGTCACGGGCATGTCGAACGGCAACTCGAGCGTTGCGCAGCGCTTGCGCTTCGATGTGTGGCCGTGGCCGAGCCGGTTGCGCGGGAGCTGCCACTACCGGGAGGACCTGCGCCCAGAGCGATGACAGACCAGGGCAGGGCGCCGCTGTTCCGGCCGGCGTGAGGGATAACATCGTCCCGCGAAACGGACCGGGGCCATGCCCGCGGTCGCAGCCCCGAGAACCGAAGGTGTCCCCCGTGCGTTTCCCCAAGTCCGCCCCTCCGCTCGTCCTCGCCGTGGCCCTGGCGCTGGCTGCGGCAGCCTGCTCCTCGGGCGACGACGCGGGTGCCGATTCCGACGACACCACAACCACGGCGGCGGCCGAGCCCGAGCTGCCCGACGCCGACCTCGGCGTCGAGGCCGAGATCTTCTCCAGCGATGAGGGCGCCGGTTGTGTCGTCTACGTCTCCGTGCCCGAGGACGACGCCTCTGGTGATCTCCGGGCCGTCATCTGGCAGGGCGTCGTCGCCCAGGACTTCACGGACTGTGGGTTCTCCGACGTCGTCGAGGTCGGGCTCATCACGGTCAACGGCCTCGACAGCTACAACCAACCGGACTTCGCCCAGACCGTCGAGCACGCCTACTTCGCCGTCGACGGGTGGGATGCGTTGGTGAGCGACTGCTATTCGGCCGAACTCGACGATGCGTGTCGCACCCTGTTGCAGACCTCGCTCACCGAATAGGCCTACGGATGGGGCCGCTCCGGTGGGGAGCCGTCGCTGCGCTGGCTCTCGGGCTCGTGTTGGCCGCCTGTGGCGACGACGACTCGGCCGCGCCGGGTCCGTCGTCGACCACCTCGACGAGTCCGAACACGACGGCGACGAGTTGGTCGCTGATCGACGGGGTCCCGGCGTTTCGCAAGGCCGGAATCCTCGCGGCGGCAGGCCTCGACTACGAACCGGAGTACGACTCCACGCTCCGCCAGACCCGGGCCTCGTTCACCCTCACCGCCGATCGGGCGGTGTTCGGCTTCGCCCCCGAGCGTGGTGCCGTCTCCTTCGACCGGGTGCAGCTCGGCGCCGTCGAGGGCCCGGCGACCGTATGGCCCTTCGTCATCGAGGGTCGCGGCGAACTGACCGTCTTCGCCGATGCGACCGCGCTCGCCGACTGTGAGGCGGCGGTCGCCGAACCGGAGCCGTTCTCGGCGTTCGGTCTCGTCGGGGACGTCGACGGCGAGTTCCTCGTGGCGGAGGCTGCGTGCGCCGAGCTCGAGCCCGACGGCGACCGCTCGGTAGGCGCCCTCGGTGCGTCCAACGGGGTGACCGCATTTGGCGTGATGCTGACAGCCGGCGCGGACGGTGGCCCGTCGCCGACCGTCACCGTCGAGTCCCTCGCCCTCGTCGATAGCGACGCAACGTCGGAGGATGTCGTCCGGGTCGATGTCGTCGGTCTCGAGCACGCCGTCGCGATTCGTAGTGCGGACCCCACCGACGAGGCCGCACTCGACGAGCTCCACATCCTTCGCGCAGATGGAACCGCCGTCTCCGTCGAGGGCGATGTGGGCAGTGGGTTCGAGTTCTCCCGCGACCTCCTCGGCACGGGGGCCAAGGTCTGGATCGACGACTACGGCCTCCAGCACTTCGTGCAGCAGGGTCCGTGGATCGACCCCGACGGCCTCACATCGACCCTGATGATCGACATGACACCCAAGTACGGACCGTGGGACGGCCCGCCGTCGGGCAGCCAGCATCGCCGGCCCCACGAACTGCAGGTGTGGAACGGATCCTCCTCGCTGGCCGTCCAGCAGTTCCACGGCCTCAACTGGAACAACAACCTGGGCCAGGCGGACCGGGACCGCTCGGCCGACAACCCCAACGGATGTGCGCGCGCCGCGTGGTTCGGTGGCTCGTACGTCCAAGCACTGCAGACCCGGGTCGATCAGAAGCCCGCACTGATCGCCGAGGCCCTCCTCGACGGGCAGGGTGACGGCTGCCACGAGGTCTTCTCCTTCGCCCGCTCGCTGTACTCGGTCGAGACCCACGCCGACAACGCCCGTCGACTGGTCGAGGACTTCGGGGTCACCCACCTGATCTTCGCCGTCTCGGGCAACGAACTCTGCCGGATGAACGACGAGGTCTACACCAGCCTCCACGGCGTCGCCGCCGACACGCCGGTGCACTGGCGCTTCATCGACGGGGAACTCGTGGCCCCGGTGACACGAAGCCGGGCCGAGGAGGCATCGCTCGATCCGAGCTTCGAGCGCGACGAAGTCTGTTCGTTCTCCTACGAGTCCGGTGCTGCCGGCGCGGCGGCCATGATCGACAAGCTCGACGCGTTGGGCGATCTGATGGAGGGGTTCGGTCCCGATGTCGAGGTCTCGTTCTTCGTCCTGAAAGATGTGTTGGCGGGCAACTCGGTGACCGCTGACAACGTCGTGCAACAGTGTCTCGCCACTGGCCACGACTGTGTGCTCCTCGACGAGCCGGCGGCGCGGATGAAGCCCGAGGATCTGGTCGCCATCGATGCCAACCCCCACCTGTTGCGGTATGTCGGTGACGGTCACCCCAACCCGAGAGCGAACCAGCACATCGGCGAGGGCCTCGCGGCTGTCATCGGAGAACTCGAGCAACGATGACGCGGCTTCGCCCGCCGCTCGTCGCGCTCGCGGTCGTGCTCGCCGGAGTGCGGCTCGCGGGTAGCTCGTCGTCTCGCCTCAGGGGCGACGCGATCGTGCCGATGGTGAGGAGAACCGACGAGGAGCCCCGTGTCACGATTCTCCGCTCCAGCTCAGAGCGACCTGCCAGAGGTCGACGCAGCGCGGGGCGCATGGAAGGCCCGTCCCGTGCTCGCCTGGTGCATCCGAGCGGCGCTGATCGTCGTTCCGCTGGTGGTGAGTTGGGTCGCGGTCCGCGCCGCGATGCGAGTCGTGCCTCGGCCCGACGGACTCGGGCCGACGGTGGCGTGGTTCGCCGGCGCCGTGGTCGGTTCGTCGGTCGTCTTCCAGATCGTGCGTCGGCTGATCGGGCGCTTCAGCTCGCTCGGTGTGCTGTTCAGTCTCTCGTTGACCTTCCCCGACGCGGCGCCCTCGCGGATGCGGGCGTTCCTCGGCTAGCGAGCCGAACTGCCGGCCGCTGACCTCGAGACGATGGTGACCGCCGACTTCGACGCGAGCATGAAGGCGAAGCGGCTCGCCGACCTCGTGACCAAGGTCAGCCGTCGAGAGGCCCGATCGGGTCGTCACAGCGACCGGGTCCGTGGCTATGTCGAACTGATCGCGGCCGAACTCGGGCTCGACGATGCGGACATCGAGCGGCTCCGGTGGGCCACGCTGTTGCACGACGTCGGGTTGCTCGACGTGCCGGCGCGGGTGCTCGACAGTCGCGGGGAACTCAGCGACGCCGACCGGGCGCTGATCGAGGCGCACCCAGTGCACGCCATCGGCCACCTGGCTCCGTTCGCCGACTGGCTCGGACCCTGGGCCGGGGCGGCGACGGACCATCACGAGCGATGGGACGGCACCGGCTATCCGGCGGGTCTCGCCGGCGAGGAGATCTCGCTGGCCGGTCGCATCGTCGCGGTGGCCGACGCCTACGACGCCATGACCGCGTTGCGTTCCTACAAGAAGCCGATCGCTCCCGCGGCAGCCCGCAGGGAGTTGGTCGACAACGCCGGAACCCAGTTCGACCCGACGATCGTGCGGGCATTCCTCGAGGTGGGTATCCATCGCAACCGGGCGGGACTGGGTGCGCTGGGCGCGCTGGCCGAAGGGCCCGGACAGGTGCTCACCGCGGTGTCGGGCGCGGGAGCCGGTGCGGGCGCGACCGCCGGCGCGGCCGCGGTCAGCGCCGTAGCGGTCGCGACGACTGCCGTCGCCATCCCCGAGATCTCTATCGAATCACCTCCGCCCGCCGTGCGGATCGAGCGCGTCGTCGACGACACGCCGACCGAGACCACGGTGACGACGATCCCGCCCACGACGACCGTGCCGCCGACGACCGTGCCGTCGACGACCCGGCCGCCGGCACCCATGACCACCAGCACGACGACGACAACGACCACCACGACCACCACCAGGCAGC
>JBDQKM010000153.1:0-7774 GCA_040263275.1 Acidimicrobiales bacterium
GCAACGGGGCCCGCAGCGACTGTGGATCGACGGGGATCACCCCGCCCTTCGGGCTGGCCACGTCGACGTCCATCCCGGCATCGAGGAACGCGTAGTACGGAACCGTCATCTCGCTGGCGAACACACCGGTGGGCTTGCCGATGTCGAGCACCCCGGCGTTGGTCGCGACGACGAGTGCCCGCCGGCCGGGCAGGTCGAAGTCGACGGTCACCTCGTCGTCGGGATGCATGCCGGCTTTCTGCAGCAGCTTGCGGACGAGACGGGCGGGCGGCGGTGGGGTCTTGGTCATGGATCCTCGAGGGGGTCGGCGCGACGCATAGGGCCACGGGTTGTTTCGTTCGGGCACCGAGCGAGCGCGCTCGGCCTTCAGTGCGTCACGGAGATGGGCGAAGACCGCGGCGACCTTCGGGTCGGACCAGCGGTTGATCGCCTCGACGGGGTCGTCGTCGAGGTCGTAGAGCTCCCACTGGTCCGGCAGCGGCTGCGTCCGGTACTCGGCCCCGGCCGGCCCGTTGGCCGCGAGATGGCGAACACCCGGCTCGGTCCATGTGGCGGGGTCGTCGAAGGTCCGCACGAGCTTCCACAGGCGGGCACCCCCACCCGACGCGTCGGTGTCGTCGACACGCACCACCACGGCCTCGAAGTTGGCGGCGACGTGGGCCGGCACCTGGATGCGGAGCGGCAAGGGCGGCTTGTCCGACCGACCGAGGCGACGAGCCACGCCCGAGGCACCGGTGTCGCCCTCGAGCATGTTGTCGTTGGTCATCAGATACACGGGCCGCGCACGGTCGGGCTCGGTCTCGCCGTCGACGACGGGCATGAGATCGCGGCCCGGGAGTGGATGGACCTCCGTGAACGACTCTCGCAGCACCACGGCGGTCTCTGTCTCGTCGATGCCGGCCGCACCCAGCAGCGTGGGCACCAGATCGACATGCGAGGTCGGCGCGCCGGCGACGACCGCGCCGGCCGTGGCCCGCTCCCCCACCCGGGCGATCGAGAAGGGCACGCGGGTGGCCTCGTCGTAGAGCTGGAACCACTTCTGGTGGAGGCCACCGTGCGCGCCCAGCAGATCGCCGTGGTCGGAGGTTCGCACGATCACCGCGTCCTCGGCGCCCGCGACCACGGCACGGCGGACCTGGTCGAGTGGCGCGTCGACCTCGGCGTGGAGTCGGTAGTACATGTCGCGGTACTTCTGGGCACTGCGTTCGTAGCTCCGCTTCACGACAGGAACCGGTCCGTAGCCGCCGGGGTAGGCCTCTCGGTAGGCGATCTGGGCGGCGGGCTTGGTCGCGAGGTCTTCGTCGGCCGTGGGTGGCGCGTCGATCGGCGGAGGGTCGAGCAGCGGTGACGGCTGCAGCGGGTTGCGGCGCAGCCACGCCGGGAAGAGGACGATGTCGTGGGGGTTCACGAAGCTCGCCACCAGCAGGAAGGGCCGCTGGGCCTCGACGTCGCCGGCCGCGCGGCGGGCGTAGCGATCCTCCAACCACGCCACGACACGTGCCGCGATCAGTGGGTCACGCCGCAGGCCCGAGTCGGCCAGGGCGCCCCCGTGGGGCTCCGGCCCGATCCAACCCGAGAAGCCGAACGGGTCGAGGCGGTCAGCGGCCCGGTAGGCCTCGATGCCTTCCGGGAGCACGGTGCCGGCGTCGTCGTTCGTGGCGACTCGGTTGCCCTCGTCGTCGTGGAGGTCGGCGTGGCTGATGTGCCACTTGCCGTCGTAGTGGGTGTCGTAGCCCGCAGCCCGGAACCAGTGGCCGAGCGTGGGCACCTCGCCTTGGCGGAGCCAGCGCATCCGCGAGTCGTCGGCGACCTTGCCCAGACCGTCGGTCTGGGAGACGCCGTGGACCTCGGGGTAGTGCCCGGTGAAGAGTGTGGGCCGACTCGGCACACACGCGAGCGACCCGGTGTAGTGGCGCCGGAAGTTCACTGCATGCTCGTTGAACCACGACTCGCCGGCCAGCACCCGCCGCCGCCACGCCGCGACCTCCGCCGACTCGTAGGGCGGCGCCGCTCGTTCTTCGTCGGTCATGATGATCACGACATCGGGGCGTTCAGCCATCGACGTTCTCCTTGGCGAGGTGCTCGGCCAATCCTTCGAGCATCTGGTCGGAGGCATCGCCGAGTGCCTTGCCGACCGCTCTGGCCACCGCCCGATGGGGCGGACGGGGACCGGGCACGATCTCGGTGGTGAGCGTGACCCTGGTTGCGGCCCCATCGGGCTCGAGGGTCCAGGTGTTGGTGACGGAGTCGATGGCCTTGGGCAGACCGCTGATCTCGTAGCCGAGGACACGGCCCGGCTCGTAGGCGATCACCGTTTCGCGCACCGTCATCCGGCCGGTCTGGATACGCCGCACGGTGCCCACACCCTCGGCCTGTTCGGTCATGAGGCACGAATGGTCGACGTTGGGGGCCCAGAGGCTGATCGCGTCGAATTCGGCCAGGGCGGTCCACACCTGAGCGGGCTCGCGGGGGATCGCCGTCGACCGCGTGATCAA
This sequence comes from Acidimicrobiales bacterium, assembly GCA_040263275.1. Classification (GTDB taxonomy): domain Bacteria; phylum Actinomycetota; class Acidimicrobiia; order Acidimicrobiales; family Aldehydirespiratoraceae; genus JAJRXC01. The sequence continues at coordinate 2,496 of JBDQKM010000153.1, forward strand.
CACCATGGGACAAGCCTAGAGTTATGGCAGTCCGAGTGTCAAAATCGGAGATCAGGCGCCGGTCAGCCAGGTGGCGGGATGCTGGTCGGGCGGGAACATGGCGTTCTGCCAGCGCTGCATTCCGCCGATCCAACGGTCGACGTCTGCGCCCTTGCGTTTGACGTATTCCGCCACATCCGCGTGGGGCAACACGTGGAACCGTTCCTCGCGCAATGCCTCGATCACCGCATCCGACACGTCGTCCGGCGTGAGCGTGCCGTCGGCTCCCGCCACATCCGCACCCGTGCCGACCATCCGGTCGGCGTCGGGGCTGTTCGGTCCGATGTTGGTGTGCACCGCCTGCGGGCACAGCACCGAGACCTTGATCCCCTGGTGTCCATGCGTGATGGCGACCCACTCGGCGAGCGCGACCGCTGCGTGCTTGGTGATCGTGTAATGCAACGAACCGAACTGCGACAGCAGACCCGCCGCCGATGCGGTGTTGAGCAGGTAGCCCTCGCCCCGGTTGGCCATGCGGGGAATCACCGCCCGTGCGGCGTAGAGATGGGCGAGCACGTGGACCTCGAACATCCGGTTCAGGTCGTCGACCGGGGCCTCGAGGCCGCCGAGGGTGACGTAGCCCGCGTTGGAGACGAAGATCCCGATCGGCCCGATGTCCTGTTCGGTTGCTTCAACAACGGCGCTGATCGCTGCCTCGTCGGTCACGTCGCAGCCCACCCCCGTGCCGCCGATCGACTGAGCGACGGCCTTCGCGCCGTCCTCGTCGCGATCGAGCACGACGACATGGGCGGCACCCTCGGCGTGGAAGCGTTCGGCCAGGCCCTGGCCGATCCCGCTCGCTCCCCCGGTGACGACCGCGATCTTTCCCTCGAGTTCCATGACCGCGGAACCTAGTCGGCGTCACCGGACGCCACCCGCCGGCGCCGCGCCTTGGCACCTGGCAGCAGACCGTGGTGGCATCTGGGCGACATGCGACGACACCGACGACACACCGCCACGTTTCTCGCCGTCGGCGCGCTGATTCTCGGCGCCTGCGGGGACGACGCCGAAGCCGACGCCGCGCCCGAATCGGAGTCGACCACCACGACCACCACCGCCGAGGCATCGACCACCACGACCACGATCGAGGCCGACGCCCTTCCTCCCGGAGCGGAGGATCTGGTCGGCCGTTGGGCCCACTTCGACGCCGTCGCCTACGAGGACGACGTGTTCAAGAGCCTGATCATCTCCACGGGATTCGCCGACCTCGAGCTGCGTGACGGTGTGCTGTGGAACCGGCAGCGGTTCTGCCACGCCGAGATGGCCAACGACCAGGGCATCGACACGTCGATCTCCGACGAGGCGACCTCGGCCATCATCCCGGTCGACACACCGGTGGAGGTGACACTCGAGGACGGTCGGCTCCGGGTCGTGCGTCCGGAGACCCCGACCCCGATCGGAATCGACCTGGAGGATCCGGCCAACGAGGTCCTCCCCACCGACCCGAACGACCCGCGCATCATCGACAGCGACGGTGACGGCAATCCGGGGGTCACGGCCCGCATCCACCTCAATGCCGAGATCGAAGGCGATCTCTACATCGCCCGGCGCGAGATCTTCCACTACGACGTGACCCAGGAGTCGCCCGACCGGATGGTGGGAACGATCACCGATTCGTCCGAACAGCTCGTGATCGGGGCGAGCAACGAGATCTTCCTGACCCCCGCCCAGTGGGAACAAGTCCCCGACCCGAGCCGCAATCCCGTCATCTGGCAGCGCGTCGACGAGACCTGGGACTGCGAACGCCTCGCGGCCGAACGCGACGATCTCTTCCCGCCCGACCCGGTCGTCGACTGGTGACGATCTCCCTGCGGCCCCCGTCGCAGACGGCCGTCGAACGGCATCACGCCGCGGCCGAGCAGGCCACGCCCTCCTTCCCGGCGCCGGGACGATTCCACGAGCTCGACCGGCGCTACGAGTTCGACGCGGGAGCGGGCGGGCTGGAGATCGCCCGTGAGGTGCTGGCCGACTGGGCGATGCACCGCGGCGCCGGTGTCCACACCCATGGCTCGGCCCCTGTGACGGGCTCGTCCGTCACCCTGTGGACCCGCGTGTTCGGGGTATGGCTGCTGTTCGGCTGCCGCGTCACCGACGTCGTCGACACCGACGACGCCTGCGGCTTCACCTACGTCACCCTGCCGGGCCACCCCGAGCTCGGCGAGGAGACCTTCATGGTGACGGCCCTCGCCGACCATCGTCTCGAACTCCGCATCACCGCGACCTCCCGTCCGGGAATGTTGTTGACCCGTCTCGCCGGGCCGATCGGCTCCGTGCTCCAGCGGCGGGCGACCGACCGCTACGCCGCATCGCTCGAGACCGAGCTGCGCAACCGGGCCTGACCCGAATCACATCGAGGCAGTTGGTACGTTGCCGTGATGGCGATGCCGAACCGGACCGAACTCGAACGCCGATCGTTTCTCGTCGGCGCCGGGGCCCTGATCCTGGCCGGATGCTCCGACGACTCCGGTGGAGACGATGGTGCCGCGTCGACGAGCACCACAGAGGCCTCGAGCACAACCCGGCCCGCGCCGGCCGAACCAATACCTGCCGGGTCCCTCACGGTGGCCCAGTTCGCCGGCTTGCCGGTGTGCGTCGCGCTCCCGTCGGCCGCCGCCGGACCGTTTCCCACCATCCGGCAACTCGACCGTCGCGACGTCACCGAGGGCTACCCGGGCCATCCCCTGCGCCTCGGCGTACGGGTGATCGACGAGGCATGCGAGCCGGTGCCCGGTGCCGAGGTGGAGATCTGGCACGCCGATGCATCGGGCGACTACTCGTCGTTCGAGGACGGCGGCTCGGGCAAGGACGAAGGCGAGGGCACGACGTTTCTCCGCGGCTTCCAGACGGCCGATGCCGACGGCATCCTCGAGTTCCTCACGATCTACCCGGGCTGGTACGGCGGCCGAGCGGTCCACATCCATCTGCGGGCCCGTATCGAGGGCGACACCGTGCTGACCACGCAGCTCTACTTCGACGAGGTCTACACCGAGGCCGTGATGGCAACGGGCGAGTACGCGCAGTTCGGTCCGCCCGACACCACCTGGGCGACCGACGGCCTCGCCGGCGACCCGGCGGCCGACGGCACGGCGATCACCCTCTCCCCCGCGGCGACCGCGCTCGGCGAAGGGACGCTGGGCCTCGTCAACGTCGGGTTGCGGCGCTAGGCCGACGCCCGGCTCGCAGTCACGTGGGCAGCTCTGCGACGCACCGCAGCACCTCGGCCTGATAGACCTTGCCGCGCTCGTTCAGCATGTCGAAGAGATGCAGGGCGGTCGGCACGAACGCGAACCCGACCTCGCGGTCAGGGTGCCACTGGAAGATCGACCCGCCCAGGCCCATCCAGCCGTAGAAGCCCTCGCGTCCATCGTTGAAGGCCCGCTCGGTGCCGCTGGCCTTCGGCCCGACCCCGCTGAACCGGTTGACGCCGCCCTGCGTGAAGGTCGATGCCGTGCCGATCATGGGTGCCTGCACCGGGTCGGCGTGCAGCGCGTCCCAGGCCTGCGGGCTGAGGAACTCCCGCCCCTCCCAGGTTCCTCCCGCTGCCATGAGCGCGGCGATCTTGGCCAGCCCCCTCGCGGAGCAGTTCGCCGCGGCCGATGAGGTCTCTCCCCTGGCGACGGACACCTCGTTGAAGAACCCGAGGTTCTCCATGCCCACGTACATGGGCGGCGCACCGCGGGTGGTCGCGTTGCGGAGGCCGACGATGGCGCGGAGCAGCCGAACGAACAGCTCGAAGAAGCTGTTCTTGATCCTTCGACCGAGCGCCTTGGGTTTGAGGCTCTGGCGCAGCTGGTAGCCGATGCCCAACGGCACGACCGGCGCGACCCGGGGCAGTTCCTCCGCGGCGACGCCGATGAACGCGTCGGCATCGAGCGGACCACTGATCTCGTCCTGGAGCCACTCGCCGAGCGTCCGACCGGCGGGGTCGACGCGACGATGGAGCTCGTTGATGATCCAGCCCCGGGTGATGGCGTGATACTCACGCGGGCCGCGGTCGCCCTTCGGCCATCGGCCCGGTTGATTCTCGATGACCTCGCCGACCCGGTTCTGCTTGATGCGCTCGGGAAGCAGATCTTCGGGCGGGATCGACACGTCGAAGGTCGCCAGACCCGCTTCATGACGCATCAGGTCGGCCACGGTGACCTCGCCCTTGCCGTTGTCGGCGAACTCCGGCCAATAGTCGGCGATCCTGGCGTCGTAGTCGAGGAGCCCGCGGCCCACGAGCGACGCGATGGGGAGCGACTCGAGGCTCTTCCCGCTGCTGAACACGTTGACGAGCGAGTCAGCCGAGAACTCGGTGTCGTCGGGGGTCGATCGCCACAGGTCCACGACCCGCTCACCGCGGTGGTACACGCAGAGCTGGGTGTGCTGCTCTGCCATCGCCTCGGTTTCGCGCTCGTAGAGACGCTTCACCGATTCGAATCCGGGCGCCACCGTCCCTTGCACCGGCCCCTGCCCAGCAACCACACCACTCATCCGGCCCTCCGAGGAAGCGAGAAGCAGACCCTAGACTCCGCGTGCAGAGCGAGTCGTCTACCCCGAAGGTCACCCGCCGATGGCCGACCACCAGACCGAGAAGATCAAGTGCCGAGATGTGAACGTGGGCGACTGGATCTCCCCCGCGAACACCCGCAGCTGCGACTTTCTCGTGCACGCCATCGACGAGGACGCGAAGATCGCCGGCCTTCTGAAGGCGCGACGGCTCCACCTCGGCGATGCAGAAGGTGTCAGGGTGATTTCGAACTACGGGCCGGCGAAACCGATGCGCCGCCGCGCCTCGTAGCGGCCCCCGAGACTCACGCCCGCCGCAGCTCTGCCGCGAACATGCTGCTGGAGCAGCGACGCGGCAACGCCCGGCGCAGGGCCGGGCGTGGTGCGTACCCCTAAGCACTCGCAGTTGGAACCAGGTGTTCGATTGGTTGCAGAACCTCGAACAACACCGGCCCTTCCTTGAAACAGCGCTCTGTGTAACAGAATCGTGAGGGCCGGGGTGCTGCATGACGGTGCAGGAGTGACTCCCCTATGGGAATGGAACCAGCCGTAACAGTGACCATTCCTGCCCGATCCCGACCGAACCCGACCACAGCGGTTGTCTGACTCTGAATCGCCCCGGGTTTCGTAGAGGCTCGGGTTATTGAGTCACGGCCTGGTCGGCTGTGCTCATCTGACGGTAGTTGGCTTCGTGATCGGCGGGGGTGGTGAAGCGGCGACGGCCGGGCAGGATCTCGCCATGGCGGCGC
>JBDQKM010000154.1:0-7708 GCA_040263275.1 Acidimicrobiales bacterium
CCCGCGAGTACTACATCAACGATCGCGGCGTGCAGATGACGAAGTACGCCGAGTCGCTGGCCGCGCGTAAGCGGGGCGAGTAGCCGCCCGAGGACGGGTATCAGGGCGACTATCTGATCGCCTGGGCTGCCGAGATGCCCGACGACGCCGATCCGCTCGAGTGGGGGTACGAGCGGGCGCTCGCGAGCCATCGCGCCACACTCGGCGCCCTGCAGATCCACCACGACGTCTGGTTCAGTGAGAAGTCGATGGTCGAGTCGGGCGCCATCGAGGAGAGCCTCGCCGATCTGCGGGACCACGACGCGGTCTACGAAGCCGACGGGGCCACGTGGCTGCGGAGCACCGACCACGGCGACGACAAGGATCGGGTCCTCATCAAGACCGACGGCGACCTGACCTACCTCACGCCCGACATCGCCTACCACCGCGACAAATTCAGCCGGGCCGACCGGCTCTTCAACGTGTGGGGCGCGGACCATCACGGCTACGTGCCGCGGATGAAGGCGGCGATGTACCTGCTCGGCCACGACCCGGACGAACTCCACATCGCGATCACCCAGATGGTGGATCTGATGCGCAGCGGCGAACCGGTGGCGATGTCGGGACGCAGCGGCGACTTCATCGCCCTCGACGACGTGATCGCCGAGGTCGGGCCCGACGCCGCCCGGTTCACGTATCTGATGCAGTCCGTCGACTCCCGCCAGACCTTCGACCTCGACGAGGTGGCCACCCAGGGCATGGAGAACCCGGTGTTCTACGTGCAGTACGCCCACGCCCGGATCTGTTCGATCCTGCGCAAGACGACCGAGGCGGGCGTCCAGCGGGTCGCCCTCGGCGATGTCGACCTCTCGCTGCTCGTCCACGAACGCGAACTCGAACTCCTCCGGTCGCTGCAGACCCTCCCCGACATCGTCGAGATCGCGTGCGCCGACGATGCGCCCCACCGCATCGTGGGCTGGTCCCGCGAGCAGGCGGCCGCGCTCCACGGCTTCTACCACGACTGCTACGTCATGGGCGACGGTGTGAGCGCCGAGCTGACCCAGGCGCGGTTGGCCCTCGTCGAGGCCTCTCAGGTCGGTCTGCAGATCGCCCTCGACCTGCTCGGCGTGTCGGCCCCGGAAGCGATGTAGCCGTGCAGCCCTTCCCGTTCCGTCTGCTGCCCGACTCCGCGGAGGTCGTCGGCGGCCGTCTCCAGGTGGGCGGGTGTGACCTGCTCGACCTGGCCAGCGAGTTCGGCACCCCGCTCTTCGTCTACGACGAGGAGCAGCTCCGGGCCCGCTGCCGCGAGGCGGTGTCGGTGTTCGGCGACGGTGTCGCCTACGCCACCAAGGCGTTCCTGTGCGGGGCAATGGCCCGCCTCGCCCACGAAGAAGGAATGTGCCTCGACGTCGCCACCGGCGGGGAGATGCACGTCGCCCTCCACGCCGGCGTGCCCGCCGATCGACTGGTGCTCCACGGCAACAACAAGTCGATGGCAGAGCTGCGGATGGCGGTCGAGTCCGGGGTCGGTCGCATCGTCGTCGACTCCTTCGACGAACTCGAGCGCCTCGACGCGCTCGCCGCCGAGACGGGCCTCACCCCGAAGGTGCTCCTTCGACTGACGCCGGGGGTCAAGGCCGAGACCCACGACTACATCGCCACCGGCCACGACGACTCCAAGTTCGGCTTCACCGTGTCGACCGGCGCGGCGGCCACCGCCATCCAGCGCGCCCGCACGAGCGACGCCGTCGACCTCGTGGGCGTGCACGCCCACATCGGCAGTCAGGTCTTCGTCGTCTCGTCGTTCGCGAAGGCGGCCGCCGTGATCGCCGAAGTCGCCGCGCCCTACGACCTCCCCGAGATGTCGGTCGGTGGTGGGCTCGGTGTCCCCTACGTCGCGGACGAGCGGGCACCGTCCATCACGGAATGGGGTACTGCGGTCCTCGACGCCTGCGCGGCGGCCGGGGTCACGGCCACGGTCTCGGCCGAGCCGGGCCGATCGATCGCTGCGGCGGCGGCCGTGACGCTCTACGAGGTGGGCACCATCAAACGCCTGCCGGAGATCCGGACCTACGTCTCGGTCGACGGTGGCATGAGCGACAACCCGCGACCGGTGCTCTACGGGTCCGGCTACGAGGCGTTCCTGCCGCGAGCGGTCGAGGCCGACCGCGACGACACCGTCACGATCGTCGGGAAGCACTGCGAGTCGGGCGACGTGCTCGTGCGCGACGCGGCCGTACCGAGCGATCTCGCGGTCGGCGACATCCTGGGGACGGCGGTCACCGGCGCCTACGGTCATTCCATGGGCTCCAACTACAACAAGGTGCTTCGGCCGCCGGTCGTGTTCGCCGCGCACGGCGATGCCCGCCTCGTGGTTCGCCGCGAGACGTTCGACGACCTGACCCGCCTCGACGTCTGAGCCGATGGCCACCCTCCGCCGGGCCGATGTTCTCTGGCGGGCCACGCTCGACGGTGTCCTGATCCGTCCGCTCGGTGCCGACGAACTCACGAAGCTGGCCGGTACCGGCCGGGCGCTGTGGGCGGCGCTCGACGAACCGGCGACCTTCGACGAGGTGTGTGAACGATTGGCCGTCGATCACGACGCCGACTCCGCCTCGATCGCTGTCGATCTGCGACCGGTCATCGACGACCTCGTCGATCGCGGCGTCGTGGAGTCGTCGGATGGGTGAGCTGGACTGGCTCCGGTCGTTGGCCGGCCACGGTCTGCCCGGCGCCGCACCGCTACCGCCGGCGCCTGTCTCCGACGCAATGCCGGCGGCCGTCGCCGGGCACCGCCTGAGCGGGGTGCTCGCCGCCGCGGTGGCCGACGGATCGATGGAGGTCGAGGCCGACGACCGGGCGCGGATCGCCCGGGCTCACGAGGACGCCATGCGGGAGGCGCTCCTGCTCGAGGAGGAGTTGCTGCGGGCGAGCGAGGTGCTGGCGACGGCCGGGATCGACCACCGTGTGTTGAAGGGCGCGGCGCTCGCGCACATGATCCATCCCGATCCGGCCGAGCGGTGTTTCGGTGACAACGACGTGCTCGTCGCCGCCGGCGACATCGATGCTGCAGTCGGCGCGCTGCTCGAGGCCGGCGCCCGGTGCCGGCCCTGTCGCCGACATTCGATCGGCGCTTCGCGAAGTCGGTGACCCTCCACTGGACCGGGGGCACGGAGCTCGATCTGCACCGCACGCTCGCCCCGGGGCCCTACGGCTTCCTCGTGGTCCTCGACGATCTCTTCCGCGATCCCGTCGAGGTCATCCTGGCCGGTCGGGTCATCCCGACGCTTCCAGCCGACCTCCACCTGATCCACGGGGCCGTCCATGTCGCACTGGGCGACACCGAACCACGACTCGGCAACGTGCGTGACGTCGCCCTGCTGGCGGCCGGACCGTCGGTCGACCTGGATCACATCATCGCCACGGTCGAACGATGGCAGTGTGCCGCGCCGGTGGCGATGGGGCTTCGGGCCACCCGGACACTCGGGCACCACCGGTCGCCGGTGGAGGAGTGGGCCGAGGCCTACACCATCAGCGAGACCGACCGGCGGCGACTCGAGTGCTACTCGGATCGTGAGGGGCGGTTCCGTCGACAGGCCCGTGCGTCGATGTCGGTGCTCGGTTGGCGCGACCGGATCGCGTTCGCCCGCGCGCTGCTGCGACCCAGCGCCGCCAACCGCTCGGCCCGATCCGGCTCGGTTCCCCGCTGACCACCCCGACCGGGGCCAGGCCGGCGAGCGCCACTGACGGGATCGGGATCGCCGGCGGGCACGGGAGTGTCGCCGGTGGAGGCGGCGCCTCGGCGGGCCGCACCACGAGATCGGCGGCGACCTCCGGAGGGCAGCCGATCCGCACGAGCGAGGCGACGCTCCACTCCACGGTCGGATCGATCGAGATGCCGGGCGCGAGCTCCGTCGACCTCCCGGCCGCCGCCTCGTGCGCGCTCGCCGGTGCGCACACCGGTGGGGAATCCGACGTGACCACACGCAGATGGGTCGGGCGGGTGACCGGCGGGCGGGGGCAGGGGCGGCTGCTCGGATGGTCCATCGACGACCACCGTTGCAGGAGGTTGAAGGAAAAGCAATGAAACATCACGGAAAGAAGTCCGTCCCGCCGCAACCGATTGGCGGATACGCTCGGCGGCCGTGGACACCAAAACCGTGAAGCTCGGGCTGTTGGGGTGCGGCACCGTCGGCGGGGCGCTGGCCCGGCTGCTGGAGTCGCAGCGCGACACGATCGCCGCTCGAACCGGCGTACGCCTCGAGATCACGCGGATCGCGGTTCGCGACACCGGCAAGTCGCGTGATGTGGCCGTGGCCGCCGACGTGTTCACGACCGACACCATGAGCGTGGTCGAGGATCCCGAGGTCGACGTGATCGTCGAACTGATGGGGGGCGTCGATCTCGCCCGCGACTTCGTCGGCCGAGCGCTCGCCCTCGGCAAGCCGGTGAACACCGGCAACCAGGCCCTCCTGGCGGCCCACGGCGCCGAGCTCTACGCGGCCGCCGACGCCGCCGGGGTCGACCTGCTCTTCGAGGCCGCCGTGGCCGGCGGCATCCCACTCATGCGCCCCCTGCGCGAATCCCTCGTGGCGGAGCCCGTCACCCGCGTGATGGGCATCATCAACGGCACGACCAACTACATCCTCACGAAGATGACCGAGGAGGGTGCCTCCTACGAAGACGCCCTCGCCGAGGCCCAGGCCCTCGGCTACGCCGAAGAGGACCCGACGGCCGACGTCGAGGGCTACGACGCGGGGGCGAAGGCGGCGATCATCGCCACCATCGTCTACGGCGCGGTCGTGTCGCACGACGAGGTCCATCACGAGGGCATCTCCTCGATCACGGCCGACGACATCGACGTCGCCCGACGGCTCGGCTACACGATCAAGGCCATCGCCGTGGTCGAGGGCGGCGAGTCCGAGACCGACACGAGCGTCGCGGTCCGCGTGCACCCGGCCCTCGTGCCGCTCGACCACCCGCTCGCCTCGGTGCGCGACAGCTTCAACGCCATCTTCATCGAGGGCGACGCCGTGGGCGACCTGATGTTCTACGGGCGGGGCGCCGGTGGCGGGCCCACCGCGAGTGCCGTGCTGGGCGACGTGATCGATGCCGCGGTCAACCTCACGCGCGGCACCAGCGCCCGCATCGGTTCGCTCGTGACCGCGGCGGTGCGTCCGGTCGAGGCGTCGTCGTCGGCCTACTACCTGCGGGTCGCGGTCATCGACCGCCCCGGCGTGTTGGCTCGGGTCGCCGACGTGTTCGGTCGCCACGAGGTGTCGATCTCGTCGATGGAGCAGCACGGGTTGGGCGACGAGGCGGTGCTGATGTTCATCACCCATGTGTCGAGCGAGGCCGCCGTCCGGGCGACACTCGATGAGCTGCGCGGTCTCGACATCGTGACCGACATCCACTCGGTGATCCGCGTGGTGGGCGACGCCTGAGCGTGCTCGAGTACCACAGCTCCCGCGGCCGAGCGCCGTCCCTGGGGTTCCCCGACGTCCTGCTGACCGGTCTGGCCCCCGACGGTGGCCTCTACCTCCCCGCGAGCTGGCCGACGCTGCCGGCCGTCGGCGACGGCGACTACGCGACCCTCGCGACCGAGGTGATGTGGCCCTTCGTGGCCGACACGATTCCCCACGACGACTTCGCGGCGATGGTCGAGTCGGCCTACGCGACGTTCGATCATCCCGACGTGGCGCCGCTGGTCCAGATCGACGAGCACCATCACCTGCTCGAGCTGTTCCACGGACCGACCCTGGCGTTCAAGGACGTCGCGCTGCAGTTGGTCGGCCGGTTGTTCGACTACGAGCTGCGGCGTCGACAGGACCGGGTGATGATCGTCGGGGCCACGTCGGGCGACACCGGCTCGGCCGCGATGGAGGCGGTGCGCGACAGCGATCTCGTCGACATCGTCGTGCTCTTCCCCCACGGTCGCACCAGCGACGTGCAACGGCGCCAGATGACCACCCTCGGCGCGGCCAACGTGCACGCCGTCGCCGTCGAGGGCACGTTCGACGACTGTCAGGACCTCGTGAAGGCGATGTTCGCCGACGAGGCCTTCCGCGACCGGAATCGCCTCTCCGCCGTGAACTCCATCAACTGGGCCCGGGTCATGGCGCAGATCGTCTACTACGTCTGGGCCGCGCAACGCCTCGATCGACGCACGACACCCACAACGTTCTGCGTCCCGACCGGCAACTTCGGCAACGTGTTCGCCGGCCACGTCGCCGCGACGATGGGTCTACCGGTCGAGCGGTTCCTCGTGGCCAGTAACCGCAACGACATTCTCACCCGGCTCATCGAGCGGGGCGAGATGGTCGCCGACGACGTGGTTCCCACCCTCTCGCCCAGCATGGACATCCAGATCTCCTCCAATCTCGAACGCCTGCTCTTCGAGTTGCTCGACGGAAACGGACCGGCCACCGCAGAGCTGCTCCAGCAGTTCCGCAGCTCCGGCCGGGCCGCCCTCAGCCCCGCACAACACGCCCGGCTCCGCGAGGAGTTCTCCGGCGCGCGTCTCGACGACGACGAGACGCTCGAGGTGATCGCCCGGATGCACCGCGACCACGGATTGCTCCTCGATCCCCACACCGCGGTCGGGGTCGGCGCCACCGCTCGCCTCCGTCGTCCCGACGAGACCGTCGTGACCCTGTCGACCGCGCATCCGGCCAAGTTCCCCGACGCGGTCGAGCAGGCGACCGGCGTCCGCCCCGCGCTGCCGCCGCACCTCGCCGACCTCTTCGACCGCGATGAGCGATTCGTGGTGCTCCCCAATGACCTCGCCACGATCGAGGACTTCGTCGACGGCGTGCGTCGTTGACCCCGACGCCCCCCCCGGGTCCCTCCTGGTTGTGGCTGGACCGTGTTCTCCGTAGCCTGACGGACGTCGCCGACGAAAGAGGGGGCGCGGCCAGTTCGGGTCCAGACCCTGGCCTCTCCCGGTGGCGCGACACCCCATACACCTCGACCCCAACCCGAGGAGCTGTCCGTGGAAACCGCGGAAATGCGCCGGTCCACCCTGCAACGCAAGGACCGCGAAGAACTCACGATGATCGCGACCACGCTGGGCAAGAAGCCCGCGTCGCGCGCCCGCAAGGGCGAGATCATCGACCTGATCCTCGACCTGGCCGCTGGTGGTGACGGAAGCTCCGTGGGCACGGCCGAACCCGATGCCACCACGTCGACCGACGACGCGTCGGCCGACGCACCGATCTCGGAATCCGAGTCGAGCGACGATGCCGACGACAAGAGCCCCCGCGAGGACCGCAAAGCCTCCGGCGCCGACAGTCGTGGCGACGACGCGGGCTCGGGCGAGTCGTCTCGCTCTCAAGGGTCGGCGACCGAGGGGTCCGACCAGTCGGGCGCCGGCGGCGACGGCAACCGCGAGGGCGAATCGGGCAACCGCAAACGCCGTCGACGCGGTCGCGAGCGCGAAAACAACAAGGATTCGAACGATCAGTGGGACGGCGAGCCGATCCCGGTGGCCGGCTATCTCGAGCTGCGGAACGAGGGCTACGGCTTCCTTCGCGTCGATGGCGCCCTCCCGTCCAAGGACGACGCCTACGTGCCCGTGAAGATGGTCCGCCAGTTCGGTCTCCGCAAGGGCGATCACCTCCAGGGAACCTCGAGGCCCGCCAATCGCAACGAGAAGAACCCGGCGATGGTCGAGATCCAATCGGTCAACGGCGGCGCCGCCGATTCGGTCGTCGACCGGGTCGAGTTCGAC
>JBDQKM010000155.1:0-7686 GCA_040263275.1 Acidimicrobiales bacterium
GGCCGATCCGGCCCGGTGGGTGGTGATCGACGCCGACGGGACCGTCGACGAGGTCGCGGCGCGGATCGAGGCGCTCGTCGACCCGTGGCTCGACAACGCATGAACACGACGACATCGGGGTGGATGAGTCCGGAGGCGAGACGCCGATGCCGCTCGGCCCCGGCCGGATCGGCTGCAGCGAGGATCTCACCGCCGAACACCCCGGCGGCCTGCCGCTTCCCCGCGCCGGCCGGACCGACGAAGAGGTACGCGTGGACCGGCCCGGTCGCCGCCGCCGCCAGCCGGCGGACGGCCTCGGGCTGGCCGACCACCGATGCCCAGGGTTCCACGGTCGCCGTGTTCATGCGTTGTCGAGCCACGGGTCGACGAGCGCCTCGATCCGCGCCGCGACCTCGTCGACGGTCCCGTCGGCGTCGATCACCACCCACCGGGCCGGATCGGCCGCGGCCAGCTCCAGATACCCGTTGCGAACCCGTTGGTGGAAGTCGGCACCCGCTCCCTCGATCCGGTCCATCTGGTCACCGAGCCGGGCTCGCGCCACGTCGAGGTCGACATCGAGCAGCACCGTGAGATCGGGTTCGACCCCGTGGGTGGCGAAGTCCATGGTGTCGCGCAGGATGTCGAGGTCGAGACCGCGCCCGTAGCCCTGGTACGCAAGGGTCGACGCGGTGAAACGGTCCGAGATGATGGTCTCTCCGGCGGCCAGCGCCGGTCCCACGATCTCGGCGACGTGCTGGGCTTTGTCGGCGATGATCAGCAGCGCTTCGGCCCGATCGTCGAGGGTGCGATTCAGTGGGTCGAGCACGATCGAGCGGATGGCCCCGCCGACACCGGTGGCGCCGTGTTGAAACGTGACGGTGAGGTCGTGGCGGGCGCCGAGGCGCCGAGCCTGGGTCGACTTGCCCGAGGCATCGGCACCCTCGAAGGCGATGAGACGTCCGGTCACGGGCGGTCCTCCGAGAGCGCAGCCGCATCGGTTTCGCGTTCGGGATCCGCGTGCGCGTCGAGGTCGAGGACTGCAGCCGGGTCGCGGCCGAGATACGCGCCGCTGCCGGCCCGTAGGCTCCACGAGGCCAGCAGGCCCGCGCCGATGATCGTCAGCGACGAGAGCCAGAGCGTGAGCCGGACGCCGGGCGCGAGCACGGTGAGCCCGAAGAGATGGATGTCACCGTCCCACCAGCGATTCGACAAGGTGTCGAGTCCTTCGGAGACGAGCGGCGCGACTGCGAGCGCGAAGAGCATGCAGAAGCGGACGAGCACCAGGAGAGCGGAGAAGATCCGACCCCGCAGCTCGTCCTCGACGTTCTCGTGGAGAAGGGTGAAGCCGAGCACGTAGATCGGACCGGCCGCGAAACCGACGACACCGATGACCGGCACGACAACGGACAGGAAGGGTGACGAGGAAGCCACCAGCAGCGCTCCGCCGGCCAGGACGAGCACGGCCGGGAAGACGGCCGAACGGTTGATGCGGTTCTGCAGCAGGGACGCGGAGATGACGCCCACCGCCATGCCCAGTCCGAGGGAGAAGAGCACGAGGTTGAAGTCGGCATCGTCGCCGACGATCAGCTCGTCGACGTAGAGCGCACCCAGGGGGACGAGCATCCCGCCCCCGATCACGCCGACACCAAGACCGACGTTCACCGCCCGCACGATCGGGTTGACCGCGATGAAGCGCCAGCCCTCGCGCAGTTCGCGCCACGCACCGCCCAGATCCCAGCCGCCCGCCTCGCCACGCCGTTCATCGCGTGTTCGCGTCGGGAAGGCGATGGTCCAGATGATCAGCGCAGTGAGCAGGAACGAGATGCCGTCGACATAGAACGCCAGGCCTTCCTCGTTGAGCCGCCACGTGTCGACCCACCCCTCGTCGGCCAGCGACTCGGCCATCTTGGCCAGCAGCGCCGCCAGGCCGGCCGCCACCGGGAACATGCCGTAGGCCGCCGCCACGTTGAGCGAGTTGGCGGTGGTCAGCTTTTCCTTCGGGACGATGTTGGGGACGATCGCCTCCTTCGCCGGCGACCACATCATCGTGAAGATCTCGAGCAGGAACGACGCGATGATCAGGCCCAGCAGGCTGTCGACGAACGGGAGCGAGAACATCACGAGCGCCCGCCCGATGTCGCACACGAGCAGCAGACGCTTGCGATTGAACCGGTCGACGATCACGCCGGCCGCTGTGGCCAGGAAGAACCCGGGCGCGATGCGCGTCGCCAGGACCAGGGCGATCGCGGTGCCCTCGGTTCCCTCGCTCAGCCGACCGGCCAGCGAAATCGTGGCGATGAGACCGAGCCAGTCACCCGTTGCCGAGATGACCTGGGCGATCCACAGCCGGAAGAACTGCTGGGAGCCGAACCACGACTCGATGCGGCCGCTCGGACGCGCCTGCGACATGGCTTCGCCCATTCGCGACGCGCTGCTCGACGGCCGATCTCCCACCGGGGTCACCCTAGGCGGAACCGGGCAACCCGACCGAGCGTGTTCTACTCGGCGTCGTCAACCGGCGCGGCCGCCTTCTTGGTGGCCTTCTTCTTGGAGGCCTTCTTCTTGGAGGCCTTCTTCTTGGACGCCTTCTTCTTCGCCTTCTTGGCCGGCCCCTTGGCTCGACGGTCGGCCAGGAGTTCGGCTGCTCGCTCGACGGTCAACTCCTCGACCGTGTCGCCCTTGCGCAACGACGCGTTGTATTCACCGTCGGTGACGTAGGGCCCGAAACGGCCGTCCTTGACGATCATCTCGTTGCCCGATTCCGGATCGGGCCCCATCTCCCGCAGCGGCGGTTTCGCGGTCTGGCCGCGGCCCCGCTTGGGCTGGGCGAGGATCGCGAGGCACTCCTCGAGCGTGATGGTGAGCAGCTGCTCCTCGGTCTGGAGACTGCGGCTGTCCTTGCCCTTCTTGAGGTAGGGCCCGTAGCGGCCGTTCTGCACCGTGATGACCTCACCATCAGTGGGGTCCGCGCCCACTGTCCGGGGCAGCGACAGCAGCTCCAGCGCCTCTTCGAGGGTCACCCGTTCGAGCGTCATGGTCGAGAACAGCGAGGCGGTCTTGGGTTTCTCGTCGGTGCCATCGAAGTCCTCGAAGGTGCCGATCTGCACATAGGGCCCGAACCGGCCCGCCTTGGCGTAGATGTCCATGCCCGTTTCGGGGTCCTGCCCGAGGACACGACCTTCCTTGGGTTGCGACAGGTACTCCATCGCCTTGTCGAGGGTGAGCTCGTCGGGCGGGATGTCGTCGGGGATCGACGCCGTCTCGTTGTCGTCCTTGTTCTCGCTGTCGCCCTTCTGGACGTAGGGACCGAACTTGCCGACCCGAGCCACCACCGGTTTGCCGTCGCCGCTCATCCCGAGCGGAATGGTGTTGACGAGCCGGGCGTCGATGTCGGGCAGCCGGGTCGAGACCTTCTCCTTCAGACCGGGCTCGCCGTCCTCCCCGCCCTCACCGAAGTAGAACCGGGTCAACCACGGCTCGGCCTCTTCGGCACCGTTGGCGATCTTGTCGAGGTCGTCCTCCATCTTGGCGGTGAAGGCGTAGTCGACCAGGTTGGGGAAGTGCCCTTCCATCACGTTGACCACCGAGAAGGCGGTGAACGAGGGAACCAGCGCCGACCCCTTCTTCCACACGTAGCCGCGGTCCTGGATCGTGCCGATGATCGACGCATAGGTGGATGGGCGACCCACCCCCAACTCCTCGAGTCGCTTCACCAGAGAGGCCTCGGTGAACCGCGACGGCGGCTGGGTGTCGTGGCCGTCGAACTCGAGCGGTCCGGCGGCGCGGGCCTGATCGCCCTGCTCCAGCGGAGGCAGCCGCCGCTCGTCGTCGGTCGTCTCCGCCGCGCCGTCGCCGCGCCGATCCTGATCGGCCGTCTCCTCGTAGACCTCGCGGAAGCCGCGGTGCTGGATGACGGTGCCGGTCGCGCTGAACTCGACGTCCTTGCCGCCGCGGCTCGAGGCCCCGAGCCGGAGCTGGACGGTCTCGCCGGTGCAGTCCGTCATCTGGGACGCAACGGTGCGCTTCCAGATGAGTTCGTAGACGCGAGCCTCGGAGATCGGGACCTCGTTGGCGACGTCGTCGGGCAGCCGGAAGGTGTCGCCGGCGGGACGGATCGCTTCGTGGGCCTCCTGGGCGTTCTTCGACTTCTTCGTGTAGAGCCGCGGCGCATCGGGCAGGAACTCGGTGCCGTAGCGCTCTGAGATCATGCGTCGCGCGGCCTGCAATGCGGTGTCGGACAGCGTGGTGCTGTCGGTTCGCATGTAGGTGATGTAGCCCTTCTCGTAGAGGCCCTGGGCGGCCCGCATGGCCATCTGCGACGACAGGCCGAGCTTGTTGCCGGCCTCCTGCTGGAAGGTCGACGTGATGAAAGGTGCGGCCGGGCGGCGGCGGTAGGGCTTCGACTCCCGAGACCGCACCTCGTAGGGCACGCCCTCGAGATCGGCCACCAGTTCCGTGGCGCCCGCCTGATCGAGCACGACGACGTCGTCGCGGGCCAGCCGCCCGTCGTCACCGAAGTCGCGTCCGCTGGCGAGACGCACGCCGTCGATCTGGGCCAGGGCGGCCGAGAACTCACGGGTGTCGCCCTCTGCCGCGGCGAACTGCCCCTTGACGTCCCAGTAGCTGGCCGACACGAAGGCCATCCGCTCGCGTTCGCGTTCGACGACGAGGCGGGTGCCCACGCTCTGGACACGGCCGGCCGAGAGGCTCGGCATGACCTTCTTCCAGAGCACCGGCGACACCTCGTAGCCGTAGAGACGGTCGAGGATTCGCCGCGCCTCCTGCGCGTCGACCATCTTGCGGTCGAGTTCGCGGGGGGTGTCGATCGCGCTCTGGATTGCCTTCTTGGTGATCTCGTGGAACACCATGCGCTTGATCGGGACCTGAGGGTTGAGCACCTCGATGAGGTGCCAGGCGATCGCCTCGCCCTCGCGATCCTCATCCGTGGCCAGATAGAGCTCGTCGGCGTCCTTGAGCAACGACTTCAGGAGCCGAATGTGGTCCTTCTTGTCGGCGTTCTCCACGTACAACGGCTTGAACCCGTTGTCGACATCGATGCCGGTGCGGGCCCACTTCTCCCCCTTGTAGGCCTTGGGGACGTCAGCCGCGTTGCGCGGGAGGTCGCGGACATGACCGATGGACGATTCCACGGTGTATCCGTCGCCGAGATACTCGGCGATCTTCTTGGCTTTCGCCGGAGACTCGACGATGACGAGTGCATTGGCCACGGAGGGGAACCAAACCGATCTGTTCGGGGCTTGTCAACTACTGGCGACGAGAAAAGGGTCACGCGCCGGTCGGAACCGGGTCGTCGACCTCGACCTCGAGCACCACCTTCGACCGAAGGAGGACCAGGGTGCCGAGGACCGCCGCGATGGTCGACGCTGCGAGGATACCGATCCGCGCCTCGTCGGCGATCGCCGGGTCGTCGAAGGCGAGGCCGGTGATGAACAACGACACCGTGAAGCCGATACCGGCCATCGCGGCCAACCCGATCACGTCGATCCACGATGCAGCCCGGGGCAGGGGCGCGATGCCGGTCTTGACGGCGATGAACGTCGCCGCGGAGATACCGACCAGCTTTCCCACCACCAGGCCCATCACCACCCCGAGCGTGACCGGACTGGTGACCGCGTCGCCGATGGTGTCGCCCGACAGCATCAGGCCGGCGTTGGCCAGGGCGAAGATGGGGATGATCACGTAGCTCGAGAAGGGATGGAGCACATCCTCGAGTCGTTCGACCACCGACACCTTCTCCTTCAGCTCGAAGTTGGCCCGACGCACGACCGGCGCACTCGCGTCGCCACGAACGCAACGACGGATCAG
Organism: Acidimicrobiales bacterium; assembly: GCA_040263275.1. Lineage (GTDB taxonomy): Bacteria > Actinomycetota > Acidimicrobiia > Acidimicrobiales > Aldehydirespiratoraceae > JAJRXC01. Next base: position 5,806 of record JBDQKM010000155.1, read on the forward strand.
ATCATCGATGTCGTGCTCTTCGGCCTCGGGCTTGAGCGGTTTCGCGGGAGTGATCAGACCCAACACCACGCCCGCGATCGTCGCGTGGATGCCCGACTCGAAGACGGCGAGCCACACGAAGACCCCCACCAGGACATAGGCGGGGATCCACCAGATCCGGACCAGCCGCATGACCACCACGACGGCGAGCGCGGCAACGGCGGTCAGGAACCAGCCCGACGAGAAGTCGTCGGTGTAGAAGATGGCGATGACCGCGATGGCACCGATGTCGTCGACGATGGCGAGGGTGAGCAGGAAGACCTTCATCGCACTCGGCACCCGGTCGCCCAGCAACGACACGACACCGACCGCGAACGCGATGTCGGTCGCCATCGGGATCCCCCAGCCGTCGAACCCCGACCCGCTGCTGTTGAACGCGATGTAGATGCCCGCCGGCACGACCATGCCACCGATCGCCGCGATGGCGGGAAGCGCCGCGGCACGGGGATCGCGCAGTTCACCGACGACCAGTTCGCGCTTGATCTCGAGGCCGACCACGAAGAAGAACACCGCCATCAGCCCATCGTTGATCCAGTGCAGGATCGATTCGTCGAGATGGATCAGATCGCCGACCTCGATGCTGATGTGGGTCTCGAGGATGTCGTGGTAGACGTCGCTCCACGGGGAGTTGGCCCAGACGAGGGCCACCACGGTGGCCAGCAGCAACAGGATGCCGCCGGCAGCCTCGATCCGCAGGAAGTTCCGCACCGGACGTCCGACCCGGCGCGCGAGGGTGCGTTCGCCGCCGAGCCACGTGAGTGGAGAAAAGGGAACGTCTTCGCTGGCCATGGACGGGGGGAAACGCTAGCGGTCGGAACCGCGTCGGCGACGCCTCGACGAGTAGACGACCAACCTGACGTCGGTGCCGTCGTCGGTTGCGGAGATCTCGGACTCGTCGGCCAACATCTGCATCAGGTGCACACCGAGGCCCGACTCGTGGAGCAGCCGCTCGGGGGCATCGGGCTCGGGCAACTCGGGGACCTCCTCGGGTTCGAACCCCATGCCCATGTCGTGGACTACCACCGCGATCTCGTCGTCGGCGAGGTTGCACTGGATGCGAATCCGGTCGGTCACGCCGTGGAGATCGTGGGCCTCGATGGCGTTCGTGGTGGCTTCGCTGACCGCCACACGAAGGTCTTCGATGCGCTCCGCGGCCATGTCGGGTTCGATCTCGGCCGCTGCGGCGATCACGACGCGCACGAGCGACAGGTATTCGGTGCGGGCCGGGATCTCGAGCACGATCTCGCCGGGACGAAAGTCGGCGATCGCCATCTCGTCGCCAGAGGGACCGTCGAGGGTCACGAGGCCGTCGCCCGGGTCACGGCCTGCGCGACATCGGTGTGGAAGTCGAAGACGCGATCGAGATCACAGACCTCGAACACCCGCCGCACCCGGGGCTCCGGCACAACGAGACGAAGGTCGCCGTCGAGCAGACGCGTGCGCTTGAGCGCCCCGATGACCACGCCGAGCCCGAACGAGTCGATGAAGTCGACCCCGGTGAGGTCCAGCACCAGTCGAGTGTGGCCGTCGCGGACCTCGGCCATCACGGCGTTGCGCAGGTCGGGGCCACCGACGACGTCGAGTTCGCCCGCGACGGTGATGACCGTCCAGGGACCATCTCGGTGGGAGTGCGTGACGATCTGCACATCCCGACGCTAACCCGGCGCAGCCGGGTGGCCGAGCCGGGCTCCAAACCTCACCCATGTGATTCGGTCACACCCGTCTCGTAGTCTGACCCCCATGGCCCTCGCCCCCGAGCCGGCTCCGCTTCCTGCGGACGCTCCCGCAGGCGGCGACGCGCCGGTCCTTCGAGTGGCCGCGCCGCCACTCCCCCGCACCCCC
>JBDQKM010000156.1:0-7676 GCA_040263275.1 Acidimicrobiales bacterium
GCGTCGTACCGCGCGTCAGAGGAGTCGCTCACGGCCCCATGGTCCCACGCCGACGACCGCCGCACCGGGACCAAGGTCAGGTCCCGTCAGTTCAGGTGGATCTCGTAGCGGTCGCCGTCGTCGACACACCGGATGAACCCCATGCGACGAAGGTACGCGGCATGGTCACGGTTCGACGCCGTGGCCCACACCGAGGCCGGCGGACGTTCGCCGAAGAGCGCCGACTCGTGACTGTAGACGTAGCTGCCGATCTTGAAGTCCCGGTACTGCGGGATCACGAAGTCGAGCTTGACCTCGAAGGTGTCGTCGTCGCGGCGCTCCCCGATCAGCAGACCCGCCGGCACCATGTCGCGCAGGACGAAGGCGGTGAGCAGCTCGGGGCTCGGGACATAGTCGAACTCCGGCTGATAGCGGCCCTGGATGTCGTCGCGGTAGAAGTCGAGGAAGTCCTGGAGGTAGCGCGACTCGGGGAGCACGCGGAGCACACGGAACACCTCTTCCTTTCGGCCCACCAGGCGGCGGAGATACCACAGGTGGATGGTCGCCGCGACCAGGTTCACCGCCGCGATCGGGTACGCCTCGATCAGCAACGAGTAGACGAGGAAGGTGACGCCGCCCAGGAAGCCGAGGAGCCTTAGGCGAAGGATCGACTTCTGGGTGATCGAGACGACGATCAACCCGGAGGCGACATAGCCGACCAGCTCGACCCACAGTTCGTTGTCCATCCGCCGACCGTAGGCGCCGCCACGCGAGCGGGGCGGTTCAACCGGTGGTCACGGGGAGTGTTGCGAGCTGGCGGGTGACGAAGCTCGGTCGCCAGGTGGGCTCGCCATCGACCAGGGCCAGATCGGGGAACCGGCGCAGCACGGCCGGGATCACGATCTGGCCTTCGAGCCGCCCGAGGGCGGCGCCCACACAGAAGTGCAGGCCCTTGCCGAACGCGAGGTGCCGGTTGTCGGCGCGGAGGATGTCGAAACGGTCGGGGTCGGCGAATGCCGCCGGGTCGCGAGGGGCCGATCAGAGCGTGTTGAAGCCCGGGATGAAGTGGCCGGCCGTCGCACCCCCGTCGACCGCGAGATCGATACCTGTGCAGTGGCGACTGGCATCGCCGGCCAGGAACATCACGGCGTCCACGATGCTGTCGACCGGAACCGAGCCCGGTATCGCCCGGTTCTCCCCGTAGGCGATCGCTTCGTCCATGAAGCCGACCACCTTGTCCATCCACGGCTGGTACATCTCCGGGTTGCCGCCCGCCGGACAGACGGTGTTGACCCTGATCCCGTCGCGGCCGAGCTCCAGCGCCGCTGCCTTCGCGAGACCGCGGAGACCGAACTTCGACGCGCAGTACGCCGTGAGACCGTTCATCCCCACGAGAGAGTCGATCGATCCGACGTTGACGATCGACCCGCCAGTGCCCTCACGCATGGCCCGGGCGACGGCTTGGATGCCGAGGAACGGGCCGAGGGTGTTGACCTCCAGGAGGCGACGGAAGTCGTCCTCCGAGGTGTTGTCGATCGCGCCCTGGTGCAGGACGCCCGCGTTGTTCACGAGCACGTCGACCCGTCCGTGCTCCTCCATCGTGCGATCGACGACATCGGCCCACTGCGCTGCGTCGGTCACGTCGAGGTGACGGTAGGTCGCCGCCTCCCCGATCGCCGACACGGTGGCCTGGCCGAGCTCATCGCGCACATCGGCAACCACCACCTGCGCACCGGCAGCACCGAGACGGGCCGCGATGGCGGCACCCGTGCCTCGGGCCGAGCCGGTCACGATCGCCACCTTCTCGTCCATTTCCGTCATCGGCGTGTCCCTTCGCTGTGCGGCATCGACCGTGGTCGCCGCGATCCTCGCGCGGCCCGGCTGCGTCGTACACCTGACTACGCGAGATCGACCGCCGCGCCCTCGAACTGGGAGTTGTAGAGCCGGAAGTAGGCGCCGCGCGCCTCGAGGAGATCCGCGTGGGAGCCCTGCTCGACGATGTGTCCACCTTCCATGACGAGGATGACGTCGGCGCCGCGGATGGTCGACAGACGATGCGCGATCACGAAGCTGGTCCGGTCCTGACGGAGCCGATTCATGGCGGTCTGAATCAGCACCTCGGTGCGGGTGTCGACCGAGCTCGTCGCTTCGTCGAGGATCAGGATCGCCGGGTCGGCGAGGAAGGCCCGGGCGATCGTCATGAGTTGGCGCTCGCCGGCGCTGATGTTGTCGCCCTCTTCGTTGATGAGCGTCTCGTAGCCGTCGGGCAGATGCCCGACGAAGCGGTCGACGTACGTGACCCGGGCCGCCTCGAGGATCTCTTCCTCGGTGGCCTGCGGGTTGCCGTAGGCGAGGTTGTCGCGGATCGTGCCGCCGAACAGCCAGGTGTCCTGGAGCACCATCCCGATCTCGGAACGCAACTCGTTGCGGGGGAAGGACGCGATGTCGCGGCCGTCGAGGCTGATCGTGCCGCCGTCGAGGTCGTAGAAGCGCATCAGCAGGTTGACGAGTGTGGTCTTGCCGGCACCGGTCGGGCCGACGATGGCGACCGTCTGCCCCGGCTCCGCGACCACGGACAAGCCCTCGATGAGCGGCTTGGCCGGGTCGTAGGAGAAGTCGACCCGGTCGAACACGACCCGACCCCGCACCGGCGGCGGGTCGGCCGTGGCCTCCTGCTCGGGCGACTCCTCCTCGGCATCGATCAGTTCGAGCACCCGCTCGAGCGACGCGATGCCGGACTGGAAGACCGTGGCCATCGAGGCCAGCTGGGTCAGCGGCTGGGAGAACTGACGGGCGTACTGGATGAGGGCCTGCATGTCGCCGACGGTGATCGCGCCGCTGGAGATCCGGAGGCCGCCGACCACGGCGATCAGGATGTATTGCACGTTGCCGGTGAAGAGCATGGCGGGCTGGATCAGACTCGACATGAACTGGGCGCCGAAGCTCGACTCGAACAGTGCGTCGTTCTCTTCCGCGAAGCGCGCCTCCACCTCGTCCTGACGACCGAAGCTGCGCACCACCATGTGACCGGTGAAGACCTCCTCGACCTGGGAGTTGACCTCACCCGTGTGGCGCCACTGGGCCATGAATCGGGGCCGGGCCCGACCGCCGATCATCTTCATGAGCCACACCGAGACCGGCACGGTGACGAGCGCGATCATCGCCATCAGCGGCGAGATCGTGAACATCATCACCGCCACCCCGAGGAGCATCAGGGTGGAGGTGAGGATCTGGCTCACCGTCTGCTGGAGGCTCTGGGCGAGGTTGTCGATGTCGTTGGTCACCCGACTCAGCAGGTCGCCGCGTGCCTGCTTGTCGACATAGCTCAACGGCAGTCGGTTGAGCTTGTGCTCGACCTGGTCGCGCAGTGCGTACATCGAGCGCTGCACCACGCCTGCGAGGATGTAGGCCTGCGAGAACGACAGCACCCACGACCCCATGTAGAGGGCGAGGATGAACAGCAGCTTCCCGTGGAGTTCGCCGTAGTCGATCCCCTGCCCGCTGATCACCCCGCGCACGATGATGTCGGTCGCCTGACCCAGCAGCCGTGGCCCGAGGACGATGAGGACGACGCTCCCGATGGTCAGGAACAGCACGTACCAGAGGCGCAGGCGTTCACGGCCGAGGAGCTCGCCCAGGCGCCGCAGCGCTCCCCTGAAGTCGCCGCTGCGCTCGGTCGGCACACCGATGGAGCCCCAGCGCCCACCGCCGCGGTTGGCGGCCGGCCCGGCGCTGGAGATCAGCTTGCGCTCTTCTTCGCTCGTACGGGCGTCGCTCATGCCGCGGCCCCCTCGCCGAGCTGCGACTCCACGATCTCCGCGTAGGTCGGGCACTCCCGCACCAGTCGGTCGTGGGTGCCCACCCCCACGAGTGTCCCCTCGTCGAGGACGAGGATCTGATCGGCGTCGGCGATGGTCGACACCCGTTGGGCGACCACCACCACCGCGGCGTCGGCGGTACGGGGGCGGAGGGCGGCGTTGAGCCGGGCGGCCGTGGCCACGTCGAGCGCCGAGAACGAGTCGTCGAACACGTAGATCTCGGGGTCGACGACCAGGGCCCGGGCGATCGTGAGTCGTTGGCGCTGACCGCCGGAGACGTTGGTGCCGCCCTGGCTGATCTCGCTGTCGAGGCCGTCGGGCATCGCCTGCACGAATCCGGCGGCCTGGGCGACCTCGAGGGCCGCCCACAGCTCTTCGTCGGTCGCATCGGGCCGCCCGAAGCGGAGGTTGGAGGCGACGGTTCCCGAGAACAGATAGGGCCGCTGCGGCGCGTAGGCGACGGTTCGGGCCAGCAGCGCAGGGTCGAGTTCTCGCACGTCGACCCCGTCCACGAGCACCGAGCCCGAGGTGGCATCGAACAATCGCGGGATCAGGTTCATCATCGTGGTCTTGCCCGACCCGGTGCTGCCGATGATGCCCGTGGTCTCACCCGGTCCGACCCGGAAGCTGATGCCCGAGAGCACGGGTCGTTCCGCACCGGCGTAGTGGAATCCGACGTCGCGGAATTCGAGGGTGGCCCGCTCGGTCACCTCGGTGACGGGACGAGCCGGTGCCGTCACGGTGGTGTCGGTCTGCAGGACCTCGAGGATGCGACCGGCGGCGACCGATGCGCGGGGTACCTGTCCGAGCACGAAGCTCGACATGGCGACGGCCATCAGGATCTGCACGAGATAGCTGAGGTAGGCCACGACCGACCCGATCTGCGTCTCTCCCGCCCCGATCCGATCGGCGCCGATCCACAACACACCGATGCTGGCCGCGTTGATCGTGAACATGATGGTGGGGAACAACGCCGCCATGAGCCGCCCGGCCCGCAGCGAGGTGGCTGTGAGGTCGCGGTTGGCCCCGGCGAAGCGCTCGACCTCTTCGGGCTCGCGCACGAAGGCCCGCACCACCCGCACGCCGGTGATCTGTTCGCGCAGCACTCCGTTGACCTGGTCGATGCGCACCTGCATGAGGTCGAAGGCCGGCACCATCCGCCGCACGATGAGCCCCAATACCACGGCCACCGCGGGCATCGAGAAGACCAGCACCCACGAGAGGCCGATGTCTTCGCGCGTGGCGAGCACGATCCCGATCACGATCGTGAGCGGCGCCGTGATCATCATCGTCGTCGTCAGCACCACGAGCATCTGCACCTGCTGCACGTCGTTGGTGATGCGGGTGATCAGGGTCGGCGCCCCGAACTGGCCGACTTCGCGGGTCGAGTAGGCGTTGACCCGGCTGAACAGGTCGCGGCGGACGTCGCGACCGAAGCCCATCGCCGCCCTGGCGCCGAAGTAGACCGCAGCGACGGCGAACACGATCTGGAGGACGGTGAACCCCAGCATCACCACGCCGGTGCGGCGGATGTAGCCGTTGTCGCCGGTCAGCACTCCGTTGTTGATGAGGTCGGAGTTGAGGCTGGGCAGCGTGAGGCTGGCGAAGGTCTGCACCGTCTGGAGCACCACGACGAGGGTGAGGACCTTCCGGTACGGGGCCAGGTTGCGGACGAGCAGTGCGCGCAGGTTCACGACGTCTCGATCCCGTGCAGCAGGACGTGGGCGATCTCTTCGGCCGACGTCGCGTCGCCGGCCATCATCGGGTGGCTCATGGAGAGCGTGAGGGAACGGAGCATGCGGGCCGCAGCAGCCGGCTCCACCGACAGCCGGTGCGCGTCGCCGACGAACAGCGACGTGAGCACGTCGGCGGTGCCGAACGGACCGCGGAGCTTCGGATGGAAGCGAGCCGACAGGTTGGAGACGAGCTGCCACACGTCGGTCATCCGTTGCTGCACCGCCGCGGTGGCTTCCACGATCCGCTGCTCGAAGGGTGCGTCCGGGTCGATCGCGGCGATGGCCTCCTCGAGCGGACCCGGGTCGAGGGCGGCATTGAGCACGGCGCCGATCAGCTCGTCCTTGTCGGCGAACACGCGAAAGATCGTGCCCTCGGCGATGCCGGCCGCTTCGGCGACCTGACGGGTGGTGACGCGCTCGCCGTGCTCGATCAGCAGCGGCCGCACGGCCTCGACGATCGCAGCGCGGCGCTCCTCGGGCGGCATCGCGACGGCCCGGCGGGTGGGAGCAGAGGTGGGGCCGGGCACCGGGACACCATAGTGAGTGAGCACTCACTCACCAACTCGCGAGGGCGGGTCGGCCCTACCAACGGCTCATTGGCCTCCCGCTACCGCTGCGACTTAGGGTCGGCCATGGACACACGGATGATCGGCGGGCTCGAGGTCTCGGTCGTGGGGCTCGGCTGCAACAACTTCGGCATGCGCATCGACGCCGAGCAGACGAAGGTGGTGGTCGACGCCGCGATCGAGGCCGGGATCGACTACTTCGACACGGCCGAGGGGTACGGCGGCGGACAGTCCGAGGAGTTTCTCGGCGCGGCGCTGGCCGGGAGACGCGACACGGTCCACATCGCCACCAAGTGGGGGATGCTGCCGGCCGAGGACGGCCCGGCCAACGGCACCCGCGAGGCCGTCCGCACGGCGATCGAGGGAAGCCTGCAACGGCTCGGCACCGACTACATCGACCACTACCAGTTCCACAATCCCGACCCGGCAACCCCGATCGCCGAGACGCTGGCCGCCCTGGCCGAGCTCGTCGCCGAGGGCAAGGTGCGCGAGATCGGGTGCTCGAACTTCAGCGCCGCGCAGCTCGACGAGGCCGCTGCCGCCGGGATCGGCGCCGGCGTGGCGTTCGCCACCGTGCAGAACCACTACAGCCTGCTCACGAGGGATCCGGAGACGAACGGGGTGCTCGAGGCCTGCGACCGCCACGGCATCGGCTTCGTGCCCTACTTCCCACTCGAGTCCGGCGTGCTCACCGGCAAGTACACGCTCGGCGAGGCGCTACCCGAGGGCACGCGACTCGCCGCCTGGGGCGACCGGGCCGGATTCTTCATCACCGACGAGCGCCTCACCACGGTGGCGGCCGTCACCGAGTGGGCGGCCGGGAAGGGCCATACGGTGCTCGAGGCCGCGATCGCCTGGCTGACGAGCAATCCGCAGGTCGCCACGGTTATCTCGGGCGCCACGAAGCCCGAGCAGGTGGCGGCCAACGCCGGGGCTGCGGCGTGGGCGATGACCGCAGACGAGCGGGCCGCGCTCGTCGCGCTGCTCGGCTGAGCGGGCGGGGCGACCCGCCCTCAGTCGACCATCACGATCGCCCGGCCGGTGGTGCGCCGTTGGGCCATGTCGTCGATGAGGCCGGGGAGTTCCTCGAACCCGACCGTCGAGCCGATCACGGGTGCCACTGCGCCGGAGCGGACCCGGTCGACGATCTCCGCAGTGATCCGCCGGCCGAGTGCCGTAGGCGACACGTTCCATCCGAGCGCGGTCTTCATCACCCCGAGCATGTCGTCGTCCGCGTAGTTGAGCAGCACGCCGCAGAGCTTGAAGTTGCCGAGCGCCACCCGGCGAGGCACGACGAAGGGTTCATCGGCCACGGCCTTGTTGGAGGCGAACCCCATCATCAGGTAGCGACCGTTGTACGCGGTGCAGGCCATGGACTTCTCCATGACCGCTTCGCCGACATTGTCGAACACCACGTCGACCCCGCGGTTGTCGGTCTCGGCCAGCACGATCTCGGCGAAGTCGGCGCCGACGTGGCCCACAACAAAAACGACGCCCACATCGCCCAGATCGTGCTGGCCGACCGACAACCGCGGGGTCGACGTGGTGTTCGACAAAGTCGGCGAAGCGGTCATGGA
>JBDQKM010000157.1:0-7574 GCA_040263275.1 Acidimicrobiales bacterium
GGCGGCCGCGGCCGCAGACTCGCGCACCACCGTCAGGATCGTGCCCTCGACGGGGTTGCCGACGGCGCCGTACGCACCCTCGGCCGCGGCGGTCCACGCGTCGGCGAACGCCCGGCCGTCGATCTCCGGCCGTCCGCTCACGACGCCGGCGAACCCGCGCAGGATCTGCGACATGATCACCCCGCTGTTGCCGCGCGCGCCCATGAGCGACCCGTGCGAGACGGCGGTGCAGACTGCGGCGACATCGGCATCGGCGTCGAGCTGGTCGAGTTCCTCGACCACCGACGCGAGCGTCAGCGACATGTTGGTGCCGGTGTCGCCATCGGGCACCGGGTAGACGTTGAGGTTGTTGATGGCCTCGCGGTGCGCGCCGAGCGCGTCGCGGAATGCCACGACGGTGGCACGGAGGGTCTGGGCATCGAGCGCATCGATCGGCACGGGAGCGGATCGTACCGGCCCCACGTCGCCCGTGTGACCTCCGCGCGGATACGCTCTGCCCCCATGCAGGGTGTGATCAAGAGCTACGACCCGGGTACCGGCGACGGTGTCCTGATCAACGAGGCCGACCTCGCCGACATCGACCTGGCCGAAGACGCCCTCGAGGGCTCGATCTTCCGGATGCTCCGACAGGGCCAGCGGGTCAACTTCGACCTCGACGACCACGGACGGGCCACCCACCTGCGCCTCGGCTCCGAGATCGACATGGGCACCCCCGACCTCTAGACCGCTTCTTAACCGAGACGGTCGCGCTCAGCGCGCCCTTCCCACCCCGGATCAGCCCGGGGACGAGCGAGTGCGCGACGGATCTCTGCGGCCACCCAGGTCTCGCGCTCGCGGAGATCGACCTTCGAGAACCGCAGGACGATCCATCCGTCGAGCACCAGCGCGTTCTGCCGTTGACGGTCCCGGGCGAACTGCGCCGGTTCGATGTGCTCCAGGAAACCGTCGTACTCGAGCAGGAGGCGGTGGTCGGGATAGCCGAGGTCGGCGAAGAACTGGCGACCTCCGACTCGAACCGGGAACTGCGCGACCGGCTGCGGCAATCCGTGGCGGTGGATCAGACGGAGCAGGGCGGCCTCCATCGGAGACTCGGTCGCGTCCACTTCGTGGCTCAGGTCACCGATCGCCCGATCGATGGCCACGACGCCGGTCCGACCATGTCGACCGATGCGTTCCCGACAGGCCCGCAATTCGTCCACGGTCACGAGGCTCCGACCCAACGTCACCTCGACCATCCGGGCGACTTCGCGATCGTGATGGTGAACGCCGGCATCGCACAGCGTGCGGGACACGGTCGTGACCGGCAGCCTGCCGACCGAGGTGACGTCGTCCGGTTCGAGATCCCAGCTGCGGTGGACGATCGCGCCCTCGACCACAGGAGCGGCAAGACCCCGGACGGTGACTTCGACCACGGACTCCCACGGCCGCAGGTCCCACAGCCGTTGGGCACTGCGGTGGCTGACCACGCCGCGTCGGGCGGCGGCCAGACAGGCGCGCATGAGATGCTGTTCCCACGAGCCGTCGATCGCCCCGAAGACGAACAACCCGCGCCGCTCGCGGCGGAGCACGCCGTTCTTGACGAGGGTGGAGATCTCCCGTTTGGAGAATTCGGACTGTTGTAGATCGGTACTGGTGAGGAGGCCGTATTGGCTCGCGGCCTTCTGAGCGAGATGAGTCATCTCTCGCATACCCGCACTCAATCACGGCGGTGTGACGCTCGGGGCGCCTCGCCACTCCGTTCCACGGTGAGAAAGTCGCGCTGAGCGCAACTCTCTCGGTTAAGAAGCCCTCCGGATGGAGGGGGGCTACATCGCGGCGGCGATGCCGAGGTCGGCGTAACCCTGCTTCTCGTAGTTGGCGCGGAACATGTCGCGGAGCTTGGCCGCGGCCTCGTCGTAGGCCTCGGGGTCGTCCCAGGTGTCGCGGGGGTTGAGGATCTCGTCGTCGACCCCGGCGCAGGTGGTCGGCATCTTCAGCCCGAGGATCGGCTGGACCTCGAGCTCGACGTCGTCGAACTCTCCCTCGAGCGCGGCGTTGAGCAGCGCCCGGGTCGCCTTGAGCGACATGCGCTCGCCCTTGCCGTGGGGCCCGCCGCTCCAGCCGGTGTTGAGCAGGATGCAGCGGGTCTCGTTCTCGGCCATGCGCTTCGCCAGCAGTTCGGCGTAGACCGAGGCCTTCTGCGACATGAACGCGGCACCGAAGCACGCCGAGAAGGACGGCTCCGGCTCGGTCACGCCGACCTCGGTACCGGCGAGCTTCGAGGTGAAGCCCATCACGAAGTGGTACATCGTCTCCTCGTTGTCGAGGATCGAGACGGGAGGAAGGACACCGAACGCGTCGGCGGTGAGCAGCACGATGGTCTCGGGATGCGGACCGGCCGCGCCCTCACGCACGTTGGGGTTGGTGGAGAGCGGGTAGGCGAAGCGGGTGTTCTCGGTGATCGATCCGTCGGTGAGGTCGAACTCCTGCGGGTCGGTTTCCCCGATCGCCTTGCCGGGCAGCGGCGGCACGTTCTCGATGAGCGTGCCCTTCATCGACATCGCCGCGGCGATGACCGGCTCGGCCTTCTTGTCGAGGTCGATGAGCTTGGCGTAGCAGCCGTCTTCGAAGTTGGAGATGCCCTTGTCGGTCCAGACGTGCTCGTCGTCGCCGATGAGCTCGCGATCAGGATCGGCCGACAGCGTGGTCTTGCCGGTGCCCGACAGGCCGAAGAGGATCGCCGTGTCGCCACGCTGGCCGACGTTGGCCGAGCAGTGCATCGACAGCTGCCCCTTGGCCGGCAGGACGTAGTTCATGATCGTGAACATCGTCTTCTTGTTGACGCCGCAGTAGTCGGCCGGGCCGAGGACCAGCCCGACCCGGTTCTCGATGTCGATGATCACGGCCCGATTGCTGTTGGTGCCGTCGCGCTCGGGATCGCAGATGAACGAGGGAACGTTGATGAGCGTCCAGCCGGCTTCGCCGCGGTCGCTGTCGTCGCGCACGTTCTTGGGGAACATGATGTTGCAGAAGTACGCGTGGGTCGCGTATTCGCCGACGAAGCGGTAGGGCTCGGCGAACGTAGTGTCCCAGCCACAGAACACGTCGGTCACGTAGAGGTGGCGGCCGCGCTCGTTGAGATGATCGATCACCCGAGGGAGAAGGTCGTCGAACTTCTGGGGATCGAACTTGGCGAAGCCGTTCTTCCACCACACGGTGTCGGTCACGCTGGCGCGGTCGACACAGAACGTGTCGGACACCGGTCGGCCCGTGCACTCGGGATCGGTGAAGTAGACGAGGGGGCCGTCGACGCCGAGCGCCGTGGGGAACGCCTTCTGGGCATCGCCGGGACCGTCGACTTCGACCCGTCCTCGATCGTTGTCGATCGCCTGCTGGAACAGCTCGTCCTGGCTGAGGCCATAGCGCAACTCCGGGCCGCTGAGGCCGAATGCGCTCTCGAGTTGGGCTGCCGCGTCCGCTGCGCTGCTCATGGTGTGTTCTCCAGGGGATAGATCTCGTGATCCGGTCGGCGCCGCACACGTCGATGTGAGGCGCCCCAGGACGACCATTCAACTTACCCACGCACACCCACGGGGGCCGACTCGGGCGCAAAGCCCGGCGACAGGACGCCGACGGGGGCGTAACGTCGGGGGTATGAGCGTTTCCGCCTACATCCTGATCCAGGCCGATGTCGGCACCGCCGTCGACGTGGCCGATGCCACCCGCGACATCGAGTCGGTGGTCTCGGCCGAGGTCGCGATGGGTCCCTACGACGTCATCGCCCGGGCGGAAGCGGCGAGCATGGACGATCTCGGCCAGGTGGTCGTTCACGCCGTGCAGGCGATCGGCGGTGTCCAGCGCACCCTCCTCTGCCCCATCGTGAACGTCTGAGGTTCGTGGGTCAGCTGAGGGTCGTGGTCAGAGGAGCGCGGCGCGGATGCCGAGCCCCATCAGCCACAGACTGCCGAGTCCGTAGAGCAGGTAGGGCTTGTCCTTCATCTCGTTGCGGTAGGCGAAGATGATGCCGACGCTGGCGAACGCCGCGAAACCGTAGAGCTGGTGTCGGTCGCCTTCGATGTCCTCGTTGACCTGCAGGATCACGCCGAGCACGACCTGGGCGAGCACGATCACCTCCGCGACGACGACCGCGACCCATCCGGCCCGATGCCGGAACCTCGGCCACTGGTGCGCTGCGAGCGCCCAGAGGCCGACCGCGGCGTTGGACAGGATGAACGCCCAACTCGTGACGCCGTGGAGATCGCGGATCACTCGCCGTCGCGGCCCAGTTCGACTTCGTAGCTCCAGAGCTCCGCACTGATCGGCAACGGAGCCGGGGCCTCGGACCCGGCCGCGAGCGCGTCACGGTGACCGTCGCGAAACTGCGCCGACGAGGTCCATGCGGTGAACGATGCCTCGTCGCGCCATCGCGTCACGACGAGCCAGGTCTCTCGGTCGTCGGTCGGGCGCAACAGCTCGAAGCCCTCGAAGCCGTCCATGCCGTCGACGGCTCCGGCACGGGCGGCGAAACGACGGGCGACCTCGTCGCCGAGGTCGCCGGGAACGGTGATGGCGTTGATCTTGATGATCTGGGACATGCCCGAGTCTCGCCCGAATCGCGCCCTTCGGGAGAAATCGCGGACTGATCGATGCCGAAGCCATCGACATGTGACCTGCGGCTAGGTGTCGGTGAACCGGGCGAACAGATCGGTTTCGAACGGTTCGCCGGCACGGGTCGCGTTGCGCTCGATGAAGCACTCCGCGCCGAATGCAGCGACGAATGCCTGGTCGGGCATGGTCAGGAAGAACGACTCGTGGTCGATCTGCGATCGGTGCGCGGCCATCGACCGACGCTTGCGTTCGATCACCGCGCTCACGTCGATCTCGTGGGTGATCTGCGCGGCCGGCGTGCCCATCTCGGTGTTGCGCATCTCCTCGCGCTGCGCCGCGAGGTCCGGGTCGTCGTCGGCCCCCTCGAAAGCGAAGTCGGCGAGGGCCCGCATGCGATCGCGGTTCATCGTCGACTCGAACACATGCGGGGTCTCCGCGAGCGAGGCGGCACGATGACCGACCCGGTGGACCTGGATGTGGTCGGGATGGCCGTAGCCACCGTTGGCGTCGTAGACGGTGAGCAGGTCGGCCGACTCGGCCCGGAGGATCGTGGCCAGCCGTCGGGCGGCCGCGTCACGGTCGGCCTGCCAGAAACAGTCGGGATGGTCGTTGGTCGACTCCTGGTCCATGCCGCTGTCGCCGTAGCCGAGCCATTCGACGCGCGCGGCGCCCAGGATCCGTGCCGATTCCTCGAGTTCCGCCAGACGCACGTCGGCCAACGTCGATCCCGCCGGCACCGAACCCGCGGTCGGCTCGCCGTGGGCGCCGTCGGTGGCGCAGACGAGGATCACGCGGTGGCCGGCAGCCGCCGCCATCGCCATGACCCCACCGGTGGCGATCGACTCGTCGTCCGGATGTGCGTGGAAGAAGACGGCGGTCGCCACGTCAGACGATCGCGCCGGCGTCTCGCAGCGTGGCGAGTTCGTCGGCGGAGAACCCGAAGTCGGCGAGCACCTCGTCGGTGTGCTGACCGGCGTGGGGCGGCGGGCGCTCGATGGTCGCCTCGGTGCGACTGAACCGGGGCGCCGGTCCGGGTTGGGTGATGCCGGCGACCTCGGTGAAGGTCCCGCGAGCAACGTTGTGGGGATGGTGGGGCGCCTCCTCCATCGAGAGCACCGGCGCGAAGCACACGTCGGACCCCTCGATCAGGTCGCACCACTCGTCGCGCGTCTTGGTGGCGAAGATCGCGGACAGTTCTTCCTTGAGCGCCGGCCACTCCGACCGGCTCATCTGCCCGTCCCACTTGGGGTCGTCGAGCCCGAGCTTGTCGCGCAGCTCGGCGTAGAACTGGGGTTCGATCGACCCGATCGACACGAACTTGCCGTCGGCGCACTCGTAGACGTCGTAGAAGTGGGCGCCCGTGTCGAGCAGGTTCGTGCCCCGTTCGTCGTTCCAGATCCCCATCGCCCGGAAGCCGTGGAAGAAGGTCATCAGCGAAGCGGCGCCGTCGACCATCGCCGCGTCGACCACCTGACCCTGGCCCGACCCCTTGGCCTCGAGGATGGCGCACACCAGACCGAACGCCAGGTACATCCCGCCGCCGCCGAAATCACCGACGAGGTTGAGCGGCGGTACCGGCGCCTCGCCCTGGCGCCCCATCGACTCGAGGGCACCGGCGAGGGCGATGTAGTTGATGTCGTGGCCGGCGGTCGGGGCGTAGGGCCCTTCCTGGCCCCAACCGGTCATGCGCCCGTAGGCCAGCGCGGGATTGCGGGCGAGACAGTCGTCGGGTCCGATGCCCAGCCGTTCGGCCACACCCGGTCGGAAACCCTCGATGAGTCCATCGCTCTGCTCGACCAGCCGCAGCACCGTCTCGACCCCTTCCGGGGACTTGAGGTCGACTCCGATCGAACGACGGCCTCGGTTGATGAGATCGCCCGGCGGGACGGACGGGTCACCGCCGCGAACCGACCCCGCCCGGTCGACGCGGATCACGTCGGCTCCCATGTCGGCGAGCATCATCGCGCAGAACGGTCCCGGTCCGATTCCCGCGATCTCGACGATCTTCACTCCGGTCAGCGGTCCCATTGTCACTCCTCGATGCGGTGGAATCGATTCGGACCCTAGCCAAAGGTGCGGGCCGTGAGCGCAGTCACGGCCTCGATGATGGGCGGCCATGCCTGGTACACGAAGTCGTGCGACATCCCCTCGATGACGAGCAGCTCTGCATCAGGGATCAGTTCCGCCGTGCGCGCACCGCCGGACGGGTGGATGAGCGTGTCGTTCTCGCCGTGGACGACCAGGGCGGGCATGGGGAGCGCGGCCAAGCCGGCAGCCCGGTCGCCGCTGCGCACGATGGCCTGGAGCTGCCGCCCCGACCCTCCGGGGACCCACGACCGTTCGTAGCACGCCGTGAAATAGGCGCGCATCTGCGCTTCGTCGAACCAGTCGGGGTTGGACCAGATCCGGCGGGCCTCGAGGTCCTGGTCCACCTGGTCGGCGATCGTCGACGCGGGCGCAGCGATCAGGGCGTCCATGGCTTCGGGGGTGGGCATGCCGATGCCGGACTCACCCGTGGTCGACATGATCGAGACGAGAGCCCTCACCCGATCCGGATGGTCGATCGCGGTGGACTGGGCGATCATCCCCCCGAGCGAGACGCCCAGCACCACGGCGTCGTCCACGCCGGCAGCGTCGAGCACGGCGATGACGTCGTCCGCCATGTCACTCAGGGTGTAGTCGGCGGAGTCCGACGTCGTGGACGAGAGTCCGGCGTCGCGATTGTCCATCCGGATGACGCGGAACCCGCGACCGACGAAGGCTTCGCAGAACTCCTCGGGGAACAGCAGCAGCTGATTTCCGTTGCCGGGAAGGCAGACGAGCGCGGGGTCGTCGGGCGATCCGAACGACTCGTACTCGAGCTGGATGTCATCGTTGTGGGCGCGGGGCATGGCGCAGAGTTTGCCGTCCCCTCACAGTGTCTTCACGATCGGGGCTCAGAATGGCGACATGACGACACCGCCGACCCGAGCCCGACGCCCGGCGAC
>JBDQKM010000158.1:0-7537 GCA_040263275.1 Acidimicrobiales bacterium
GAGCCCACCCTCGTCACTGCCGACGACGAACGCGCCGCCAGTTGACGGGAACCCGGCTTCGCCGGGTTCCACAGAGTTCTGCTTCGCAGAACTCCCGGGCGTGAAGTTCGGGCACACTGCACGTCGTGGACTATCTCGAGGCGCTCGACCATCTCGATTCGCTGATCAACTACGAGGCACAGCCGCGGGCCGGCGCGATCGAGGGCCTCACGCTCGAGCCCATGCTCGAGTTCATGGGAGCGCTGGGCGACCCGCAGACCTCGTATCCGGTCATCCACGTCACCGGGACCAACGGCAAGGGCAGCACCACCCGCATGCTCGAGTCGATCCTCACCGTGATGGGCCTGCGGGTCGGGCTCTACACGAGTCCCCACGTGCACGAACCCCGCGAGCGGATCCGGGTGGGTGGTGAATCCATCTCCGAGGAGGAGTTCGCGCTGGCGATCGCCGATGTGGGCCGCGTCGAGGACGTGCAGGGGCTCGGCCCCCGTACCTGGTTCGAAACGGTCACGTCGGCTGCCCTCTGGCACTTCGCCAACGAAGCCGTCGACGTCGCCATCGTCGAGGTGGGCATGCTCGGCCGCTTCGATGCCACCAACGTCGTGTCGGCCGATGTCGCGGTGGTCACCAACGTCGGTCTCGACCACACCGACGGCAGCGCCGGATGGCGCACGCGGGTGGCCACCGAGAAGGCCGGCATCGTCGTCGCCGGCCGTCCGGTGGTGGTGGGGGAGGACGACGACGAACTCTTGACGATCCTCGGTGAGGAGGCGCCCTCGGCCATGGTCGTCGCCGGTCGCGACTACGCGGTGTCACAGAATCAGATGGCGGTGGGCGGTCGGCTCATCGACGTGCGCACCCCACGCGGCGAGCACGAGGAGTTGTTCGTACGCCTCCACGGTGAGCACCAGGCCGACAACGCGGCGGCCGCGATCGCCGCCGCCGAGGAGTTCTTCGATGCCCCGCTCGCCGAGGAAGTGGTCACCGAGGCGTTCGACACCGTGCGTATCGACGGGCGTCTCCAGATCGTGCACCGGTCGCCGCTGGTGGTCGTCGACGCGGCGCACAACGTGCCCGGCGCCGAGGCACTCGCCCGGGCGGTCGAAGAGGAGTTCGCCGCCGGGTCGCGACGGTTCCTCGTGATCGGCATGCAGGACGGTCGCGATCCGGTGGCCGTGCTCACGGCCCTCGATGCCGCCTCCTACGAGGTCGTGGTGGTCTGCACCGCGCCATCGGCCCGGGGGGTCGATGCCGAGGTACTGGCCGAGGCCGCGCACACCGTGGGGGCTCGGGCCGACGTGATCCACGAGGTCGAGAGCGCGCTCGATCATGCAGTGTCGCTCGCCGCCGACGACGATCTCGTCGTCGTGGCCGGGTCGATCACGGTTGTGGCCGCGGCCCTGCGGCTCGCCGACGAGTGGTGAGAGAGCGTCGATCTGCGTTCGGGTAGGGCGAACGACCCACCCGGAGCGGGCCAAGCGGCCTGTTCGGCCCACCGAGATCGGGGCGATCGGCCTATCGATTCACACCCGCGAGTGTGCCGATCACCTGGGCGTGGGAATCATGAACGCCTTCACCAACCGACTTCGCCGGCAGGGCGATCGCGGCGCCAGCGGCGTCGAGTACGCGCTCGTCATCAGCCTGGTGCTCACCGGCTCGACCATGTCGTTCGAGATGATGGACGAGCGGATCGAGGAGCACTACCAGGAGACGGCGGAGGACATCGGGGAGAGCGACCTCGAGCAGTTCTCGCCCTCGACGACCGCCGGCCCGAGCACGACCACGACGGCGGCTCCGGCCACGACGACGACGGCGGCTCCGGCCACGACGACGACGGCGGCTCCGCAGGTCCTCCAGCAGAGCGCGAGCAGCGCCACCACCTCAGGCAGCTTCTCCTCCGACGGCAACGGCGGCTACGGCGTGTCCAACTCCGGCGGCAACAACTGGGACGGGCCGGACGACACCTCGTCGAAGATCACCTTCACCTTCACGGTCGCCGTCGAGGGGACCTACAAGATCAAGGGGTCGGTGAAGGCCCCGAACGGCAACGACGATTCGTTCTGGGTGCAGGTCGACGGCGGGCCCTCTGATGGGTTCCTGTGGGACGTGCGCAACGGAAGCTCCTACCGCGACGACTACGTGGCGCACCGCTACGGTGACGACCCGGTCACGGTCACGCTCGGTCCGGGAGAGCACACGGTCACCCTTTCGCTGCGGGAGTCCGGCACCTACGTGCAGTCGCTCGAGCTCGTGGCCGTCTGAGCCGTCTCGGTCAGGCCGACGAGGGAGGCCGATAGCCTCCCGGCATGGATCGCACTCTCGTCATCTGCAAGCCCGACAGCGTCGAACGTGGCCTCGTCGGTGAGATTCTCGGCCGGTTCGAGACGAAGGGCCTCACGCTCGCCGCCGCCGAGCTGCGCACCCTCGACACCGACACTCTCGCCCGTCACTACGAGGAGCACGTCGGCAAGCCGTTCTACGACGGTCTGGTCGAGTTCATGAGCCGCGGGCCGGCGCTCGTCGCGGTGATCGAGGGCCCCGAAGACACCTGGAAGGCCGTTCGCCAGATGATGGGGGCGACCAACCCGCTCGAGGCCGCACCCGGCACCATCCGCGGCGACCTCGGGACGCTGTTCACGGAGAACCTCGTGCACGGGAGCGACTCTCTGGAGTCGGCCCAGCGTGAGATCGGGATCTTCTTCCCCGACCTCTAGATCCGGCCGCGAGAACTGGTCCCTCCACCACCCAGAGTGGGCCGGTCGATACAGTTCGTCGCTCTGTTGCAATTCAGTGACGTCGCGCGCCTACACTTCCCGAAGCGGAGGGAGCGCACCGTACGGGTCGTGACTTCTGCGTTGGCTGTCCACAATCGCATCCGAGGCACATGAGCATGGCCGCAGAAGCATTCCTCAACTCGTTCGCCGGCGGTTTCCGTGGGGTCATCGGTCGCGACATGGCCGTCGATCTCGGCACCGCGAACACGCTCGTCTACGTGCGCGGTGAGGGCATCGTGCTCGACGAGCCCTCAGTGGTCGCCATCAACGTCCACGACGGCAAGCCGCTGGCCGTGGGCCACGAAGCCAAGCGGATGATCGGGCGCACACCGTCCAACATCCAGGCCATCAGGCCGCTCAAGGACGGCGTCATCGCCGACTTCGAGATCTGCGAGAAGATGCTCCGCTACTTCATCCACAAGGTGCACCAGCGCAAGTGGGCCAAGCCCCGCATGGTCATCGCGGTGCCGTCGGGCATCACCGGCGTCGAGCAGCGCGCCGTGCAGGAGGCCGCCGAGTTCGCCGGCGCCCAGAAGCCGGCCTACATCATCGAAGAGCCCATGGCCGCCGCGATCGGTGCCGGGCTGCCGGTCCAGGAGCCCACCGGCAACATGATCGTCGACATCGGCGGTGGCACCACCGAGGTCGCAGTGATCTCGCTTGGCGGCGTGGTCGCCAGCCAGTCGGCTCGGGTCGGCGGCGACGAACTCGACGACGCCATCGTCCAGTTCGTGAAGAAGGAATACAGCCTGGCGCTCGGCGAGCGGACGGCCGAGGAGATCAAGATGCAGCTCGGGTCGGCGTCGCCGCTCGAGAAGGAGCTTCGGGCCGAGATCCGCGGACGCGACCTGGTGACCGGCCTGCCTCGCACGATCGTGATCGGCACCGAAGACATCCGCGACGCGCTCGAGGAGCCGGTCGCGGCCATCTGCGACGCGGTCAAGTCGACGCTCGACAAGACCCCGCCCGAGCTCGCGGCCGACATCATGGAGCGAGGGATCACGCTCGCCGGTGGCGGTGCGCTCCTCAAGGGAATCGACCAGCGACTCGCCAACGAGACCGGCATGCCGATCCAACTGGCCCCGGAGCCGCTCTTCGCCGTCGCCATCGGGTCCGGCCAGGTTCTCGAGGAGTTCGAGGCGTTGCGCGGCGTCGTCTTCGGCTCCGGCGAGCTCTGATCGTCTAAGACCAGGTCATGGCACTGGCCCAGCGGACTGGGCGGTCCCGGCATCGACTCGTTCTTCTCGCGCTCACGGCGATCACGCTGCTGACCGTCGACCTCAACGGCTTCGGCCCGATCGAGAGCGCTCAGCGGGTCGTGCGCGATGTGCTGCACCCGGTCACGTCGGTTGCGGCCACGGTGTTCTCCCCGGTGGGCGACGCCTGGAACTCGGTGTTCAATTACGGCGACCTCGAGGCGGAGAACGATGCGCTGCGGGCCGAGCTCGAGGCGATGCAGGGGGCGATCATCCGAGGCGAAGCCGACACCGAGACCCTGCGGCGGCTTCTCGCCGCCACCGAACTCCCGTACGTCGATGATGTCGAACGGGTGGCGGCCAACGTGGTGCGTGGCTCGGTCGGGAACTTCGACGACCATGTGATCACGATCGACCGGGGTTCGCGCGAAGGGGTCGCCGAGGGCATGGCCGTGGTCACGGGCGCCGGCATGGTCGGGCGGGTCGAGCGCGTCGACAACGCGACGGCGACCGTCCAGCTCATCAGCGACGCGGCGCTGTTCATCGGCGCGCGTCTGGTCGCGACCGACGATGTCGGCCTCGGCCACGCGCTGCCGGGTGAGAGCGGGGTGTTCGTGATCGATCGCGGCCTCGACTATCCCGACACCGACGACCCGGCCCTACTCCCGGAGATCGGCACGGCCGTGGTGACGGCCGGGGTGAGCAGCTATCCGGCCGACATCCCGATCGGCACGGTCCGGGCCGTGGAGCGCTCGAGCGACGAGGCCTCGATGCGGGTCGAGGTGGAGTTGTCGACCGATGTCGACGATCTCCACTTCGTCAGCGTGCTCCTGGTCGACCCGCCGGAGGAGTTCCAGCTCGAGCCAGTGGTGCCGGCGACCGATGCCGGTCTCGGGGTCGATCCCGACCTTCTCGAGCCCGAGGGCGAGACCGAGGGAGGCGACGAGTGACCTTCCTCAAGGTCGGCGCCGTGTTGCTGGTCTCGGTCGTCGTGCAGCTGACGGTGTTCGTCGACGTGCGGGTGGCCGACGTGGCCCCCGAGCTGCTCGCGCTCGTCGCGGTGCTGGCGGGGTTCCTCGCCGGTCCCGAGCGAGGGTCGACGGTCGCCTTCGGTGCCGGTCTCCTGTGGGACATCTGGCTCCCGACGCCGCTCGGATTGGCAGCGATGGCCTTCGCCACCGTGGCGTTCGCGATCGGATCGATCGAGGCCGGCCTGTTCAACGACACGCGGGGTCAGGTGTCGGCCCTCGCCTTCCTCGGCACGTTCGCGACCGTCCTGGGCTACGCCCTGCTGGGTGAGGTCGTGGGTCAGCGTGGCCTCGTCGACATCGAACTCCTGCGGGTCGCCCTCATCGCCGGCCTGCTCAACGCCGCGATCGCGCCGGTGATGGTGCGGCCGATGCGTTGGGCGCTCCGCGGACCCATGACCTTCGGGCGTCCCGCGCCCACTCGCGCATGAGGGTGTGCTGATCTCATGGCCGTGGAAGACGACGCCGGCCGGCTGCGGCTGAGGATCTTCGCGTTCGTTGCGCTGATCCTCTTCGGCGCGCTCTTCACCCGGCTCTGGTACCTCCAGGGGATCGAGTACGAGGTGCTCTCCGAGGAGGCCGAGACCAACGTGCTGCGGGAGGTGTTCGAAGAGGCGCCGCGCGGGCGCATCCTCGACCGCAACGGCCGAGTCCTGGTCGACAACAAGGTGGTGGACGTGGTCACCGTCGACAAGGCCGAGCTCGAGGACCTCGACGAGGACGAGCGTCGTGAGATGTTCCATCAGCTGGCCATCGCGATCAGCCGGTCCGGGCGGCTCACGAAGGTCGACGCCATCGAGCGCGAGGTCAACAGCGGCCAGTACGGCCCCTTCGACGTGGTGCCCGTGGCCGTCGACGTCGACGCGAGCCTGCTGGTCTTCCTCGGCGAACGGCCGGAGCAGTTCCCCGGGGTCGACGTCGTGTCGCGCACGGTCAGGACCTACCCGTTCGGGGGCTTGGCCGCGCACCTCCTCGGCTACGTGGGGCCCGTCACCCTCGACGAGCTCCGCAGCGCCAACGAACGCATCGACACCGAGCAGGCGGGGGCGAAGACCTATCAACTGAGCGACGAGATCGGGAAGACCGGCGTCGAGCGGGTGTTCGAGGACGTGCTTCGCGGCGTGCCCGGCGTGCGCTATCTCGTGGTCGACAACCGGGGAGAGGTGATCGGCGAGCGGGTGGAGTTCCGGCGTCCGCCGATCACCGGCGCCGATCTGTATCTCACGATCGACATCGACCTCCAGGCGGTGGTCGAGGAGGAGCTGGCCGAAGGGCTCGCGGCGACGCGCGAGCGCGGGGCCCGGCCCGGGGATCCGCCGATCGTGGCGTCGGCCGGCGCCGCCGTCGCCGTCGACCCCCGCGACGGTGGCCTGCTGGCGATGGCCAGCTACCCGACGTACGACCCGTCCGACTTCGTCAACGGGATCTCGTTCGCCCAGTTCGAGATCCTCACCTCGCCCGACAACTTCCAACCGATCGTCAACCGGGCCATCCAGGGCACCTATGCCCCCGGCTCGACGTTCAAGGTGATCACCGCGTTCGCCGCCCTCGAGCGCGGCTATCTCGGTCCCGACAGTCCGATCGACCAGGCCCGCGACGGTTCGATCCGCGACACCGGCACGTACGTCTATCCGGGCTGTCGTGACGACTTCGAGGCGGCCGACACATGCGTGTTCGAGAGTCCCTTCGAGGGCGACGACACCTACCTGTTGCCGCGGGCGTTGTCGGCCTCGAGCGACGTGTTCTTCTACACCCTCGGTGGCGAGGGCTTCTGGGCGGAGCCGGTCCAGGGCCCCGACGGGGACGAAGGGATCCAGGCCAAGGCGCGAGAGTTCGGACTCGGCGCCTCGAGCGGCATCCAGCTGCCCTACGAGCGTTCCGGCGTCGTCCCCGACCGCGACTATTTCGACGCCCAGGCCGAGGCCGGGGTGTTCCTTCGCGACGGGTCGCAGTGGTTCCCGGGCGACACCATCCAGCTGGCCATCGGCCAGAGCGACCTCCTCCTCACCCCGACGCAGTTGGCCAACGTCTACGCCACGATCGGCAACGGCGGTGACCTGCACCAGATCAACGTCGCCCTTCGGGTCGAACAGCCCGACACGCGCGACGCCGACGGCAATCTGGTCCCCGGCGAGGTCTTCGAGTTCGCGCCACGGGTGTTGCGCGAGCTCGATTTCGAACCGGACCACCTCGACCAGGTCCAGGAGGGTCTGGAGGGAGTGCTGACCGGCGCCGGAGGCACCGCGGTGGCCGCGTTCGCCGGCTTCCCCCACGGCGAGTGCACCGTCGCCGGCAAGACCGGCACCGCCCAGGTACGCGGAAAGGCCGACACGAGTGTGTTCGCCGCCTACGGCTGCACGAACCTCGGTGAGCCCGAGATCGCCATCGCGGTGGTCCTGGAGGAGTCGGGCTTCGGCAGCAGCGCCGCGGCGCCCGTCGTCCGCAACGTCCTCGAGCCGCTCGCCAACGACGAACTGCCCCGAGCCCGCACGTTCGACGAGATCGAGAGCGCCCAGGCCGACCAGCTCGCCCAGATCGC
>JBDQKM010000159.1:0-7524 GCA_040263275.1 Acidimicrobiales bacterium
GCCGGCGTGTTCGTCTACGACTCGTTGCCGAAGGACATCAACTTCTGGTTGTCGCGAGGCGCGCGGCTCGTGTTGCTGCGCCATGGGATCGGTATCAAGAAGATCGAGCGGGCCATCGACGCCACCGATCACCGTCTCTACCAGCTCTTCCACGGTTCCCCGGTTCAGCGGGCGTTCTGGCGGATCGTCCTGCCGTGGCACGTCCCCGTCCCCGATCTGTTGATGGCGTGCTCACCGATCCACGCCGAGCAGGGCGCCCGGTTCTACGGCACGCCGGCCGACAAGATCCGCATCACGGGGTTCGCCCGCCACGACCGGCTCCTGTCGGCGCGTCGTCAGGACCGGTCCGCGATTCCGACCATCGGCCCGCCGATCCCGAACGAGCGACCGGTGTTCGTCTACCTGCCGACGTTCCGCGAGGGGATGGCCCGTCAGGCCTTCGATTGGGACGTGCTGGCGGCGGCGGCCGAGGCGGCGGACGTCACCATTGCCGTGAAGCTGCACTATGTCGACGCCGATCGCGGCGTGCTCGGCGTCGACGTGCTGCAGAACTCGGGCCACCTCCGGATGATCGATCCGTTCACGGACCCGAGCGATGCCTACCCCCACGCCGACGGCATGATCAGCGACTTCTCGAGCGCGCCGTTCGACTTCATGCTGCTCGACCGGCCGATCATCTACTACGTGCCCGATCTCGAGCGGTTCGCCGAACAACGACCGTTGACGTTCGATCTCGCGGACGTCGCAGTCGGACCGCTCTGCCGCGACGAGCAGCAACTCGCGGCGGCGCTGGCGGCCGCCCGACGCAACGGACTCGGCGAGCACCGTGCCCGCCACCAGGAGCTCAAGGCCCGCTTCCACACGTTCCCGCCGGGCGGAGCGGCCGAGCGCGTCGTGGGTGCGATACGCGACGAGTTCATGGACTCCCGGTCGCCCTCGCCCGCACCGCCGGGCCGCGATGGCAGGATGGGACGTGATGCAGGTGCGCAAAGCGACGGCCGGTGACCTCGAGGAGATCCTGGGCCACAACAACACGGCGGTGCCGGCGGTCAACGCGCTGGACCATCCCGATCTCGAACACTTCCTCGAGGTGGCCCACAGCTTCCTCGTGATCGACGGGCCGGACGACACCATCGCCGGGTTCATGATCGGTCTCGGGCCGGGAGTCGAGTACGACTCGTTGAACTACGCCTGGTTCAGTGCCCGCTACGAGGAGTTCATCTATGTCGACCGAGTGGTGGTCGCCGAGCAGGGGAGGGGACTCGGAGTCGGCACGCGCCTCTACGACGAGTTCGCGGCCCGAGGACGAGCCGACGGACACGAGGTGATGCTCGCCGAAGTCAACATCGTGCCGCGCAACGACGTCTCGCTCTCGTTCCACGACGCCCGCGGGTTCGTCTCCGTGGGCGAACAGGACACCGAGGGCGGCGCCAAGCGGGTCACCCTGCTCGAGAAGCGGCTGGACGACCGACCCCGAATCATCCTCGGGGTGGACGTCCCGGACGGGCCGGTTGGGTCATGATGGCGCCGTGAGTGTGATCTCGGCGAGCGGCGTGTCCATGGTCTTCGGGACCCATCGCGCCCTCGATTCGCTGACCCTCGAGGTGCCGCCGGGCGTCACCGGGCTGGTCGGGGCCAACGGCGCGGGCAAGACCACCTTCATGTCGATCGTGCTGGGCCTGCGCACACCGACCAACGGCTCGGTTTCGGTCCTGGGGCTCGACCCCCTCCGCCAGGGCGCCGAGCTCCGGGCCAACGTGGGGTACGGGCCCGAGCGCAACGTGTTCCCCGACGACATGCCGGCCTCCGACTTCGTGAAACACCTGGCCGAAGTCCGCGGGATGCCCCGCAGCGAGGCGCGGTCGCGGGCGAGCGATGCGCTGTGGCTCGTCGGGCTCGGCGAGGAACGGTTCCGCGCGTTGGGCACCATGTCCACCGGCCAGCGCCAGCGGGTGAAGCTCGCCCAGGCCATCGCCGCCGATCCGAGCCTCGTGTTGCTCGACGAGCCGACCGACGGCCTCGACCCGGTGCAGCGCGACGAGATGCTCGCCCTCATCCGTCAGATCAGTTCGGAATACCAGATCGACGTGATGCTGTCGTCGCACCTGCTGGAAGAGGTCGAACGGATCTGTGACAACGTCGTCGCCCTCGACGCCGGGCAACTCGTGGCCCAGGGTCCGCTGCGTGAGCTCGTCGGCGATGTCGAAGGAGTCACGGTCGAGCTGACCGAGATCGACGACGTTCCCGGCTCGGTCGAGTCCGTCGTCGCCCACCTGACCGCGGCCGGGCTCCGCGTGACCCACGAGCCCGATGCGAACCGCATGGAGGTCCTCGGCGCGTCGGCCGATTCGATCGCCGACGCCGTACGCGACGCCGTGGCCGACTCCTCCGCTCGTGTCCGCCGTATCGAGCAGCGCCGCCGCAGGCTCGAAGACCTCTTCGAGGTGGGGGCCTCATGACGACCGACGGCAGCGCCCAGATCCTCGACCGCGGCTATCGCCGCTTCGACGGCCGACGCAGTGGCGTCGGTGGGGCGATCCGCTCCACCGCCTGGCACACGACCCGCAGCGTGCTCGGCCTCGGCCGGAAAGCCCGCCACAAGATCGCGCCCGTCCTCGTGATCGTGGTCGCGATGCTTCCGGCGGTGGTGTTCATCGGCCTGGCGGTGCTGCTGGGGGGCGACGAGTTCATCAACGACGTGCTCGAGGGCATCGTGCCGCTCTATTCCGAGCTCGCCCGTCAGTCGATCGCCGCGATGATCCTGTTCACGGGTCTGGTCGCGCCCGAGGCGCTGGTGCGCGACCGGCGCGACGGCATGCTGTCGCTCTACCTCTCCACGCCCCTCACCCGACGCACCTACCTCGGTGCCAAGGTGCTCTCGGTCTCCGGGCTCATGGCGCTGATCGTGTTCGTGCCCACGGTCGTATACCTGCTCGGAATGACCTTCGCCTCGCTCGGTCCCGACGGTGTCGGCGACTGGTTGGTCGTACTGATCCGCATTCTTCTGTCCGGCGTGCTGGCATCGATCATCTACGCCCTCATCAGCCTCGGGGCGGCCAGTCTCACCGATCGTCGGGCCTTCGCGAGCCTCGCCGTCGTGCTGACCATGCTCGGCGCTCTGATCGTGGTGCAGATCCTCGTCGAGGCCGCCGACCAGTCGATCCAGTGGCGCATGCTCGATCCGGTCAACATGCCGATGGAGATGATCGCTCGGATCTTCGGCGATGCCGGCCAATACCCCGAGATCCCGACCGAACGCGTCTATGCCGCCAACGCCGGCTGGGCCGGAGCCTCGGCGGCCGTGCTGTGGGCCCGCTATCGAACGGCGGGCGCATGACCGACGCTTCGCAGCTCCCACCACCGCCACCCCGGCCGGGACCGCCCTCGTCGGCGGAGGTCGCGCCTCCGCCGCCGCCGATGGTCTCGGTCACCAACGTCACCAAGGCCTTCGGCGACGTCGTCGCCGTGTCCGACGTGTCCTTCACGGTGGGCCCCGGGATCACCGCCCTGCTCGGCCCCAACGGCGCCGGCAAGTCGACGCTCTTCCGCATGCTGTGTGGGCTCGCCCCGCCCACTCGCGGCACCGTGCGCGTCCTCGGGCGCGACGCCCGCACCGATGCCGCCGTGCGCGGCCAGATCGGCCTCGCGCCGCAGCAGGACGGGTTGTTCGACCGGCTCGACGCACGGCAGTTCGTCGAGATCGCCGCGATCATGCACGGGGTGGCCGACCCGGTCGCGGCGGCGCGCCGGGTCCTCGACATCGTCCAGCTCGATGCCACGGACCCCAAGAGCGTGGGCGCGTACAGCAAGGGGATGCGCCAGCGGGTGAAGTTGGCCGCTGCGCTCGTCAACGATCCGGCGGTGCTCATCCTCGACGAACCACTGACCGGGCTCGACCCGGTGCAGCGACGACGCATGATCGCGCTGTTCAACGAGCTCGCCGATCAGGGCAAGTGTCTGCTCGTCTCGAGCCATGTGCTCGACGAGGTCGCGAAGCTCGGGTCTCGCATCCTCGTGATCGCCCAGGGGCGTCTCGCTGCGTCGGGCGACTATCACGCGCTCCGCGATCTCATGGACGATCGACCCCACCGCATCCGGGTCGAGGCCGATCAACCCCGCCGGCTGGCCGCCGCGCTGCTCGATCGCGCCATCGTCGACGGTGCCCATGTCGATGCCGACGGGATCGAACTCGACACCCTCGACGTCGACACCTTCGGCCGCCAGATCGCGCCGGTCGCCCGCGAACTCGACGTCCGCCTGCGCGGTGTTCGTCCGCTCGACGATGACCTCGAGAGCGTGTTCCGCTACCTGGTGGAGCGCCGATGAGCGCGACCGTGAGCCTCCTCGACTCGGTACGGGTCGTCTATCGGGTCCTCCTCCGGCAGCTGCTGACCCGCGGGCGGGTGATCGCCCTCATCGTCATCGGTGCCGTCGTCGTGTTGTTGGGTTGGCTCGTGGGTCGGGCCGAGCCGGCCGAGCAGTTCCCACCGCAGACCGCGGCCGAGATCGCGCTCGAGGAGTTGGAGGCCGGGGTGTTCGTCGTGTCGCTCATCGGCTTCACGCTGCTGGTGCCGATCGTCGCGTTGGTCTTCGCCGGCGCCTCGCTCGGCGACACCAGAGAGGACGGCACGCTGGTCTACCTGTGGCTCCGACCCATGCCTCGGGCCGGCATCGCCGTGGGCGCCTGGCTCGCCGCGATCACCGTGAGCCTCCCGCTCACGTTGATCCCGATGACCCTGACGGCCGTCTCGCTCGATGCGGGGTCCGATCTGGTGGTGGCATCGGCGCTCGCCACGGTTGTCGGGATCCTCGCCTACAGCGCCCTGTTCGTGTTGCTCGGCCTCACGGTCAAGAACTCGATCGTGTGGGGCCTCGGCTACATCCTGATCTGGGAGGGCCTCGTGGCGAGCTTCGGCAGCGCCGCGGCCAAGGTGGCCGTGCGGGGCTACCTGAGTTCGATCCTGACCGATCGCACCGGCGTCGACATCGCACTCGGCGACCTCTCACAGACCACGGGGGTCGTGGTGCCTCTGGTGGTCGCCGTCGTCGCGCTGGTCCTGGCCACCGCACGGCTCAACAACCTCGAGGTCGCGTGAGCCGTGCGCAGCCCCGGTTCAGCGCCCCGAGAAGGTCGCCGCTCCCGGACCGTGTTCCATGAAGCTCGCCACTCCGACCACCTTGTCGTCGGTGGTGAACGCGTCCGCGAATCCCTGGGCTTCGATCTCCACCGCGTCTTCGAGCGGTTGGTGGTAGCCGTCGAGCATGACCTGCTTCGCGATCCGCAACGACGCCGGCCCGGCTGCGTAGACGGCAGCCTGCGCGATCGCCGCGTCGAGGAGCTCGTCGGCGGGATACACGGCCGAGACGATTCCGGCGTCGAGCGCTTCGGCGGCGGTGATCTGACGGCCGGAGTAGACGAGATCCTTCGCGTAGGTGATACCAGCCAGGCGGCTGAGACGCTGGGTGCCGCCCCCGCCCGGAATGATGCCGAGCAGGATCTCGGGCATCCCGAGGCGTGCGTCGTCGGCCGCGAACCGGAAGTCGGTCGCCAAGGCGAGTTCCAGCCCTCCACCGAGGGCGTAGCCGTTGATCGCCGAGATCGTGACCTGGGGAAGCCGTTCGAGGGCGAGCGCCGCACGGTTGAACATGCGGGAGAACTCGAGGGCGGCGCCGCGGTCGAGATCGGGGAAGGTCTTGATGTCGGCGCCGGCTGCGAAATTGCGCCCTTCGCCGGTGAGCACGACGGCGCGGACATCGAGGTCGTCGGCCAATTCTTCGCACACGGCCTGCATTCCGGCCAGCACCGCGTCGTCGATCGCGTTGACCTTCGGTCGATCGAGACGAATGGTCGCCACGCCCGGTGCAGTGTCTCGTTCCAGCTTCACGAAGTCGCTCATGGCCGGGCACGCTATCTTCGTTCTCGAAAGGGGCGGACATGCCGGAAATGAAGGTGCTCACGCAGGACCCGGCGGAGTCGGGCGGTATCCGCGACATCGACGGCGTGCTCTCCGACGGGCGGGTGTTGACCGACCACGCCGGTGTGGCCGCCGCGTTGGGCTGGGACTTGAAGCCCGAGGGGCTCTGCCGCGGCGACGTCTGCGTGCCGGTTCGCGATCCCGCCGGTGTCGTCAGCGATGACGGGATCGACCTGGCCGCCGTGGCCGGACTGCTCGGCATGTCCACGCTGGTCGACGAGGATGCGGGTCTCGTCGCCGTGAGCGCGCCGGCGGGCGACCGCCGGGCCGCCCTCGTCGGACGGCAGGCACCGAACTTCGTCCTGCCCGACCTCGACGGCAACCCCCGATCGCTGGAGCAGTTCAAGGACCGGAAACGACTGCTGATCGCCTTCGCCAGTTGGTGAGGTTGCCGCTACGAGCTGCCCGGGTGGCAGACACTGCAGGACGAACTCGAGGCCGAGGGTCTCACGGTCATCGGCGTCTTTCTCGATGAGTCCCCCGACGACGTGCGCAAGTGGGCGGAGGGCATCTCGTTCCCCGTGCTGGTCGACCGCGATCATCTCCTCGCCGAGCTCTACGCCGTCAGCAACGTGCCCACGGTCGTGTGGATCGACGCCGATGGCTCCATCGCCCGCCCCAACGCGGCCGAGGTGGGCACCGACATGTTCGTCGACTTCACCGGGGTGACTCCCGACGCCCACATGGACCAGGTGCGCGAGTGGGTGCGTCACGGCACGGTGCCCGACGATGCCGGCCACGAGGTCGACGACCTCAGCGACGACGAGGTCACGGCCCGTTTGGCCTTCCGGCTGGCCGTGCATCGACGCCGGGAGGGGGATGCCGAGGCGGCGGCCGAGTGGTTCGCCCGGGCCGGTGAGCTCGCCCCCATGGACTTCACGATTCGTCGCGCCGCCATGCCGCTCCAGGATGTCGACCCCTTCGGAGAGGCGTTTTTCGAGTTGTTCGGCGCCTGGCGCGAGGCCGGAAGCCCCTATCACGGCGTGCCGCGGGGCTGAGCAGGCGTGTTCGACGGTCTCAGATCGGCGCCGAACCGGCCGATTGCTGGCTGATGCCCAATTCCGATCGGTCGTGGGTCGCACAGGATGTCCTGTGGGAACTCGGCGCGTCGTTCATCGACGCAACGGCCGAGACGGCCGCGCCCGTGATCGAGAACGGAATCGCCCGTCTCGGCGAGGTGCTCGACGCGTTGTAGGTCGGGATCTGGGTGGTCGACACCGACACGATGTCGGGAACGGCCACTCACCAGTGGTCGGCCGACGCATGGACAGAGCTCGACGAAGGCTTCGAGGCCACTCCTGATCCCGACGTGCGCGACGCGGTCCGGGCGGGTGATGGTCTCGCGGTCGTCGATCTGACGATGGTGCTCGATCCCGAACAGTGTGAGGCCCGGGGCTGGAAGGATGGCTACGCCCTGGTGGCCGTCGTCGAAGAGCAGCCGCACGAGAGTGTGGTCCTCGTGGTCGCCTCGGCCACCGACGACTGGGGCCAACGGGAGCTCGAGCTCACGCACGGCGCCGTGATGCTCCTGCGCCAGTTCCACTCCCGC
>JBDQKM010000160.1:0-7463 GCA_040263275.1 Acidimicrobiales bacterium
CCGTCGGACTCCGGAGCTTCCCCAAGACGTCGGGCAGCAAGGGCATGCAGCTCTACGTCCCGCTCATCACCCCGCACGAACACGACCATGCCTCCGACTTCGCCCTCGCCGTCGCCCAACTCCTCGAACTGAAGCTGCCGAAGCTCGTGTTGTCGAACATGACCAAGAAGCTTCGCAAGGGGAAGGTCTTCATCGACTGGAGCCAGAACTCCCGACACAAGACCACGATCGCTCCCTACTCGCTGCGGGCCAAGGATCGGCCCACCGTCTCGACCCCGCTGAGCTGGGACGAAGTGGCCGACGGCGCCGATGGCGAGCCCCTCGGGTTCGAGGCCGGCGAGGTGCTCGAGCGGGTCGAGGACCACGGCGATCTCTTCGCCGACACGCTCACCCTCGAGCAGGAACTGCCGGGGGGCGGGTAGGGGCCCGCCGGTCCGGGTCCCCACCGGGTGGCGTCGGGCGCGTAGTCTGCCGCGGAGATCGACGCCCCCCGGGAGAACCGACATGACCATCACCTTCCACGCCGCTCGCACGGTGCCCAAGGCCGCCAAGGCCGACGTTCGCATCGTGACGACCGATCAGGTCGACGCGGGTGTCGCCGGCGTCGCGGCGAAGCAGCTCGAGAACGCTGGCTTCGAGGGCAAGGCGGGGCAGACCCACTCGTGGCCCGAAGACGGACGAGTGATGGCGCTCGTCGGTGCGGGTGGCGCCTCCGACGTCGACACCGAGGCCGTGCGCCGGGCCGGAGCGGCCATCGGTCGTGGGTTCGGACGCCACCCCCGGATCGGCATCGAGCTCCCCGAGTGCGACGTGGACGGCACCGATGCCCGTCGTGCCCTCGCCGAAGGCGTGCGTCTCGGCGCCTACAAGTTCCTCACCTACAAGTCCGACGCGAAGCCGGCCAAGCTGGCCCGTGTCGACGTGGCCGGGGGGAGCGGCGTTCGCAACCAGGCGGCGCTCGATCTCGGCTCCGCCATCGCCGACGGCCAGGCACTGGCCCGCGATCTCGTCAACGAGCCGGGCGGCACGCTCACCGCGTCCGAGTTCGCCCGGCGAGCCGCGGCGATGGGTCGCAAGGCCGGACTGACGGTGAAGGTGTGGGACGAAGCCGCCATCAAGAAGGGCAAGCTCGGCGGCATCCTCGGCGTCAACCGTGGCTCGGACCTGCCCCCGCGGCTCGTCGAGCTGACCTACAACCCCAAGGGCAAGGCCAAGGGCACGCTCGCCCTCGTCGGGAAGGGCCTCGTCTTCGATGCCGGCGGGCTCTCGATCAAGACGGGTCAGGGCATGATGACGATGAAGTGCGACATGGGTGGCGGCGCAGCCGTGGTCGGCGCCATGAGCGTCATGCCCCACATCGCCCCGCAGTGCCGGGTCCGGGCCTTCGTGCCGATGACCGACAACATGCTCGGCGGTGATGCCACGCGGCCCGGCGACGTGCTGAAGATCCGCAACGGCAAGACGATCGAGGTGCTCAACACCGACGCCGAGGGTCGGCTGATCCTGGCCGATGCCTTGTCACTGGCCAGTGAGGCGAAGCCCGACGCGATCGTCGACCTCGCCACGTTGACCGGGGCCTGCATGGTCGCCCTCGGCCCCAAGATCGCCGGGCTCATGGGCAACGACGACGGTTGGGTCGAGCAGATCGAGGCTGCGTCGACGTCCTCCGGCGAGCGGGTCTGGCACCTGCCGTTGCCCAAGGACTACAAGAAGATGGTCGAGTCGCCGGTGGCCGACATGAAGAACATCGGTGGCCAGTACGGGGGTGCGCTCACCGCCGGGCTGATCCTGCAGGAGTTCGTGGCCGAAGGCATCCCGTGGGCCCATCTCGACATCGCCGGTCCGGCCTGGAGCGACGCCGACGAGGCGGAGATCACCAAGGGTGGCACCGGGTTCGGTGTCCGGCTGCTGGCCGATCTCGCGGCCGGTTTCACGAAGCCCTGATCGGGCGCCACCCCAAAACGCCGGATGGCGGCCCCGAAGGGCCGCCATCCGAACGAGTATTGGCTGGGATCAGCCGATCGCCGAGTCGACCTCGGAGAACTTGCTCGAAGCCGACTCGCCGAGGGCGGTCACGGCAGCGATGCACACGACAGCGATCAGCGCGACGAGCAGCGCGTACTCGACGAGGCTGGCGCCACGCTCATCATCGATGTGCGCAGTGATCCAAGCAGAAAGGAACTGGTAAGCGGTGGTCATTTTGGCTGGACTCCCCTGTGTAGATGTCACCACCACTTCGGCGGTGAACCGTCTCCATTCCTTCGGCATCGAAAACTCGGTTCCTTATGCTTCTTTTGGCCCAATCTCTCGGGTCGTGCGACTCAGTTGAGGGCCGAATCGGGGTCGAGAACGGGGTTTCGGCTCGTTTCCGACCCGCCTCCGTGGTGTTGGTCCCATGCCCACCGGACCGCCGCGGCCGCAATCGACGGATGGAACCGCCACTGGCCCAGCTGGAGTTCGGCGTCGTCGACACCGTCGCCGCACTGCACCAGCCCGAGGGCGAGACGGCGGGCCCGCCGTTCGAGCGTGGCCGCGTCGCCGGCGTCGGCCGCGTCGAGGAAGGCCTGGTGGCGCCGCTGCAGCAGCGGCGGCAAGCGGGCGAGCTGTCCCCGGTTCAGCGGCGGTAGCCGGCGGCGGACCTCGAGTTCGCCGAGTCCGGCCGGCCTCGCCGCGTCGAAGCGGGCGGCCCGGGCGATGCTGCGCACGAGGGGACTGTTGCGGCCGCCCTTGTGCCCGAGGCCGAGCGCACCGGCGGCGTCGCCCAGATCGAGGACGAAGCCGTTGGGCGACCGGTCGAGTTCGTGGCGGCAATGCCGCAGCAGCCAGATCGTGCTCGGACCGAGGATGCCGAGCCAGAACTGTTCGACATAGCCGGAGCGGGGGTCGTGGCCGATGCGGTCGACGATCGGGTCGTCCCAGCTGCGGATGTAGAGCTGATCGACGTCGTGGTCGTGCAGCGTGGTGGATGGGGTGGGCATGGCGGAACTCCCGCGGTCATGGATCAACCGGGGAAGTTCAGTGCATTTCAGCCTATTTCAATATCTTCCGTCAAGTCGTCGGTCGGCTCGGGGTCCGGCGCGGACTCCGGCTCCGGTTCCGGGTCGGGTTCGACCGTCGCCGTCGGGGCGGCGCTCGGCGCGTCGCCCTTGGGGGCCTTGGCCGGGCCGAACATGCCCCACGCCATGCTGGCGAGGACGCCGATGACGAAGATGAGAACCGGCGGCCAGGTGCCGAGTGCGGCCCACTTCTGGCCGATGGCGATCATCGCCAGGCCGAGGCCGAACGGGATCCCGTAGAGGAAGCCCCGGATCGGGTGCTTCTTCGTGGTGGTGGGTGCGGTCGTGGTGGTGGTCATCAGACACCTCCCCAGGTCTTGGCCGGCCGGGCATTGAAGAGCATGCCCACCGTCGAGAGGAACACGAGCGCCACGCCCGGGGCGGTGAGGGGGAGCCCACCCTGGGAGTCGACGAAGCCCGAGCCGATGCAGAGGAACGGCAGTCCGTTGGGCACGGCGCCGCTGGTGCCGTCGTCGGCGCCCGTCCCGCTGTTGGGGGCGGACATCTGGCCGTTGATGGCCACCAGGCCGCTGATCTTGGCCGGGGCGGGCAGGTCCTCGTTGAGGTTGACCGCACCCAGGTTGCGGTTCTCGCCCGACCGGTTCGGGTCGCCGCCGGCATCGATGTTGGCACCGGCGAAGCCGAGGAAGTTGATCTCGATGAACCAGTCGTGGTCGAGCGGGCCGGTGCCGTCGGGCACGCCGCCGGCCAGACCCGTGTAGATCACGGCACCGTCGACATCGACGATGAACGGGTTGTCGGACGTGAAGATCGGCTCGAGCGGTAGCTCGTCCTCGTCGAACGGGCCCTCCTTGAAGCCGATCGGCGGGCCGTCCTGATCCCAGTCCCAGGCCACGTCGAGGGGTTGGCCGTCGCTGTCGTAGGACCACGCCATGCCCATGCACGGGCCGGTGAGTTCGGAGCCGGAACCGCCGACGAGGCCGAGGTCGCCGCGGGCCCGCTCGATCTGGTTGATCGTGTGGTCCATGGCCTCGCTGGTGGCGACGAGCACGATGCGGTTGGGATCGAGCGGGTCGATGATCTGCTCGTTGTTGCTGTCCTCGGCCTCGAGGAGCGCCTGGTTGATCCGGTCGTCGGGCTCCTGGAGGAGGTCGCGCACGCCCGGCTCGCCGACGAGATCGTCGAGGTGGGTCCAGTCCGGCCCGATGTCGTTGCCGTTCTCGTCGAACAGACGGCGGATGTTGGGGAACGAGTCGGGGGCCTCGCCCGGCTCGGTCACGTCGGGGATGGCGGCGAAGACCTCGCTGAGGATGATCCGCACCCGCTGGGCGGTGAGCTGGTCGGGGAGTGACCCGCCTTCACCCTCGCAACCCTCGATGTCGGGAGGCGTACCGTCGGCATCGGGGATGCCGTCGGGGTTGCCGGTGTTCTCGGCGTCGTCCTTGTCGTCCCATTCACAGGGATTGTCGTCGTCGTTGTCGGGCTCGCCGTCGCCGTCCCAGTCGTCTCGCTGACCGTCGCCGTCGGTGTCGACCGGCTCCGCCGGGTCGTCCTGGGCTCCGGCACCCGGTGCCAGAAACACCAGGGCCAGCAGTGCGGCGAGGCATGCGGCGAGTGAGCCGACACCTCCACGTGTTCGTCTCATGTCCACCCCTCCCTGACGCGACTGCAGTCAGCGCGCCCACGACGATGCTGTGACTCAACCGCGGCGGCGTCACCCGAGCGTCATCGGTGCCGGTGTCGCCTACGATCCGGTCCATGACGACCGCCGGAACCCCCGCCTCGCTCGTCGAGGCCGCCCGTGCCCTGATCGACGACGCCGAGAGGGTCGCCGTGCTCACGGGCGCCGGAATCTCCACCGATTCCGGCATCCCCGACTTTCGGGGGCCCCAGGGCCTGTGGACCAAGGATCCGAAGGCCGAACGGGCCTCGAACATTCGCTACTACGTGCAGGATCCCGAGGTGCGCAGGGCCAACTGGGCCGCCCGCGCCGCCGGCACCCTGTGGGCCAACGTCGAACCCAACATCGGCCATCACGCGCTCGTCCATCTCGAGCAGCGGGGCAAACTCCACACGCTGATCACACAGAACGTCGACGAGCTCCACCAGCGGGCCGGCAACAGCGCCGACCTGGTCGTCGAGGTCCACGGCACCACGCGCAAGGTCGCCTGCCTGTCGTGCGAATACCGCGACAACATGGAAGAGGCGATCGAGCGGGTCCGGGCCGGTGAGGAGGATCCGGACTGCCCTCGCTGCGGTGGCCTGCTGAAGTCGGCCACGGTGTCGTTCGGCCAGTCGCTCGATGCCGAGGATCTGCGTCGGTCCGAGATCGCGGCCCACGAGGCCGACGTGTTCCTCACGGTCGGTACCTCGCTGGGCGTCTACCCGATCAACGAGACGGTGCGCATCGCGAAGCACGCCGGCGCCCGAGTGGTGATCCTCAACGGCGAGCCGACCGAGATGGACCATCTGGGCGACATCGTGTTGCACGACCGGATCGCCGCCGCGTTGCCCCTGATCGTCGGGATGACGCCCTCCTGAGAATCGGGGCTGGCAATTCCCGACTAACTAGGTAGGCTTTCCGTCATGGCCAGTTTCCGTGAACTCCTCCAACAGGCAAAGGCCTCGATCCACGAGGTCGACACCGATGCCGGTGAAGCGCTCCTCGCCGAGGGCTACACCCTCCTCGATGTGCGGGAGCCCGACGAATACGAGCAGGGAGCGATCCCCGGCTCCATCCACATCCCCCGCGGGCAGCTCGAGTCCAACATCGAGAACCGGGTGCCCGATCGCGACGCCAAGCTCGTCGTGATGTGCGCCGGCGGTGTCCGCTCCGCGTTCGCGGTGCAGACCCTCGAGCAGCTCGGCTACCAGCACTCCGTGTCGATGGACGGCGGCTTCAACAAGTGGAAGGACGAGGGGCGCGACTGGAAGCGGCCCCAGACCCTCTCGCCCGATCAGCGCAACCGTTACCAGCGGCACCTCCTGGTCCCCGAGATCGGTGAGGAGGGCCAGCTCGCCCTGCTCGACGCCAAGGTGCTCCTCCTCGGCGCCGGCGGACTCGGGTCCCCGGCCGCGCTCTATCTGGCCGCCGCAGGTGTCGGAACGATCGGCATCATCGACATGGACGTCGTCGACGAGTCGAACCTCCAGCGTCAGATCCTCCACAACCTGGATCGCATCGGTGAACGCAAGGTCGACTCGGCCAAGAAGACGCTGACCAGCCTCAACCCCGACGTCAATGTGGTCACCTACGACGCTCGTCTCGGTGCCGACAACATCATGGACATCATCGCGGGCTACGACGTGGTCGTCGACGGCGCCGACAATTTCCCGAGCCGCTACCTGCTCAACGACGCCACGGTGAAGCTCGGCATCCCGGTGGTCCATGGTTCGATCTTCCGGTTCGAAGGTCAGATCACGGTGTTCGACCCCCGCAACGGCCCGACCTACCGCGACATGCTGCCCGAAGCGCCGCCGGCCGAGTTCGCGCCCTCGTGCGCCGAAGCCGGCGTGCTCGGCGTGCTGCCCGGCATCGTCGGTTCGATCCAGGCCCTCGAGGCGATCAAGCTGATCCTCGGCGTGGGCGACGGGCTGAGCGGGCGCCTCATCGCCTTCGACGCCCTCGAGATGTCCTTCCGCGAGTTCAAGCTGCGCGTCGACCCGAACAACCAGGTCACCTGGGAGAACCGCGACCGCATCGAGGTCACCGAACTCGACGGCCTTTGCATGCCGAGCTTCACGCCGGCCTGACCCGCCGCCGGCACCGGCGGGTGTCGGCCAACCGTCTGCAGCACCGATAGCCTTCCCGGGTCCCGTCGCGCCCGGCGGGAAGGACCATGGAGTATCCCATC
This sequence comes from Acidimicrobiales bacterium, assembly GCA_040263275.1. Taxonomy (GTDB): domain Bacteria; phylum Actinomycetota; class Acidimicrobiia; order Acidimicrobiales; family Aldehydirespiratoraceae; genus JAJRXC01. The sequence goes on from JBDQKM010000160.1 coordinate 6,872, forward strand.
CGCCGCCGACTCGCGACCCTGCGTGACCGGAGCCCGCTCCCGACCGGCACCACCGCCATCGGAACCGGGCTCGTGATCAACGGCATCACGACCTACGCCTTCCTGGTCGTGGCGCGTCGCTCGCTCGGCGACGAGGCCTATGGCGGCCTCGCCGTCCTCTGGGGGCTGATCTACATCCTGGGCCCCGGCCTGTTCCAGCCGCTCGAGCAGGAACTCGCCCGGGCCACGGCCAACCGGGCCGGGAGGGGAGAGGGCAGCGCGCCGGTCTTCCGGCAGGCGATGCGGATCGGCTCAGCCCAACTGCTCTTGGTCGTCGTCGGCGCGCTCATCGCCTGGCCGCTCGGCCTCGACTACCTGCTCGACGATCGCCTCGACCTGCTCCTCGCCCTCGTGCTGTCGATGTCGGCGTTCATGGTGGCCGAGTGCGTGCGGGGCGTGTTGTCGGGGCGCCACGAGTTCAACCGCTACGGCGCCTACTTCGCCGCCGAGGGCCTCAGCCGGGTTTCGCTCGCGGCCATGCTCGCGGTGATCGGCATCGAGGTCGTCGGGGCCTACGCGGTGTCGGTGGGGATCGCCTTCGCCGTCGCCACGG
>JBDQKM010000161.1:0-7445 GCA_040263275.1 Acidimicrobiales bacterium
ATCGAAACCGCCGCCGACCGCACCGGAGTCGACCGACGGCGATTCCTGCGGTCGTCGGGGGCGATGGCCGCATCGCTCGCGGTGCTCAACGCATGCGCGGCCGGCGACGGCGTCCTGGCACCGCCCTCCACGTCCTCCACCTCGTCGACCCCTCCCTCGACGCCCCAGCCGTCCACGATCCCGCCCTCCACCACGGAGCCGGGCGGCGAGTACGTCGTGCCCGAACCCGAGGACGAGGAAGCCTGCGCGATCGAGCTTGGCGGCGACGAGTTCATCTTCGACGTGCACACCCACCACGTCATGCCCGAGGGGGTCTGGCGCGACAACGCAGCCCGCATCGAGTCGATGATCGGCAACCTGGTGCCGAGCGGCTGCGGCGAAGCGGACCGACTCGAGTGCCTAAACCGCACCGCCTACATCACCAACATGTTCCTGGGCTCGGACACCACGTTCGCCCTGCTCACCGACGTCCCCAACTCGGGACCGCTCGACGCGCCGGTGCCCTTCGACGCCAAGGTCGGCACGGCCGATCTGGTCGATGCTCTCACGGTGGCCGGTCAGAGTCGCGTGCTGATCCACGACGTGATCGCGCCCAACTTCGGCGAGTTGTCGAGCCGCCTCGACGGGATGACGGCCACCGCAGACACGGGCCGCGTCGCCGCGTTCAAGGTCTACACCGCGTGGGGTCCCGGCAATCAGGGCTACTCGCTGGCCGACCCGGCCATCGGCCTCCCGGTCGTCGAGCACGCCCGCGACCTCGGTGTTTCGACGATCTGCGCCCACAAGGGGCTTCCGCTCCAGGAGTTCGACCGTCGCTTCAACGGCCCCGACGACATCTGTGCGGTCGCCGCCCAGTTCCCCGACATGAACTTCGTCGTCTACCACTCGGCCTACGAGATCCAGACCACCGAAGGGGCCTACGACCCGAACCGGGCCGAGCGCGGCGTCAACGCCCTCGTGAAGGCGATGGACGACCACGGCATCGTTCCGAACAGCAACGTCTGGTGTGAGATCGGCACCACCTGGCGCGAGGTGATGAACAGCCCCACCGAAGCCGCGCACGTGATGGGCAAGCTCCTCAACCGGGTCGGCGGCGATCGGGTGATGTGGGGCACCGACGGGATCTGGCTGGGCTCACCCCAGCGTCAGATCGAGGCGTTCCGGGCGCTCGAGATCACCGAGGCCTTCCAGGCCGAACACGGCTACCCGGCGCTGACCGCCGAGGTGAAGGCCAAGGTGTTCGGTCTCAACGCGGCGACGATCTTCGGGGTCGATCCGGTCGCGCTCACCTGCGGCATCGACGAGACGCTGCTCGCGGCCAGCAAGGGGGAACTCGAGGTGCTGGTGGACGACGGACTCGTACCGAACCCCTACGAGCCCGTCGGGTTCGTCACCCGCCGCCAGATCCTCAACTGGTGAAACAGCTACCCGACGCCGATCTTCCCGGCGTGACGGCCGCCACCCCCGCACTACGGTCGCCAGCCGAACCCCGGGAGGACCGATGAAGACCCGACGACGGCTGCTCGCCGCCCTGGCCGCGCTCGCCCTGCTCGCCGCCTCGTGCGGTGACGACGGCGATGACGCGACACCGTCAGAGACCACGACCACGACGACCGCCACGACCACCACCGCCGACACCTCGTCCACCGACACCACTTCCACAGACGACGCGCCGGCCAGCACCACCTCGGCGCCGGACGCCGGACCGTCGTGGGTGAGCCATCCCGGCGGACCCGAGTGCATGTGCGCCGACGGCAGCGACTACTGGATCCACAGTCGCGACGGCGACCCCGACAAGGTGGTGTTGTACTTCCAGGGCGGAGGAGCCTGCTTCACCGAGGGCATGTGCGACTTCGAGGACGGCACCTACAAGGTGACCACCGGGGAGGACGACAATCCCGGCGACGACGGCACCGGCATCTTCGAGTTCGACAATCCCGACAATCCGTTGGCCGATTGGTCGTTCGTCTTCGTCCCCTACTGCACGGGCGACGTGTTCCTCGGCGACGCGACCACGACCTACGGAGAGATCACCGTCGAACACAACGGGTTCGAGAACGCGATGTACGGGCTCGACTTCGTCATCGAGAACTACGGCGATGCCTCCCAGCTGCTGGTCACCGGTTCGAGCGCCGGCGGCGTGCCCGCGCCCCTATTCGGAGGGCTCGCCAGCGACCGGTTGCCGGACGACACCGACATCGCCGTACTCGCCGATGCCTCGGGCGGTTATGCCACCAACCCACTGCAGAACCAGGTGATCGGCAACCTCTGGGGCACGACCAACAACGTCCCCGATTGGTCCGTCTTCGACGGAGTCCCACCGGAGGAGTACGGCATCCCCGACCTGTACCGTTTCGCGGGCAACCACGCCCCCGAGATCCGCATGGCCCGCTTCGACAACGCGTTCGACGGGGTGCAGGTCAGCTTCTCGGCCATGGCCGGCCTCGAGGGCGGACTCCTCGAGGTGCTCGACTTCAACGAAACCCTCACCGAGGACAACGGGGTCGATCTCGACGTCTATGTCGCTCCCGGCGACGACCACACCGTGCTCGGCCGACCGGAGGTCTACACGATGGAGGTCGAGGGAGTCGCGTTCGTCGACTGGCTCACCGAGTTCGTCGACGGCGGCGCCCCCGGCGACGTCCGCTGCACCGACTGCGGCGGACCCGCCGAGGACGCATAGTCACAGCGGGAGCGGACTCGCCGCGCGTCGACCACGCCGGATAGCATGTGAACGGTCGCTAACTTCCTTTGGAGACGAAATGCCCGAAGCCCCAGACGAAGCGGAATTCCGAGCCCGGTGTCGGGCATTCCTCGACGAACATGCCGTGGGAATCCACCTCGGCGGCGACGCCGACGCCGGTGGAGCCAAGCGCCTCGAGGCGGGCCGCACCTTCCAACGGGCGCTGTTCGACGCCGGCCTCGCCGGCCTCACCTACCCGGTCGAGTTCGGCGGCCAGGGTCTCGACAAGTCCTACGAGAAGATCTGGCGCGAGGAGTACGCGAACTACCCCAACATGACGTTCGAGTTCACGATCTCGCACGGCATGTGTCTCCCGATGTTGGCCGAGTACGGCACCGAAGAGCAGAAGCAGGCCTACCTCGAGGACAACATCCGCGGCGACAAGCTCTGGTGCCAGATGTTCTCCGAGCCGGGCGCCGGTTCCGACGTCGCCAGCCTCCAGACCAAGGCCGAACGCGACGGCGACACATGGGTCATCAACGGCCAGAAGGTGTGGACGACCCTCGCCCATGTCAGCGACTACGGGGTGATCATCGCTCGCACCGACCCCGAGGTTCCCAAGCACGCCGGCATCTCGATGTTCATCCTCCCCATGGACGCGCCGGGCGTCGAGGTCCGTCCGATTCACCAGATCGACGGCGGCAAGCACTTCAACGAGGTCTTCTTCACCGACGTCAGCATCCCGGCCGGGAACCTGATCGGCGAGCTCAACAACGGCTGGAACATGGCCACCGCGATGCTGATGTACGAACGCGTCGCCATCGGTGCGGGCGCGACCAGCGGCGTCACCCACGATCGGGCCGACAACCTCATCGAAGAGGCCACCAAGCGGGGCATCATCGACGATCCGACCCTGCGCCAGAAGCTCATGCGGATCTACATCCTCGAGACCTGCCAATCGCTCGTCTCCATGCGCACCCGGGCCGAGATGCAGGCCGGCAAGACCCCCGGCCCCGGTGGTTCGCTGGGCAAGCTCTTCAGCACCAACATCATGAACTACACCCGCGACGTCTCGATGGAGATCGTGGGCGCCGGAGGCGTCGCCTGGGAAGGCGACAGCGGCGGTGGCTGGGCCCGAACGGCACTCAGTGGGCTGCAGGGCGGTATCGCCGGCGGCACCAACGAGATCCAGAAGAACATCATCGGCGACCGGGTGCTCGGCCTGCCCCGCGACATCAGTGTCGACAAGGGCGTGCCCTTCAAGGAGCTCAGGGTCGGCACCCAGAAGGGCGACTGAGCCTCAGCTCAGGGAGCGCTTCACCGCGTCGGTGAGCCCCGACGTGCGGGGATCACCGAGGAGCGACGACGTCATGTGGTTCATGACGTAGCCGTAGCCGATCCCGAGGTCGGGGTCGGCGTAGCCGATCGACCCTCCCGCGCCCGCATGGCCGAACGAGCGGGGTCCGGCGAGCGGCAGGATTCCGTCGGCGCACATGAAGCCCATCCCGAACTTCGTCTCCATGTAGAGGCACCGATCGCCACCCGTGGTCACCGGGGTGGTCGCGAGCTCGCGGGTCGCGTCGCCGAAGAGTCGTACACCGTCGACCGAACCGAGCGTCGCCGCGTACACCCGGGCCAGCGACGCCGCGTTCGTGATGCCGTTGGCCGCGGGGATCTCCGATGCCCACACGTCCGGTGAGTTCCACAGCAGATCCGCGCGTTCGCCGCCGAAGCTGCCGAAGGTGCCACTGAGTCCGAGCGCCTTCCCGAGCAGGGTGTCGGGACCCATGAAGCGCTCGACTCTGGCCCGCACGGCGGGGTCGAGGGTCGAAGTCGGGGTGCTGCGCAGGAGCGGTGCGACGCGGGACTCCTGCTCGGCCGGGAGGCCGATCCAGAAGTCGAGGCCGAGCGGTCGTGCCACGTGTTGCTGCCAGAAGTCGCCGAGCCGCTGACCGGTGATCCGCCGCACGACCTCCGCCACCAGCCACCCGTAGGTCAGCGCGTGGTAACCGTGGGTGCCGTCGGGCTCCCACAGCGGCGCCTGCGCGGCCAATGCCTCGACGATCGGTTCGACCGCGAGCACGTCGTGCAACGACGGCGGGTCGTCGACCGTGACCAGGCCACACCGGTGACTCATCATCCAACCGACGGTGAGGTCGCCCTTTCCCGCCGTCGCGAACTCGGGCCAGTAGCGGGCGACGGGGGCGTCGTAGTCCAGCTCACCCCGGTCGTGCAGGATCGCGGCACAAATGGCGGCCGCCCCCTTCGTCGACGAGAAGACGAGTTGCAGCGTGTCGTCGCCGTAGGCCCGGCCGGTCTCCGGGTCGGCGACCCCACCGACCAGGTCGACGACCTTCCGACCGTCGGCATAGAGGCAGAATCCGGCCCCGACATCGTCGTGCTGTGCGAAATTCGCGGTGAAGGCATCGGCCACCGCCCCGAAGCCCGGCTCCACCAATCCGTCGATCTCGGTCATCGTCCTCCTCGTCCTCGGCGAACACTCTGACACGAGCGGGTTGCCAGCATGGTCTCGCGGGCGACAACGTGGGCGATGCAGCGATTCGCGATCCTCCTCACCCTCGGGCTTCTCGCCGGTGCGTGCGGCGGCGAGGAGAGCGATGGCGCCCCGACCTCGTCGACGTCCTCCACGACGACCACGGCCGCTCCCCCGCCGGTCACAGTGCCTTCGACCACAGTGCCCTCGACCACAGTGCCCTCGAACACAGTGCCCTCGACCGCAGTGCCGCCGACCGGGCCGTACGTGCCGGGCGAATCCTGGGAGACGGTCGACCTCGAAGCGGCCGGCTTCGACCCGTCCGCGTTCGCCGCTGCCGTCGACCTGGCCGAAGCAGTCGACTCCCACTGCCTCGTCGTGCTGCGCGATGGCCGACTGGTCCACGAGTCCTACGGACCCGAAAGCGGACCCGATGTCGACCACCCGGTCTTCAGCGTGACCAAGTCGGTCACCGCAGCGATCGTCGGCGTGGCCGAGACGCGCGGGCTCGTCGACGTCGGGGCCCCGGCCAGCGACCATCTCGACGAATGGATCGGCACCGACTCCGAGGGCGTCACGGTGGCCCAGATCCTCCAGAACACCTCTGGCCGGTTCTACGACTTCGGGCCGGACCTCGTCGAACTCGGCGGTAAGCCCGACATGACGACCCACTCGATCGGACTGACACAGGAGCGTGAACCCGACACCGCCTGGTTCTACAACCAGTCGGCCATCCAGACCCTCGAGGCGGTGGTCGAGCGGGCAACCGGCGAGGATCCGGAGGCATTCGCCCGACAGCACCTCTTCGATCCCATCGGCATGTCGGTGCAGCTCCCCCGCGACGAGGCCGGCAACATCCCGATGTTCGCCGGACTGCAGGCGGGCTGCCGAGACCTCGCGCGATTCGCCCTGCTCTCGTCCCGGAGCGGCACCTGGGGCGATGAGGAGCTGATCACTGCCGACTTCATGGCCGACGCCACCACCGGCCGGACCGACCTCAACCGCGCCTACGGATACCTCTACTGGCACAACGCCGAACCCGGCACCTGGGACCACACCAACCCAGCGCGTGACCGCACCGCCCGGTTCTGGCCCGACCTCCCGATCGACACCTTCTCCGCCAATGGGCTCGGCGAACAGTTCGCGACCGTCTTCCCCAGCGAAGGAATCATCGTGGTCCGGATCGGGCCCCCCGACGGGGTCCGGGGCTACGACGGCTTGCTGTCCAACGACCTTCCGAGCGCCGTGCTCGACGCCTTCACCGGCAGAAGCAGTCAGCCCACGTAGTCGTCGGGGTGGAGGTGGCGGACCATCCGGTCCATGCCGTCGCGCCAGTCGATCGACGGGGCGTATCCCAACGCCGCGAGCTTCCCCGTGTCGACGGCGCCCGGCGGTGGGGCGTAGTCACTCCGCTCGATGCGCAGCTCACGACCCACGAGCCGGGCCAGCTCCGCACACCAGTCCTCGGCACTCGTTGGCACCGGGTCTCCCCAGTTCAGGACGGTGGCCGGCACGGCCGCCGCGTCGAGGAGCAACGGCAGGCTGTCAACGAGGTCGTCCTCGTGGATCAGGTTGTAGAGGCACGGCTCGGTCGTGTGCAGCGTCACCGGCTCGCCGGCCAGGATGGGGAGCAGGTGGAACCACGGGAAGCCCCCGTGATCGCCGTAGGGGCTCGCCAACCGCGCGATGGTCGTCGGCAGGTTCCGCGACCGGGCGAGGTACTTGGCCATCGCCTCTCCCGCGATCTTGCTGATGCTGTAGGTCGGCATCATCTTCTCGTTCGAGTCGCCGAGCGCGTCGTCCTCCGCGTGGACCCCCGTCGACGAGGCGTAGACCCCCATCGTCGAGCAATGCAGCATCCGTTCCAACCGCGGCAGCCGGTCGACGAGGTGACCGAGCGCCTCGGCGTTCACGGCCAGGGCCGCGTCCCAGTCGGTCGAGAACGACACGGCGAAGTTCATGAGGATCTCCGCGTCGTCGGGAACCGCGGCGAGATCGCCGGCGATGTCGGCGGTGACACACTCCACCCCGAATCCCTCCAGCCGCGCACGGGCGTTCGGGTCGCTGACACGGGCGACAGCCACCACGTCGTGGTCGCGGGCCAACTCGCGGGCCACGACCCCGGCCACGCGGCCGGTCGCCCCGGTGATCAGGATCCGGCTCACGGCGCCACCAGCGCTTCCGATGCCGCCCAGAGGCGTGCCGCGGCGACGTCGTCGAGCGCCGTCTTCTTCGGCTTGGCGATGGCGGATTTCGAGAAGAATTCGC
>JBDQKM010000162.1:0-7391 GCA_040263275.1 Acidimicrobiales bacterium
GGCCGGCCCCCGCCGCCCCCCGGGGGGCGTTGGGCCGGGCGGCGGGCCCCCGCCGGGGGGGTGGGGTGGGGCCCGGGGGGGGTGGGGGCCCGCCGGGGGGGCCCCCCCCCCGGGGCGCCCGGCCCCCGACGCTTGACGATCCGATCCTCGCCGGAGTGGTACGCGAGCACGGCGCATCGGCCCTCGGGGGCGAGCAGGTCGAGGGCCTGGGTGAGTGCGTCGTCGAGGATCTCGAGCTCCTGGTTCACCTCGATGCGGATCGCCTGGAAGGTCCGCCGGGCCGGATGGCCGCCCTTGCGGCGGACGGCCGCAGGGACCGCATCGCGCACGATCTCGGCCAGCTCGGCCGTGGTCACGATCGGCCGAGCGGCCACGATGGCGCGGGCGATGCGACGGGCGTGGGGCTCGTCGCCGTGCCGCCGCAGGAGCGAGGCCAGCGCACCCTCGTCGAGACCGTTGACGAGATCGTGGGCGGTGGTCGTCGCTCGCTGATCCATACGCATGTCGAGGGGCCCGTCGTTGCGGAAGCTGAACCCGCGGGAGGCGAGGTCCAGCTGGGGGGAGGACACGCCGAGGTCGAAGAGGCAACCGGAGAGGCTGCCGAGTCCGAGCTCACGGGCGACCTCGGCGATGCTGTCGAATCGACGGTGGCGAAGGGTGACCCGGTCGCCATGGGGAGCGAGCCGGGCACCGGCGGCGGCGAGCGCCATCTGGTCCTGGTCGAGACCGACCAGCGAGAGACCCTCGTTCGCGGCGAGGATCGACGACGCGTGGCCGGCGCCGCCCAGGGTCGCGTCGACGACGTACCCGTCGGGCACGGCGGCGAGCACTTCGGTGACCTCCGAGTGCATCACGGGCTCGTGGGCGAAGTCCGAACCGGTCGAATCGGTGGAAGCCGGATGATCCATGACGAAAATCGCCGAAAACAGCGAGGCCGACTCGAACGGTCGACTTCGGTCATCTGCAGTCCCCCGACCAGCGGCGTCCGCCGGGATTTCTCCCCGGTCGAACTAATGGCAAGCGGGCGGAGTACGGGTCTTCCATTTGCTGGTCGGAAGACTGCAGATGATCGAGTCGTCGAGGTCAGACCGGTCGGTCCGGCACCCTCCCCTCGGTCGTCGAAACGGTCGATGTCACGAGCGCCCCGCCAATCCGTGACCACGCTCGATCGCGTCGGCCAGGCTCTCGGTGCCCTCGGGCGAGACGTCGGCCCAACGGGCCGGATCCCAGATCTCGATGCGGCGCAGTGCGCCCGTCACGATCACGGCCCGGTCGAGACCGGCGATCTCGCGCAGATGCGGAAGCAGTCGGACGCGCCCCTGCGAGTCGGGCACGACCTCGTCGGCCTGACTCGCGAACGCCCGCAGCGCATTGACGTGCACTTCGCCGGCGGCAACCCGCTCCTCGAGCGCGTCGGCCATCCGGTCGAACTCGGCCGCGGGGAGAATCGCCAGACAGTGATCGAGCGGCGTGACGAACGCCCCCTCGGCCAACTTCGGACGGAAGGACGCCGGAAGGATGAGTCGACCCTTGTCGTCGAGCGTGTGCTCGAAGTTGCCAACGAATCGTGCAGTGCTGCCGGTCGTCGCCATTGCGGTCCCCCTCTCCCCTTGTCACTCCCTGGGCCTCCAACTTGCTCCACAGTACTCCCCACTCCCCCACAAGCGCAAGCATTTCCTCCACAAAGCGCGCGAACGAACACACGTTCGGTGCGAATCGCGCGGTGCGCGCGCGTCCCTGCCATGCCCGCCACCCCGCGTCGCCTTCTGCCCGGGCGAGCACCGCCTCGAGTTGAGGACGTGTGCCCCGGACTCCGGCTCGCTCAGGCCAGACGATCGAGGGCGGCGCGAAAGGCGGGGACGATCCCGGCATCGCCGACGTCGGCCACGCGGTCTCGCCACTCCTCGCCTGCCGTCGCCGCCCCGGGCGTGGACAACAGCGCGAAGGTGCCCGCGGCATCCCATCGGCGATGCACGAGGCACTGGAATCGGGCCCAGTCCCGCGTGCGCCGCTGGCTGACCCCCACCAACTTGCGGCTCCCGCTCGTCACCTCTCCCGGGCCGAGCCCGGTGAAGCACACCTGCGCCGACCAGGGACCGGTCTCGAGCGGCCCTCGATGGGGCCGCGGGTCGGGCACCCCGAGCGCCGCTGCGGCCGCGACCCAGACGTCGGCGAGCCAGTCGCCGGCCCGGCCCACGTCGTCGACCCATGACGGGTCGGTGCGCGGGAGCCAGACGTCCAGCCACACGTGGGCACCGGGGGTCAGGAGCACCGCGCCCCCGCCGCTTCGCCGCCGGACGACGTCGACCGCGGCCGCGCTGACGGCGGCCGGGTCGAGGTCGTGCTCGGATTGACTGCTGCCGAGCACGATGGCGGGCGACGTCACGAGCTGTTCGCGCACGGTTCGCAGCGCGGCGGTCGGCGCAGTCGAGCCGTGGAGTTCGCCCGCGTCACCACGATGCGTCTCCCAGACCCAGGGGGCGGCGTGGCTCACGCGCTTCGACGGTCGGCGGCGAGATAGCGCGTCCACACTCGGGGGACGGACCCCGCCGCCACCTCGATCCATGTGCTCGCGGGAGGCGGCCCCGGCACACGGCTGAGGCGCATGGTGGTCTCGCCGAGCAACCGGTCACGTTTGCCGCTGTTGCATCGCCGACACGCCGCCACGACGTTCTCCCACGTATGGCGTCCACCCCGGCTGCGGGGAACCACGTGGTCCACCGTCTCGGCGGCGGAACCGCAGTACTGGCAGGTGTGGCCGTCGCGGGCCAGGACCCCGCGCCGATTCGGGGAACGGTGGGTGGAGTGCGGCACGTGGACGTAGCGACTCAGCCGCACCACCGACGGCTCCTCCAGCGCCAACCGCTCGGAGCGCACCTTGCGGCCCGACGAGTGGAGCATCTCGACCTTCTCGGCCAGGACCAGACAGATGGCCCGTCGGGTGGGAACGACCGACAGCGGCTCGAACGTCGCGTTGAGAACGAGTACCCCGGCCATTCGCAAGAACCTACCGAACTCGGCGCCGCCGGTTCTCGGCTTTGCACCAGCGCAGCCAGGCGATCAGGTCGTCGGCCTCCGGGGGATGACTCGGATCGCCGTACTGGGTGGTGGCCCGGAAGGCCAGCATCGCGGCGTCGGGTACCGGGAGGAAGGGTCGCCGGCGCCACCAGCGATCGGGCACGAGCCGTCGGTACTCGACCATGCCCGTCGCCCAGAGCTCGGGCCTCCTGGCCACCGCGGCGACGGCGCGCAGCACGTCACGCATCAGCGCCCATGCCCCAACAGATCCTGACCGAGACCGGCGAAGCCGACGGCCGCCGCGCCGACGAGTGGACCGTCGGCGCCGAGCTCGGCCGGTCGAATCTTCGTGCCGGCCGAGTGCTGGAGGGTCGCGACCCGGTCGATCTCCGTCTGCGCCGCGGTGAAGAAGGTCTCGCCGTATCCGAGGGCGACCGAGCCGGCCACGACGGCGAGCTGGAGGTCGAGCAGGTTCGCGACCGACCCGACGGCCCGCCCGACCATCGTGCCGGCACGGACGCGTTCGTCGTGGTCGGCCTGTTCGGCCGGCGCGCCGGTTCGGAAGGCGATCGCCGTTCCACTCGCCTCGGCCTCGAGCACTCCCCTGATGTGGCCCGGCAACTCGGTGCCCTCCGGCTCGACCACCACGTGGCCGATGTGGCCGGCGTTGCCCTCGTCGCCGTCGAGCAGCCGCCCGTCGAGCACGATGCCGCCGCCGACCCCGGTCGACACGACCATGCCGATGAAGTTCGCCACTCCCCGGGCCGCGCCCTTCCAGCCCTCGCCGAGGGCGAGCGCCTTCGCGTCGTTGTCGACGAACGTCGACAGCCCGGTCAGCGCGGCGACCCGGCCGTGGAGGGGGAAGTCCCGCCACACCCCGATGTTCAGCGGCGAGACCGCGACGCCGCCGGAGCGCATCGGCCCGCCGGAACCGACGCCGCAGACCCCGACGCCGGTGAGGTCGATGCCGCCGACGAGCCCCTCGAGCCGGGCGAACAACTCGTCGCCGTCGGCAGCCCCCGTCGATGCCACCCGGGCTCGTTGGCTGACGGCGCCATCGGGACCGACCACGCCGACCTCGAACTTGGTGCCCCCGATGTCGATCGCGAGTGCGCTGGTGTTGGGTCCTTCGGCCACGCCGACAAGATACGACCTCTCGGGACGAAGCCACGACCTGCTGCCCGCAACGACGCGATCCGCCCTACTCTTTGCGGCCAGACATCCCGCGGCCGGAGGCTCTGTGACAGCGACCGACGAACACCCCGACGCAGCACGGGGCAACGGCACCACGACCCACGGCGCATGTCCGGGGTTCGCCGAACGATTCACCTCCATCCGTCACAATGTCGAGCAGGTCGTGCGCGGCAAGACCGATGTGATCCACCGCCTGGTCCTCGCGCTCGTGTGCGACGGCCACGTGCTCATCGAGGACGTGCCCGGCGTCGGGAAGACCAGCCTCGGCAAGGCGCTCGCCCGCAGCGTCGACGGCCGGTTCGGACGGGTCCAGTTCACCCCCGACCTCCTGCCGACCGATGTGACCGGCATGTCGGTGTGGAACCGCGCCGACGACACGTTCGAGTTCCGCCCCGGACCCATCTTCTCCGACGTCCTCCTGGCCGACGAGATCAACCGGGCCTCGCCGAAGACCCAGTCGGCCCTGCTCGAGGCGATGGCCGAGCGTCAGGTCACCTCCGACGGCATCACCCATCAGCTCGGCTCCCCGTTCATGGTGATCGCCACCCAGAATCCGATCGAGCACGAGGGCACCTATGCCCTTCCCGAGGCCCAACTCGATCGCTTCCTCATGCGGCTGAGCATCGGGTATCCGGCCCGCGATGCCGAACAGACCATTCTCGAGTCCCAGGGCGGCACGGACCAGCTGGTCGACTCCCTGCGCCCGGTCGTCAGCGCCGCCGAGATCCGCGAGATGTCTGCGTCGGTGGAGAACGTCTACGTGGCGCCGGCATTGCGCTCGTACCTCCTCGACCTCGCCGATGCGACCCGACGTCACGGTTCGCTGTCCCTCGGGCTCTCCCCGCGGGGCGTGCTCGCGCTGCAACGGGTCGCCCGGGCCCAGGCGGCATCGCAGGGACGGACCTACGCCACGCCCGACGACGTCAAGGCCCTCGGCCACGTGGTGATGCCCCATCGCCTGCTCGTCACCCCCGAGGTCCGGATGCGCGGGGTGAAGCCCTCCGACGTCGTCGCCGAGATCCTCGACGGCGTGCCGGTCCCGCGGCCCGAGTCGAGCTGACATGCCCACACGGGCGGGCTGGGGCGTGCTCACCGGCGGCGTGCTCCTCCTGCTCGCCGGCCGGGCCGCCGGTGGCCTCGAGTTCATCGTCCCCGGCACCGCGGCGATCGTCGCCGTTGTCGGCGCCGTCGCCGTTCGCCGGCTGCGCCCGTCACGCATCGCGATCACGAAACACCTGACCCCACCTCGCGTGCCCGCCGGCGAGCCCGCTCGGGTCGATCTCGAGATCTTCAATCGTTCCACCGTGCGCTCACCGCTCCTTCGGCTCCACGACGAGGTGACGGGCACCCATGGCGTCCACCTCTCGATCGCGTCCATACCAGGCCAGGGTTCGTCGCGCGGGGCCTATCGGCTCCCCACCACCCGCCGTGGGGTGCTCGAGCTCGGCCCGACCCTCGTCGACGACGTCGACCCGCTCGGGCTCGCTCGGCGGACCCACCGCCTGGACTCCACCGTGCGGCTGATCGTCCACCCGCTCGTCGAGGTGATCCCGGTCCGTCGCGTTCCTTCCGGCGACGATCCGCTGCTCGGCGAGGAACTCCGTCAGTCGCTCGGGCTGAGCGACGAGGAGTTCGACGGGTTGCGCCCCTACGCCCCCGGCGACGACCTGCGGCGCATCCACTGGCCGTCGTCGGCCCGCCAAGGTGAGATGCAGGTCCGTCAGTTCCGGCCGCCGCGCCACGGTCGCCTCACCGTCGTGGTCGACACCCGACCGCCCGGCGACGAGGCAGCTGCGCTCGACATCACCACGTCGGTCGCCGCGTCGGTGGCGGCGTCCGTGCTCGCAGCCGGTGACGCCACCCGGATCGAGACCACCGACGGCCGCTCGACGCCGCTGGTCCACGGCAACGCCCAGCTCGACCTGGTCCTCGAGTTCCTGGCCCTCCTCGAGCACGGCAGTCCCACGATCCACCCGGCCGTGCCGACCAGTCCGGGCACGGTCGTCGCCGTCACCACCGACCCGTCGATCGCCACCGACCGCAACGCGCGCCACGCATTCGCCCAACGACTCCGAGCCCGGATCGTCGTCACCTGCGATGCCGAACGGTGGGGTTCGCACGAGGCGGGCCACTCCAGCGGCGACTGGATCCATCTCACCGGCGCCGGCCAGTTGGCCGGCCTCTGGCGACTCGATCGCCATCAAACCACGGCGGCGATCGGCTGATGGAGCTGCGCCGCAACGTCATGCTCGGGGCCGAGATCACCCTCTTGTCGCTCACCGTCGTCGTGACGATCTCCCTCGAACGGCTCTTCACCGACACCACGTTCCTCCGCGAGTTGCTCATCCTCGTGGTCGGATCCCACGTGGTCGCCGCCGTGTGTCGTCGCGCCGAACTCTCGATGGTGTGGGCCACGCCAATGAGCGGCATCGCCCTGGTCGTCCTCGCCACTGCGGTCTTCTATCCGGATCAGTCGGCACTGATCCTCCCCACGGGTGACACCGTGCGCGTGCTGGGCGACGACCTCCGCGAGGCGTGGACGGTCTTCGGCGAGGACGCCGCGCCCGTCCCGCCGCTGCGCGGCTTCCTCGTCACCACCGCGGCCCTCGTCTGGTACGGCGTCTTCCTCGCCGACTGGGCGGCCTTTCGCCTGCGCTCCCCTCTCGAGGCCGTCGCCCCGGCCACGTCGGTCTTCGTCTTCGCTTCGCTGATGGGAGTCGACCGCAACTCGATCGCCCACGGCGGGCTCTTCGCCGTCGCCTTGCTCGGCGTGTTCCTCACGATGCGGGCCGAACGCCAGGTCCGCGAGGAGATCTGGGTCGGTGGCGGTGCCGCCGACGGCGTGCGCACCACCCTGCGGATCGGCGCCGCGGCCGGTGTCGTCTCGGTGCTCGCCGCCGCGGTCCTCGCACCCCAGGTGCCCGGCGCCGGCGCCGAGCCGTGGGTCGACATCACCGACCTCGACAACGGACCCAAGAACCGGTCGGTGCTCAGTCCTCTGGTGGAGGTGTCGAGCTCGCTCGTCAACCAGAGCGAAACCGAGCTCTTCTCGGTCAGGGTCGACCGCACACAGCAGGACTACTGGCGACTGATGGCCCTCACGAAGTTCGAGGACGAGATCTGGCGCCGCAGCTCGAACTTCGACGATGCCCGGGGGCAGGTCGGCAGCGACATCGACC
>JBDQKM010000163.1:0-7374 GCA_040263275.1 Acidimicrobiales bacterium
CGTCCGAGGCGGCGGCTCATCCGCCGAGGTGGCTCCGCAGCACGGACGGGATGTCGACCGGCCGGAAGTCGGCGTGGCCCACCACCACATAAGTGGTGACGGCCCGGACCACGGGCCGATCGTCGACGTGGCCCGCCACGATGACATCGAACGACGTCGTGCCCCAGCGCCCGACCGACAGGTCGAGGGTGAGCGTTTCACCGAAACGGGCCGGGCCGTCCCAGGTGAGCTCGGTCCGCTTCACCGTGACCTCCCACCCGAACTCGGCTTCGAAGCGGGGGTGCAGCTCCCGGAGCCAACTGTCGACCGCGTCGTCGATGAAGGCCATGTAGTGGGCGTTGAACACGATGCCCTGCTGGTCGCACTCGCCGTAGCGGATGCGATAGTCGGCCCGGGTCATGCGCCGATGGCAGCCCGGAACCGGACGAGCTGATCGGCGACGGCCGCCGGGGCGCCGCCTCCGCGGGTGGTCCGCCGGGTCACGGAAACACCCGGTTCGAGCAGGGCGGCCGCGTCGGGACCGAGATCGGGGTGGGCGGCGACGAGTTCACCCAGCGACCCGTCGCCGGCCAATGCCTTGCGCACCTGCTCGCCCACGACCGCATGTGCGGCCCGGAACGGCATGCCCCGGGCAACCAACCACTCGGCCAGATCGGTCGCGGCGGCGTAGGGCGACGATGCCTGTGCCGCCATCGCGTCGGTCCGGAAGGTGGTGGAAGCGACCATCCCGTCGAGGGCGAGGAGGGTGAGGCGGAGGGTGTCGACCGCGTCGAAGAGCGGCTCCTTGTCCTCCTGGAGATCCTTGTTGTAGGTGAGGGGCAGGCCCTTGATCGTGGTCAGCAGTCCCGTGAGGTGTCCGATCACCCGACCCGCCTTGCCCCGGGCGAGCTCGGCGATGTCGGGGTTCTTCTTCTGCGGCATCATCGACGACCCCGTCGAGAACGCGTCGTCGAGTTCGACGAACCCGAACTCGGCCGAGGCCCAGATGATCATCTCTTCGCCGATCCGGCTGAGGTGGACCCCGAGCAGCGCCAGCGCGAAGAGCACCTCGGCGACGAAATCGCGATCGCTCACCGCGTCGAGACTGTTGTCGAAGACCCGGGCGAAGCCCAGTTCGGCGGCCGTGGCCTCGGGATCGAGCGGGAGTGACGAACCGGCCAGGGCGCCGGCGCCCAGCGGCGACACATCGACCCGCACTGCGGCGTCGTCGAGCCGCTCGACGTCACGCTGGAGCGCCCAGCCGTGGGCGAGCAGATGATGGGCCAGGGCGACGGGCTGGGCCTGCTGGAGATGGGTGTAGCCGGGCAGGTAGGCGTCGCCGGCGGCCTCGGCCTGGGCCAGGAGGGTGCGCTGGAGGGCGACCACGAGATCGCGGACCTCGTCCACCGCGGAACGGGTCCAGAGGCGGAGGTCGGTGGCGACCTGGTCGTTGCGACTCCGGCCGGTGTGCATCTTCGCGCCGGCGGGAGCGATCTCGGTCACCCCGCGTTCGACCGCGGTGTGGATGTCTTCGTCGCTGGCTGCGAACACGAACGAGCCGTCGGCGATCGCCGCCTCGACCTGATCGAGGGCGGCCATGATCTCGCCGTGTTCGTCGGCACTCAGGAGGCCGACGCCGGCCAGCATGGTGACGTGGGCGCGCGATCCCGCGATGTCCTCGCGAAACATCCGCCGGTCGAACGGCAGCGAGTCGTTGAGCGCCTGCAGGGCTTCGGAAGGGCCACCTTCGAAGCGTCCGTGCCAGAGCTGACCCCGGTCGCCCGCGCTCATGACGTCGACGTGCGCTTGCGAGCGAGGTTGCGAAGCCGCAGGGCGTTGAGCTTGATGAAGCCTTCGGCGTCGGCCTGGTCGTAGGCACCCTCGTCTTCCTCGAAGGTGGCGATCTTCTCGTCGAACAGCGAATCGTCGGACTTGCGCCCGGCGATGTCGACGTTGCCCTTGTAGAGACGTACCCGCACGTCGCCGTTGACGTACTGCTGGCTGTGGTCGATCGCGACCTGGAGCATCTCGCGCTCCGGGCTCCACCAGAACCCGTTGTAGATCAGCTCGGCGTACTTCGGCATCAAGGAGTCCTTGAGGTGCGCGACCTCGCGGTCGAGCGTGATGGACTCGATGGCCCGATGGGCCCGCAACATGATGGTGCCACCCGGCGTCTCGTAGGCGCCCCGGCTCTTCATCCCCACGAACCGGTTCTCCACGATGTCGAGCCGCCCGACCCCGTTGGCCCCACCGACCCGGTTGAGCTCGGTGAGCACCTCGGCCGGCGACATCGACGTACCGTCGATCGCGACGATGTCACCCTTTTCGTAAGTCAGGTCGAGATAGGTGGCTTCGTTCGGGGCCATCTCGGGGCTCACCGACCATCGCCACATCTCCGACGGCGGCTCGGTGAAGGGATCCTCGAGCGGACCCCCTTCGAAGGAGATGTGGAGCAGGTTCGCGTCCATGGAGAAGGGCGACTTCTTGCCCCGCTTCATCTCGATGGGGATGTCGTGTTCGGCGGCGTAGTTCATCAGGGACTCGCGGGAGCCGAGGTCCCACTCACGCCACGGTGCGATCACCGTGATGTCGGGGGCGAGGGCGTAGGCCCCGAGCTCGAACCGGACCTGGTCGTTGCCCTTGCCGGTGGCACCATGGCTGATGGCATCGGCATCGTGCTCGGCCGCGATCTCGACGAGTCGCTTGGCGATCAACGGCCGGGCGATGGACGTGCCGAGGAGGTATTCGCCCTCGTAGACCGTGTTGGCCCGGAACATCGGATAGACGAAGTCGCGCACGAACTCCTCACGCACGTCTTCGATGTGGATGTTGGCCTCGGGCACACCCATCTGGAGCGCCTTGGCTCGGGCGGGCTCGACCTCCTCGCCCTGACCGAGATCGGCCGTGAACGTGATCACCTCGGCGTCGTAGGTCTCCTGGAGCCAACGCAGGATGATCGAGGTGTCGAGACCGCCGCTGTAGGCGAGTACAACCTTCATGTCAGTTCACTTCCTTCGGGAGTTCTCAGAGTCCGGCCAGATCACGGAGGCGATCGGCGAGGTCGGCGCCACGGACGGATTCCGCGGCCACCACGAGCAGGGTGTCGTCGCCGGCGACGGTACCGAGGATGTCCTCGATCCCCCCCCGGTCGAGGGCCGAGGCCACGACATGGGCGGAACCGGGCGGCGTGCGCAGCATCACGATGTTGGAGGACGACGCGACGTCGGCCACCCAGTCACCCATGACCCGGCGAAGGTGGTCCTCGGGCGCGATCCGGTCGACCGGATGCTCGGGGATGGCGTAGACCGTCTCGCCACCGGGCACCCGGACCTTGATGGCGCCGAGTTCGTCGAGGTCGCGCGACACGGTCGCCTGGGTCGCCAGGATCTCCTCGCGCTCGAGCAGGTCGACGAGCTGGCCCTGACTGGTGACGGAATGCTCCTCGAGCAACGACGAGATCCGGTGTTGTCGGCGCGCCTTGCTCATGGGTTCTCCCTAGACATGGTCCTGCCCCTCACCCATCAGCCACGCAAGCAGGCCGCGGGCCGCATGCATGCGGTTGGCGGCCTGGACCCAGATCCGGCTCCGCTCGCCGTCGAGCACGTCGTCGGTCACCTCTTCGCCCCGATGGGCGGGCAGACAATGCAGGAAGATCGCGCCGGCGGCGCCCAGCCCCATCATTCGCTGATCGACCTGGAACCCTTCGAAATCGCGACGGCGCTGGTCGGCTTCGGCCTCCTGGCCCATCGACGTCCACGTGTCGGCGTAGACCGCGTCGGCGCCGGCCACCGCGTCCTCGGGCCGGTCGAAGACCTGAGGCTCTCCGGTGGCCCGGATACGGTCGAGGTCGAGCTCGGAGAACGTGTAGCCCGGCGGACTCGCGATGCGGAAGTGCATGCCCGACAGTGCGGCGCCGATGGCGAGCGAGCGGGCCACGTTGTTGGCATCGCCGACATAGGCGACGCTTCGTCCTTCGAGGGTCCCGAACTCGCGCCGCATGGTGAGCAGGTCGGCCAGCGCCTGCATCGGGTGGGCCTGATCGCTGAGGAGGTTGACGACGGGCACCCGATCGACCGCGGCCATCCGCTCGACGACCGAATGCGAGAACACACGGGCTCCGATCGAGGCGTGGAAGCCGGCCATCGCATTGGTCACGTCCTCCACCGACTCGCGGGTGTCGAGGCCGACCTCGTCGCCTTGGATGTAGACCGGGTGACCGCCGAGCTGCACCACGGCCATCTCCATCGAGTTGCGGGTGCGGGCCGACGGCTTCTCGAAGATCAGGGCCATGCCCTTGCCGGCCAGGACCCGGGCCGGCTCGGGCACTGTTGCCAGATCGAGCACCCGGGCGAGTTCGCTCGCCGACAGATCGTCGACGTCGAGGAAGTGACGCATCATGCGACCTCCGAGGGGTTGTCGGACGCCGTGCCGGAGAGCACGGCGGAGATGGTTCCGACCGCCTCCTCGATCTGGTCGTCGGTGATGATGAACGGTGGGGCCAGACGCAGGGCGGTGGGGGTGATGCCGTTGATGATCAAGCCCCGGTCGAGGCAGGACCGGGCGATCTCCGGTCCGGTGCGACCACGGAGCCCGGCCTCGTTCAGCTCGACACCGAGCAGGAGGCCACTCCCCCGGACATGGTCGACGCCATCGAGCGCGTCGAGCTCGGCCCGCAGTCGGGCGCTGCGGTCGCGGACGAGCGCCGGTGCATCGATCTCACAGTATCGATCGATGGTCGCCCTGGCGGCTGCGAGGGCCAGCGCCTGGCCGGCGTAGGTGGAGCCGTGGTCGCCGGGAGCGAACGCCGCTGCGACCTCGTCACGAGCCCATATCGCGCCCACGGGCATGCCGTTGGCGATGCCCTTGGCCAGGGCGACGATGTCGGGGGTGACGGCTGCGTGCTGGAACCCGAACCACTCCCCCGTGCGGGCGAACCCGGTCTGCACCTCGTCGAAGATCAGCAGGATGCCGCGTTCGTCACAGATCGCTCGGACCCCGCGCAGATACTCGGGGTCGGCCGGGTTGACGCCACCTTCGCCCTGCACCGGTTCGAGCAGGATGGCCCCCACCTCGGGCCCGAGCGCCTTCTCCAGCTCGGCGAGATCGTTCCACGCCACATGCCGGAAGCCCTCCGGCATCGGCTGGAACGGCTCGTGCTTCTCGGGCTGACCGGTGGCTGCGAGCGCGGCCAGGGTGCGACCGTGGAACGAGCGCATCGCGCTCACCACCACGTGGCGCCCCCGGCCCTGGTACTTGCGGGCGAGCTTGATCGAGGCCTCGACGGCCTCGGCACCGGAGTTCTGGAAGAGCACCTGGCCCGACCCGGCGTCGAGCAACTCGTTGATCTTCTCGGCCACGGGGGCCTGGTGCTCGTTGGCGAACAGGTTCGACGTGTGGGTGAGCGTGGCAGCCTGGGTCGCGATCGCCTCGGTGACGGCCGGATCGGCATGGCCGAGCGACGTCACGGCGAGCCCGCACAGGAAGTCGAGGTGACGCACGCCGTCGACGTCCCAGAGCTCGGCGCCGGCGCCCTTGACGAAGAGTCGGGGCGGCGAGCCGTAGTTGTTCATGAGCGGACTGTGGTCGCCTGTGGCCCCCCACGCCGCGGCTTGTTCAGCGGTCATGACGACTCACCCGTGGTGACCATCGTGCCGATGCCGGCATCGGTGAAGAGCTCGAGCAGCAGCACGTGGGGAATCCGCCCGTCGAGCATGTGGGCCGACTTCGCGCCGGCCTGGACAGCCTCGATGCAGGCCCGCACCTTGGGGATCATCCCGCCGCTGATCGTGCCGTCGGCAATGAGCGCCTCGATGTCGGCCACGTCGGCCCGGGCGATGATCGACGACAGGTCATCCACGTCGGTGAGGAGCCCGGGCACGTCGGTCAGGTACACGACCTTCTCGGCGTCGAGGGCGCCGGCGAGGGCGCCGGCGACGGTGTCGGCGTTGATGTTGTAGGCCTGGCCGGCGGCGTCGGACCCGATGGTGGAGACGACGGGGATCATGTCCTCGGCCAGGAGACGCTCGATGATGCCGGGCTGGACCGACACCACGTCGCCCACGAAGCCGAGCGCCTCGTCGCGGGGTGCGGCGGTGATCAGGCCGCCGTCCTCGCCCGAGAGGCCCACGGCGTAGGCGCCGTGGACGTTGATCGCGCCGACGATGTCGCGCCCGACCTTGCCGACGAGCACCATCCGGGCCACATCGAGGGTCTCCTCATCGGTGACCCGCAAGCCGTCGACGAATTCGGTCTCCTTGCCCAGTCGGGCCAGGAGTTCTCCGATCTGCGGGCCACCGCCGTGCACCACGACGGGCCTGAGCCCGACGGAGCGCAGCAGCACGATGTCTTCGGCGAACGTCGTGGCCAGCGCCGGATCGGTCATCGCGTTGCCGCCGTACTTCACGACCACGACGGCGCCGCGGAAGCGCTGGATGTAGGGCAGGGCCTCGACGAGTGCCGCGGCCCGCCGATCCGGCGAGAAGCCACGATCGGGGAGGAGTTCGGTGTCGGTCATGAGCGGTACCCCGCGTTGATGTCGATGTAGCCGTGGGTGAGATCGCACGTCCAGATCGACGCTGCGCCGTCGCCGAGGCCGACGTCGACGGTGATCGTCACCTCGTCGCCCTGCAGGTGCTCGGTGGCCCGCTCCTCGGAGTATCCGTCGAACTGCACGCCGCCGGCGGCGACCTGCTCGGGTCCGATCCAGATGGCGAGTGCGTCGCGATCGGCGGCCTGGCCGGCCTTGCCGACGGCCATCACGATCCGCCCCCAGTTGGCGTCTTCCGCGGCGAGCGCAGTCTTCACCAGGGGTGAGTTGCCGATGGCGAATGCGATGATCTCGGCGGCCGGATCCGACTCGGCCCCGCGCACGCGGACCTCCACGAACTTCGAGGCCCCTTCGCCATCGCGCACGATCTGGTGGGCGAGATCGAGCAGCACGGTGTCGAGCGCAGCCTGGAACGCACCGAAACGCTCGTCGTCGATCCCGGTGAGCTCGTCGTCGATCTGCTCACCGGTGGCGAAGAGGAGCACGGTGTCGCTGGTGGAGGTGTCGCTGTCGACGGTGATGCGGTTGAACGACGACGCGACCGACGCCGACAACGCCGTCTGCAACACCGCAGGGGCCACCGCGAGATCGGTGAACACGAAGGCCAGCATGGTCGCCATGTCGGGGGCGATCATGCCGCTTCCCTTGGCGATCCCGACGATGTGCGCCGCCGTGCCTTCGACCCGGGCCGCAGCACCCTTCGAGAACGTGTCGGTGGTGCGGATCGCGCCGGCCGCATCCGTCCACGCCTCGGCGGAGCTGACGGCCAGCTTGTCGGCCAGAGCCGGCAGCCCGTCGCGAAGGGCCTGCTCCGGCAGGGTCTCGCCGATCACGCCGGTGGAGGCGAG
>JBDQKM010000164.1:0-7202 GCA_040263275.1 Acidimicrobiales bacterium
ACCGCCCAGGGGAGCCGGAAGCTGCGCGTGAAGTCGTAGCCGGGCTCGGCGAGCCATGTGGCATGCACCTTGGACAGTCCCAGCACGACGCCGGCGATCCCGGCATAGTTCAGCAGGAACGCCAGTCGACGGCTCAACATGCGCGCCGCCCGGCAGCATCCGACGGCCCGTGAGCCGTATGGATTCGTTCCATGGAGCCCCATCGGCACCCCGCGATGGTTCTCAAGGCCCATACGGGCCCATTTCGGGCCGGGGCCGGGCGCCGGCGCGGCGTCTAGGTGTCGAGCAGGGGCGCCAGGAAGCGGCCGGTGTGGCTCTCGGGCGTTGCCGCCACCTCTTCGGGGGTACCCACCACCACGACCTGGCCGCCGCCGGAGCCCCCTTCGGGGCCGAGATCGATCAGCCAGTCGGCCGTTTTGATCACGTCGAGATTGTGCTCGATCACCAGGACGGTGTTGCCCTGGTCGACCAGCCGCCCGAGGACCCCCAGCAGCTTGCGGATGTCTTCGAAATGGAGCCCGGTGGTGGGCTCGTCGAGGATGTAGATCGTGTGTCCGGTCGAACGCTTGGCCAGTTCGCTGGCGAGTTTCACCCGCTGCGCCTCGCCACCCGAAAGGGTGGGAGCCGGCTGGCCGAGCCGCACATAACCCAGGCCGACGTCGACGAGGGTCTGCATGTGACGTGCGATGACCGGCTGGTTGGCGAAGAACTCGAGCGCGTCCTCACAGGGCAACGCGAGGACTTCGGAGATGTTCTTGCCCTTGAAGTCGATCTCGAGCGTGTCGCGGTTGTAGCGCTCGCCCTTGCAGACCTCGCACGGCACGTAGACGTCGGGCAGGAAGTGCATCTCGATCTTGATGGTGCCGTCGCCCTGGCAGGCCTCGCAGCGGCCGCCCTTGACGTTGAACGAGAAGCGGCCCGGGAGATAGCCCCGCACCTTTGCTTCCTGCGTCTGGGCGAACAGCTTGCGTACGTGGTCGAACACGCCCGTGTAGGTCGCAGGGTTCGAACGGGGGGTCCGGCCGATGGGCGACTGATCGATGGCGATCACCTTGTCGAGGTGCTCGATCCCCTCGACCCGGGTGTGGAGCCCGGGTGGCACCTTCGACGAATAGATCCGCTGCATCAGCGACCGGTGCAGGATGTCGTTGACCAGCGTGGACTTGCCGGAGCCCGACACGCCGCTCACGCAGATGAACTTGCCCAGCGGGAACTCGGCATCGACGTTCTTCAGGTTGTTCTCGCGGGCGCCCTTGACCACGACCTTCGTGCCGTCGCCGATGCGACGCACGCCGGGCACCTCGATCTTGCGCTTGCCGGACAGGTATTGCCCGGTGATCGACTTCGAGTTCTTCAGGAGCTGCTTGTAGGTGCCGGAGTGGACGATCTCACCACCGTGCTCCCCTGCCCCCGGCCCGATGTCGACGACATGATCGGCGACCTTCATCGTGTCCTCGTCGTGTTCGACGACGAGCACGGTGTTGCCGAGGTCTCGCATGCGCACGAGGGTCTCGATCAGTCGCTGGTTGTCGCGCTGGTGCAGGCCGATCGAGGGCTCGTCGAGCACGTAGAGCACGCCCACGAGGCCTGAGCCGACCTGCGACGCGAGACGAATGCGCTGGGCCTCGCCGCCAGCCAACGTGGCGGCGGATCGGGACATGCTCAGGTAGTCGAGGCCGACGTCGAGAAGGAAGCCCAACCGGGCGTTGATCTCCTTGAGCACCTGCTCGGCGATGATCGAGTCGCGATCGCTGAGCTCGAGTTCGCCCAGCGTCTTGGCCGCGTCGGCGATCGACATCGCACACAGATCGTGGATCGTGTGGTCGTTGATGGTGACCGCCAACGACAGCGGGTTGAGGCGCGAGCCACCGCACTCGTGGCAGTGGACCTGGCGCATGTAGCCCTCGATCGCGTCGCGGGCGGCCTCGGACTCGGCCTCGTCGTGGCGCCGCATGAGATACGGCAGCACGCCTTCGTACTTGGCCTGGTAGGTGCGAGTGCGTCCGTAGCGGTTCTTGTAGCGCACCTCGATGCGCCCCTTCACTCCCTTGCCGTAGAGCAGCAGGTCGCGTTGCTTCTTGGAGAGCTTCTCCCAGGGGGTGTCGGAGGAAACGCCGTATTCCTCGCAGATCGCCTCGACCAGGCGGGAGAAGTACCGGCTTCGCCCGCCCGCCCACGGGGCGATCGCGCCATCGGCCACGGTGGCCTCCGGGTCGGGGACGACGAGCCGGGCATCGACCTCGAACACGGTGCCGAGGCCATCGCAATGGGTGCAGGCGCCGTAGGGCGAGTTGAACGAGAAGTTGCGGGGCGCCAGCTCCTCGAAGGACTTGCCGTCGGAGGGGCGCGAGAGGTGCTGGCTGAACACGATCGTCTCGGCCGGCGTGTCGCGGTCCTTGTGGACGATCTGCATCTCGGCGAGTCCGCCGGTGAGCGTGAGCGCGGTCTCGATCGAGTCGGTGAGCCGGCGCTCGATCCCGTCGCGGAGCACGAGCCGGTCGACCACGACCGACACGTCGTGGGTCTCGTAGCGCTCGAGTTCGAGTTCGATCTCCTCGGCCAGCTCCACCGGCTCACCGTCGACGATCGCGCGGGTGAACCCCTGCGTGGCCAGCTCCTGGAGCAGGGTGTCGTAGGTGCCCTTCCGGCCCCTGACCACGGGCGCCAGGACCTGGAATCGGGTGCCCTCGTCCATCAGCAGGATCTTGTCGACGATCTGCTGGGGGGTCTGGCGCACCAGCTCTTCACCGGTCTCGGGATCGTGGGGAACGCCGATGCGGGCGAAGAGCAGGCGCAGATAGTCGTAGACCTCGGTGACGGTGCCGACGGTCGAACGCGGGTTGCGCGACGCGCTCTTCTGGTCGATGGAGATGGCCGGCGACAGTCCCTCGATGAAGTCGACGTCGGGTTTGTCCATCTGGCCTAGGAACTGCCGGGCGTAGGCGCTCAACGACTCGACATAGCGGCGCTGGCCTTCGGCGTAGATGGTGTCGAACGCGAGCGACGACTTCCCGCTGCCGGACAGGCCGGTGAACACGATGAGCTTGTCGCGCGGCAGGTCGAGATCGACGTTGCGGAGGTTGTGTTCGCGGGCGCCCTGGATGACGAGTCGATCGGCCACGGCGGCACTCTATCGGGACCACACGGCCGAACACGTGTTCGTTGCCGACGTGGGTCCTTCAGGCCGGGAGGAGCTCCTCGATCACGTAGGTCCCGACCCCGAGCCAGGGCACCTCGACGACCGCTCCGGAGCGCCAACCGGACAGCTCGGTGTGCCCGTCAGCCTCGGCCCACCTCCGCGCAGGTTCCGCGATGGAGCAGCCATACCCGTTCACCAGGCGCGATCTCGTCGACTGCGGCCAATGCCGGCACCACGTCGGGGGCCCGGTCGGCCCGCAGCCAGCGTTCGTCGAGCAGGTCGGCGGCGATCTCACGGGGGAAGTGGGCGTGGGTGCTGACCACCACGTCACCCTCGGTCACCTCGAGCACCGCGTCGCGGATGTCGGCGATGCCGTTGGTGCGCTCGACGTGCCAGGCCAAGCCGAGCGCGGCGATCGCCAGGGTGCAGACGAGCGGCACCGCGGCGGCGGGGTGTCGCCACCCGCGCCGCTCGTATTCCGCCGCGGCGACGACAGCCAGGACGGCGGCGGGAAGGAGGAGGTATCGGCCGCCCCACTGGGCCGCGAGCGAGCCGGTCCATTGGGTCGCGATCACCGCGAGGGTGCCGGCGACGGCGATCAGGACCAGGCGCCGTCCGTCCCGGCGCGCCAGCACCGGCGCGGCCGCACCCAGCGGCAGTACGGCCAGGGCCCCGGGCACGAATCCGGTTCCGACCAGAACCACGCGGATGGCCACTCCGGCCGCGGTGAGCACCACGCCGATGCGGACGAGCGACTCGTCGTCGCGACGCCAGCCCCAGGCGGCGAGGGCCACACCGGCGAACACGGCCAGGCTCATGCCGATCTCCGCCGGGCCGAGTGCGGTGTAGAAGCTGATGGTGGTCAGCACGCCGTCGTGCAGCCGCTCCCCCAGCTCGGTGCCGGCGCGGCCGGCCTGGCTCACGGTCCGACCGCCGAGCGACTGGCCGAGCACGGCCTTGTCGAACTGGTACGTCACGAAGGTCACGGCCACGCACGCGACCCCAGCAGCGGCAGCCGCGACCGCCTGACGGAACCATTCGAGATGGTCGCGACGGAGCTCGGGGCGGAGGAGTTCGACCAGCCAGGCCAGCGCGAGCACGGCGCCGCTCTCGCGCCGCAACACCAACGCGAGCCCGAAGAGCGCCCCGGTGGCGACCGCTTTGCGACCCACGGGGTGGGTACGGATCAGGGCCAGGGTCCACAGGGCAACGGCCAGCGCCGGCGCATGTTCCCACTGGTCGGTGCCGTAGAAGGTGAGGGGCGACGCGGCGCCCACCAGCCAGAAGGCCAGCCGGCCCGTGGGTGCGCCGAGCTGGCGGGCCAGCGCCGCAGCCGCCAGCGCCCCGATCGGCACGGACAACAGCGACAGCGTCAGCGCGCCTAGGTCCCCGCCCAGACCGAACCCGACCGAGGACGCGGTCGGCATCAGCGCGCTGGTGACCTGGATCCACCCCTCGTCGTCCAGCGAGGTGTTGTAGAAGGGGTGATGGTCGCCCGGCCAGTCGGCCTCCTCGGCCCAGTAGCCGACATCCACACCGGAAATCCCCTGGTCAGCGATGTTCTCGACCGTTGCCGTCTTGCCGCCGCCGTCCGAACCGCTGTTGGCCGTGACGTCGCCGGCCAGCGCGACGGCGAGCACGAGGAGCAGCACGAGCAACGGCTCGAACCAACGGACGCCCGTGGGCCCGGCCGTTGGCTCTTCGGAGGCGACGGGGCGCGTGTCGGTCAGCACAGTCCCCCATCGGCAGGACAGCTGCGATCTGGAGGCGGCTCAGCGCATCTCGCGCAGCTCGCGCTTGAGATCCTTCACTTCGTCGCGGAGGCGGGCGGCGTATTCGAATCGCAGGTCGATGGCCGCTTCTCGCATTTCGGCTTCGAGGGTGCGGATGAGACGTTCGAGCTCGTCTTCGGGGAGGTCGCTGAGGTCTTCGGTGGCCCGACGCTTGGTGCCGAGCTCCGACAGTGCCTCCGGCACCGGCGCCCGATCCGCGGCCGGCCGGATCATCGACAGGATGTCGGTGATCTCCTTGCGGATCGAGGTGGGATCGATGCCGTGCTCCGCGTTGTAGGCCTCCTGCACGCCCCGCCGCCGATTGGTCTCCGAGATCGCCCGCTGCATCGAGTCGGTCATCTGGTCGGCGTACATCACCACCTGGCCGGCCACGTTGCGCGCCGCACGCCCGATCATCTGGATCAGTGAGGTCTCGCTGCGCAGGAAGCCCTCCTTGTCGGCATCGAGGATCGCGACGAGTGAGACCTCGGGCAGATCGAGGCCCTCACGCAGCAGGTTGATGCCGACCAGCACGTCGAACTCGCCGAGGCGCAGGTCGCGCAGGATCTCGATGCGCTGGATCGTGTCGACCTCGCTGTGGAGATAGCGGACCCGGACGCCCAGTTCGAGCAGGTAGTCGGTGAGGTCTTCTGCCATCTTCTTGGTGAGCGTGGTGATCAGCACCCGCTCCTGGCGCTCGACCCGGCCCTGGATGAGCTCCTGGATGTCGTCGATCTGACCCTTCGTGGGCTTCACGATGACCTCGGGATCGATCAGACCCGTCGGGCGGACGATCTGCTCCACCACCTGGCTCGACCGCTCGAGTTCGTATTTCCCCGGGGTGGCCGACAGGAACACGACCTGGTTGAGGCGGTCCATCACCTCCTCGAACCGGAGCGGTCGGTTGTCGGCCGCAGACGGCAACCGGAAGCCGTGCTCGATCAGCGTGAGCTTCCGGCTGCGGTCGCCCTCGTACTGACCGTGGAGCTGCGGCACGGCCACGTGCGACTCGTCGATCACCATCAGAAAGTCGTCGGGGAAGTAGTCGATCAGCGTGTAGGGGGCCTCGCCCGGCTTCCGGCCGTCGATCGGCCCCGAGTAGTTCTCGATGCCGTTGCAGTACCCGACCTCCTGCATCATCTCGAGGTCGTATTCGGTGCGCATACGGAGCCGCTGGGCCTCGAGGAGTTTGCCCTCCTTCTCGAAGTGGGCCAGCTGATCGGCCAGCTCCGCCTCGATCCGGGTGATCGCCGCTTGCATCCGCGCCTCGCTGGTCGCGTAGTGCGTGGCCGGGAAGACGACGAGCTCGTCGAGGGTGTCGATGCGCTCGCCCGTGAGCGGGTCGACCACGGTGATCTGCTCGATCTCGTCGCCGAAGAGCTCGACCCGAACGGCCGTCTCGTCGTAGGCGGGGTGGATCTCGATGGTGTCGCCCCGCACCCGGAACTTGCCCCGCACCAGGTTCATGTCGTTGCGCTCGTACTGCAGATCGACGAGCCGACGCAGGATCGAGCGCTGGTCGTGCTCCTCGCCGGTGCGCAGCACCAGGAGCTGGGTTTCGTACTCCTCGGGCGAGCCGAGGCCGTAGATGCAGGAGACCGAGGCGACCACGATCGTGTCGCGCCGCGTCAGCAAGGACGACGTGGCCGAGTGGCGGAGGCGATCGATCTCGTCGTTGACCGAGGAGTCCTTCTCGATGTAGGTGTCGCTCGAGGGCATGTAGGCCTCGGGCTGGTAGTAGTCGTAGTAACTCACGAAGTATTCGACCCGGTTCTCCGGGAAGAACTCCTTGAGCTCGTTGGCCAGCTGGGCGGCCAGCGACTTGTTGGGCGCGAGCACCAGAGTGGGCCGCTGCACCTGCTCGATCGTCCAGGCGATCGTGGCGCTCTTGCCCGAACCGGTGATGCCCAGCAGGGTCTGGAAGCGGTCGCCGCGCTCGATCCCCTCGGACAACAGCGTGATCGCGTCGGGCTGGTCGCCGGCCGGAACGAACTCGGACACCACCTTCAGCGGGGTGCGATCTGAGGGAACGGTGACAGGCGCCATCGCGCCAACCTACCGAGGGGGTGTGACAGGCTGCGCAGATGTCGCGCAGAGAACAGGTCCTCGCCGCCCTGGTCCTCGTGCTCTCCGGCCTCCTCATCGGCATCCTCCTCGTCTGGCTCCTGAGCGACGACGACGCCGACGTCGACACCGGATCGGGCACCACGACCACCGTCGAGGCGTCGTCGACCACCGAACCCCCGGTCGACGACACCACGACCACCGCGGCGTCACCGACGACCACGGAA
>JBDQKM010000165.1:0-7202 GCA_040263275.1 Acidimicrobiales bacterium
CCGAGTCGGCGCCGACGAGCATCGGCGAGACCGACAGGCAGAACTCGTCGATCACGCCGGCGGCGTGGAGAATGCCGTTGAATCGTGGGCCGCCCTCGGCCAACACCACGCCGGCGCCCCGTTGACCGAGCGCCTCGAGGGCGGCTCCCGGTTCGGGTCGCTCGGTCGCCAACTCGATCACGTCGGCATCGAGGCCGGCGAGCGCATCTCGGTCGGCCGCCGTGCCGGCGATCACGACCGGACGGGGGTCGTCGACCGACCGCGCCGAGAGCGCCGGAATCCCCGGGTTGACGTGGCCGCTCGCGGTCACGATCGCGAGGTTCGGCGCCGGCGGGCGACCGTGTTCGCGGCGCCGGGCGGTGAGTTCCGGTGACGTACGCGGCATCCGGTAGTTCTCAGCCGCAGCGGTGCCCGAGGCCACCAGCACCCAGTCGCACGACGCCCGCACGGCACGAAACACCGCCTTGTCGCCCGGGCCGCCGAGCCCGCCGCTCACGCCGTCGACAGCGGTGGCCCCGTCGAGGCTGGCGATCATGTTCACCATCAACCACGGGCGGTCGTCGTGGGCCTCTCGCGGATCGGCCAGGTAGAGATCGAGCGGATCGACCTCGGCGACGGCGTGGGGGAGCAGTTGGCGCACGGAGGCGGACCATAGCGCTGCGCGTGGGCCCGGGGGCATCGTCCACCGCGATGGGGATGATCTGTGGATTGTCGGCGCCATTTCCACCGGGAATCCACATGTGCTCCCCTTTTGGTCCACATGGCTACACCCGTATGGTGCTCGCTGCCGTGCGGAACGGGTCGCCAGGATGGTGGTGGCAAACGTCTCGCACAGAGTCGAATCGCTCCTTGGGGGCCCTGCGCCAGGGGGGTGTGGGGAGAACGGCGCCGATGGTGTCGCCCTCTTACCCGGGCCGGTCCGTCCGCACGGCACTCTCTCGAAGGGACACCGCCCATGGCGCTCGCATCTGACCAGGCAACCGTGGGCATCGGCCGACGGTTCACCGAGCCCGGGGTCGACCCGTGCGATGGGGTCGAGTGGGAGCGGCGCGACGCTCGTCTGACCGACTATCGCGACGGGTCGGTAGCATTCGAGCAGCTCGGCGTCGAGGTGCCGGCCGAGTGGAGTCAGAACGCGACCAACATCCTCGCCCAGAAGTACTTCCGGGGAACCCTCGGTTCCCCCGAGCGCGAAGACTCGCTGCGCATGGTGGTGCGACGCATCGTCGGTTCCATCGTCGACTGGGGCACCCGCGACGGGTACTTCGCCGACCGGGCCGAGGCCGAGGCATTCCGTGACGAGCTCACCCACCTGCTCGTCACCCAGAAGGCGGCGTTCAACTCGCCGGTGTGGTTCAACATCGGCGTCGACGGGGTGCCCCAGCAGGCATCGGCCTGCTTCATCCTCTCCGTCGACGACACGATGGACTCCATCCTCAACTGGTACGCAGAGGAGGGTCGGATCTTCAAGGGCGGCAGCGGCGCCGGCGTGAACCTGTCGCGCATCCGCTCGTCCAAGGAAGGCTTGCAGGGCGGCGGCACCGCCAGCGGGCCAGTCAGCTTCATGCGGGGTGCCGATGCGTCGGCCGGCACCATCAAGTCGGGTGGCAAGACCCGTCGGGCCGCGAAGATGGTCATCCTCGACGCCGACCACCCCGACATCGAGGAATTCATCTGGTGCAAGGCCAAGGAGGAGCGCAAGGCCCGCGCCCTCGAGGCGGCCGGTTTCGACATGTCGCTCGACGGCGCCGACATCCACTCGGTGCAATACCAGAACGCCAACAACTCGGTCCGGGTCAGCGACGAATTCATGCAGGCCGTGGTCGACGATGCCGACTGGCATCTGACCGCTCGTGGCGACGGCACGGTGATCGACACGGTCCGGGCCCGCGAGCTCTTCCGTCAGATCTCCGATGCGGCATGGCAGTGCGCCGACCCCGGCATCCAGTTCGACACCACGATCAACCGGTGGCACACCGCGGCCGCGACCGGCCCGATCAACGCGAGCAATCCCTGCAGCGAATACATGCACCTCGACGACAGCGCCTGCAACCTCGCGTCGCTCAACCTGATGCGCTTCCTCGACGGCGAACGGTTCGACGTCGAGGGGTTCTCCCATGCCGTGCAGGTGCTCTTCACGGCTCAGGAGATCCTGGTCGGCAACGCCGACTACCCCACGCCCCAGATCGGCGAGACCAGTCGGCGGTTCCGCCAGCTCGGGATCGGCTACGCCAACCTCGGCGCCCTGCTGATGACCCTCGGGCTTCCCTACGACTCTCACGGGGGACGTGCCGTCGCGGCCTCGATCACCGCGCTCATGACGGGCGAGGCCTATCGCACGTCGACCAAGTTGGCCGCCCGGATGGGTCCCTTCGAGGGCTACCACGAGAACCGTGAGCACATGCTGCGGGTCCTCGATCAGCACCGGACCGCGGCCGGCGACATCGACGAGGAGCTGGCTCCGGCGGCGATCCTCGAGGCCGCGCAGCTCTCGTGGGACGACGCCTGCGCCCGGGCGGCCCACGTGGGGGTGCGCAACTCGCAGGCGAGCGTGCTCGCCCCCACCGGCACCATCGGTCTCCTGATGGACTGCGACACCACCGGGGTCGAACCCGACCTCGGGTTGGTGAAGTTCAAGCGGCTCGTCGGCGGCGGCACGATGAGTTTCGTCAACCAGTCGGTGCCCCGGGCACTGGGCAACCTGGGCTACGACGAGGCCTCGGTCGAGCGGATCGTCGCCCACATCGACGAGCACCACAGCGCCGTCGGCGCCCCGGGCCTCGATCCCGAGCATCTGCCGGTGTTCGCGTGCTCGCTCGGCAGCGACCCCATCCACCATCTGGGCCACGTCAAGATGATGGGTGCCGTCCAGCCCTTCATCTCCGGAGCGATCTCGAAGACGGTCAACCTTCCGGAGTCGGCCACGATCGAAGAGATCGAGTTGTTGCTGATCGAGTCGTGGCGGCTCGGACTCAAGGCCGTCGCGCTCTACCGCGACAACTGCAAGGTGGCGCAGCCGATGTCGGCCGGCAACGGCGACGGCGAGGCCGCACCGGGCGCCACTGCGGGCTCGCAGGTGGTCGAGCGGGTCGTCGAGAGGATCGTCCAGGAGCCGGTGCGGGAGAAGCTGCCCCGGTCGCGATCGTCCCGAACGTTCGAGTTCCGGGTGGCCGACTGCAAGGGATTCGTCACCGTCGGCGAATACGAAGACGGCCGCCCGGGAGAGGTGTTCGTGCGGGTCTCGAAGCAGGGTTCGACCCTCGCCGGGATCATGGACGCGTTCGCCATCTCCCTGAGCCACGGTCTCCAGTACGGCGTGCCGCTCACGGCCTTCGTGGATGCGTTCGTCGGCATGCGCTTCGAGCCCGCCGGCATGACCGACGATCCCGACATCCGAATCGCCAACAGCTTGATGGACTACCTGTTCCGCAAGCTCGCGGTGATGTATCTGAGCCACGACGAGCGGGTCGGTCTCGGCATCCTGACCACCGGGGAGCGGACGCAACCGACTCTGCCGGGGGTCGAGGAGCAGGTGACCCCCACGGTCCAGGGCTCGGAGATCCCGGCCGACCCGCCGGCCACGGCGGCCGCCGACGCGCCCTTCTGCATGACGTGTGGTGTGCCGATGCAGCGGGCCGGTGCCTGCTTCGTGTGCGGCGACTGTGGCACCACCAGCGGGTGCAGCTGAGCTAGCGGGCCTCGCGCAACACGGCGGCGATCTTCTCGCACGTCGGGAGGTTGCGGGCCGTGGCGATGGTCTCGAGCCGTCGGTCGACCAGTTCGTTGGTCAACCTGCTGCGGGCCGACCCCTCCGGGTAGCGGATGTGGATCTCGCTTCCGGCGACGACGAACTCGTCGGGGGAGTGATCGCCGATGCGCTCGGCCGCATCGGCGGGTGCCGGGGCGGCCAGGAACATGATGTGGTGAAGCTTCGGTTCCGCCGCGCCCGGCGCGAACGGGTGGGCGGCGAGGGCGGCCTCGACCTCGTCGGCCGTGCGGAGCAGCACCGGGACGTCGACGTCGAATCGCTCGACCACGGCCGACCGGATCGAGGCAACGATGTCGGCGGGCTCCTCGTCGCTCGAGAAGCACACATTGCCGCTCTGGATGATCGATGACACGTCGGTGTGGCCGAGCGACTCGAACGTGGCGCGGAGTTCTGCCATCGGCAGTCGGTTGTGGCCGCCGACAGATGCCCCGAAACAGCGCCACGTGGTGCGTCACGGTCGTGGCGGTAGTGGCGACCTGGGCAATACTGCCGGAATGAGTGACGACCCTCGCCAGCCCAAGCCCGCCACCGCACACACGGCGGCCCTGAACGCAGCGAATGCCGCTGCCCTGGCCCTCGACGACGTCGGCGATCTGGAGCGGGCTTCGCGCGGCTTGATCGCTCAGCACGAGACCGGGGTGATCGACGGCCCGATCGGCCCGGCCTGGGATGTCAACGACTGGGACTTCATGCGTGAGCAGGAGACACCGCCGCCGTCGGTGCATCCCAGCCTCTGGCGTCACGGCCGGCTCAACGCCATCCACGGGCTGTTCGAGGTGGCCGACGGGGTCTGGCAGGCCCGCGGCTACGACATCTCGAACATCACCTTCATCCAGGGCGACGACGGCTGGGTCGTGATCGATCCACTGACGACCTCCTTCACCGCCCGGGCGTGCCTCGATCTGGCCAACGCGACGCTGGGCGAGCGTCCGGTCACCGCGGTCATCTACACCCACAGCCACACCGATCACTACGGCGGGATCCTGGGGGTGACCACCCACGAGGCGGTCGACAACGGCGACGTCCGCATCCTCGCTCCCGAGGGCTTCATGCGCGAGGCCGTCTCGGAGAACATCATCGCCGGCCCGGTCATGGGTCGGCGGGCGCTCTACCAGTTCGGCATCCTGCTGCCGCCCGGCCCCACCGGTCACATCGACTGCGGGCTCGGCAAGGGGATCCCTCGGGCGATGTCGGACCTGCTGGCCCCGACCGAGGAGATCTCGCTGACCGGTACCGAGCTCGTGATCGACGGCGTGCGAGTCGTCTTCCAGAACACCCCTGGGACCGAGGCGCCGGCCGAGATGAACTTCATGTTCCCCGACCACGGAGCGCTCTGCATCGCCGAGAACTGCACCCACACGATGCACAACGCTCTGCCGTTCCGGGGGGCGCAGGCCCGCGACACGCTCGGATGGAGCAAGTACATCCAGGAGGCCCTCGACCTCTTCGGCGACGGCATGGACGTCATGTTCTCGACCCACAACTGGCCCCGCTTCGGCAACGACGACGCCCGCCGCTACCTCGAGCAGCAGCGCGACATGTATCGCTGGCTCCACGACCAGACCATGCGCCGGGCCAACCACGGCATGACCCCACGCGAGATCGCGGAGGACCTCGAACTCCCCGAGTGCTTCGCCGCGCAGGGCCACACCCGCGGCTATTACGGCACCGTCAGCCACAACTCCAAGGCCGTCTACCAGCGCTACGTGGGTTGGTACGACGGCAACCCGGCCAACCTGCACCCCCACACGCCCGAGAACAGTGGGACCCGATACGTCGAATCGATGGGTGGTGCCGACCGGGTGCTCGAATTGGCCCGGGCGGCGTTCGACGAGGGCGACTATCGCTGGGTGTGCGAACTGCTCAACCACCTGGTCTTCGCCGATCCGAGCAACGAGGCGGCCCGCCTCCTGCAGGCCGACAGCTTCGAGCAGCTCGCCTACCAGGCCGAGTCCGGTCCGTGGCGCGACTCGTACCTGATGGGCGCGATGGAGCTGCGCACCGCCAGCAAGGGGATCGGCGTCGGCAACCGGGCCGTGACCGACGAGCTCGATGTCGAGATGTTGCTCGACGTGATCGGCGTCCGACTCATGGCCGAACGTGTGGAGGGGGAGCGGTTCGAACTCAACTGGCACTTCACCGACATCGACGAACACCATGTGGTCGGGGTCGACAACTGTGCGCTCCACCACCGCCCGGCCGTGGTCGAGGCGGACGCGGCGGCCACGGTGACGACCACGAAGGCCCGTTTGGCCGATGTGCTGCGCGGCGACCTCGACGTCGACGGGTTCCTCGCGGCCGACGATGTGTCGGTCGACAACGACGGTCCGGTGCGAACGCTGCTGGCGGCGCTCGATGTGTTCAGCGGACTCTTCGGCATCGTCGAGCCGTAGCCCGACCCCGGCGTCAGTTGTCGATGAGCGACCGGATGTGGTCGTCGGTGCCGAGCACGATGAGGATGTCGCCGAGTTCGATCTCGAGGTCGCGGGGCGGATTGGTGATGAACCGCCCATCGCGGCGCACGGCGACCAGCGTCGTCGCCGTCGGTTCTTCCCCGGCGAGCGTGTCGGCCACCGATCGTCCGACGTAGCCGCTTCGCTCGGTCGCGGTGATCTCGGCCATGCGGACCTCGAGCTCGAGGTCGTGCATGACGACATCGAGGAAATCGGTCACGTCGGGCTGGAGCACCATCGCCGCCATCCGCGAGCCGCCGATCTCGTGCGGATTCACGACCCGATCGACGCCGACGCGTCCGAGCTTCTCGACCACACCGGCGCTGTTGGCCCGGGCGATGATGAAGAGGTCGTCGTTCTCCGTGCGAGCGGTGAGTGAGACGTAGAGCGTGTCGGCATCACTGTCGAGCGCGACGACGAGCGTGCCCGCACGGCGAAGGCCGGCCAGCGCGAGGATCTCGTCGTCGGTCGCTTCTCCGGTCACGAGTTCGACGCCGTCGGGCAGTTCGTCGAGGTCGAGGTTCTGCCGGTCGACGATGACCACGCTCTTTCCGGCTCGGTCCATCTCGGCGACGATCGATCGCCCGACCTGGCCGTAGCCACACACGATGACGTGACCTTCGAGTTCGTCGATTCTTCGTTGCATGCGCTGCCTCTGGAATAGGTCGTCGAGTTGTCCCTCGAAGAGGGTCTCGAGCAGAACACCGAGTGTGTAGAGAACGGTTCCGGTGCCGAACAGGATCAGGAAGATCGTGAAGACCTCGTAGGTGCGGTCGACGATACCGAGTTCTCGATACCCGACCGTCGAGACCGTGATGACCGTCTGGTACGCGGCGTCGAAGGCGTCGAGCCCGAGCATCATGTAGCCGGTGGTGCCGACGACGAGAACGAGGCCGAGGAAGCCGATGCCCACTCGGAAACGTAGCCAGGGGTCGCGGCGCACACGTCTGATGCGCTGTCGTCCGAGCTTGGGCATGGCG
>JBDQKM010000166.1:0-7186 GCA_040263275.1 Acidimicrobiales bacterium
GGGCGAGTCTACGGCCAATCGGTTGTCGGGGCGGGGGAGCGGATGCGCCGATCGTCGGGGGGATAGGGTGCCGCCGTGCGCATCGTGACCTGGAATGTCAACTCGCTGAACGCGCGGCTCGCTCGCGTCGAGCGCTGGCTCCAGACCTTCGAACCGGATGTGCTGTGTCTCCAGGAGACCAAGCTGGCCGACGATGCGTTCCCCGCCCTCGCGTTCGAAGCCCTGGGCTACGAGTCCTTCCACCACGGGGAAGGCCGTTGGAACGGCGTCGCGATCCTGAGCCGCGTGGGGATCGACGACCCGATCGCGGGATTCGGCGACGGACTCGAACCCGACCCCGAGGCCCGCGTCGCCTGGGCCACCTGCGGAGGGGTGCGCATCGCGTCGTGCTACATCCCCAACGGACGCTCGCTCGATCACGAGCACTATCAGTACAAGCTGCGATGGCTCGATCGGCTCCATGCGGATCTCGACGGCCAGTGCACGCCCGTGGACGACGTGGTCGTCTGCGGCGACTTCAACATCGCCCCCGACGATCGCGACGTCCACGACCCTGCGAAGTACGTCGACCAGACCCACACCAGTGCGGCCGAGCGCGAGAAGCTCGCGAAGTTCCACGAGTGGGGGCTCGTCGACGTGTTCCGCGAGCACCACGACGACGCCGGCCTCTTCTCCTGGTGGGACTATCGCGGCGGCAACTTCCACAAGAAGATCGGCATGCGGATCGACCTGCTCCTCGCGTCGCGCAGCGTTGCCGACCGCATGGACGTTGCCCTGGTCGACCGCAACGAGCGCAAGGGCCCCAAGGACGACCCGCCGAGCGATCACGCCCCGGTGCTGATCGACGGCGTCCGCTGATCGATGCTGACCCCGCTCGACGAACACCAACTCCTCGTCTTCTGGACCCAGCTCCTGGTGCTGGTCGGGATGGCCCGTCTGTGCGGCGCCCTCATGCGGCGCATCAACCTCCCGTCGGTGATCGGCCAGCTCGCGGCCGGCGTGATCCTGGGTCCGTCCATCTTCGGGCGGGTCTGGGAGGACGGATTCCACTGGTTCCTGCCCGACTACGCGATCTCCTCCGGGGCGCTGCTCGCGGTGAGCTGGCTCGGCGTCGCGCTCCTGCTCGTCACCGCCGGGTTCGAGACCGACCTGATGCTGATCCGTCGACTCGGCCGGGCCGCGGCGCTCGTCACGGGCTTCAGCCTCGTCGTTCCGTTGATCGGTGGGCTCGCCGTCGGCTTCCTGTTGCCCGACACGTTCCTGGGGGCCGAGAGCGACCGGACGGTCTTCGCCCTCTTCGTGGCGGCCGCCCTCTCGGTGTCGGCCCTGGCTGTCATCGCCAAGATCCTGTCCGAGCTCGGCCTGATGCGGCGCGACTTCGGACAGATCACGGTGGCGGCCGGCATGGCCAACGACGTGGTCGGCTGGGTGATGCTCGCCGTGTTCGCCGGCTTCGCCACATCGGGTTCGGTGTCGGTGTCGGCCGTCCTCGAGACGGTGCTGGGGCTCGCCGCCTTCCTGGCCCTCGCCATGACCGTCGGCCAGCGGGTGGTCGACCGGGCATTGCGTTGGGTCCGTCGCGATGGACCCAACATCGGCGGTGCCATGACCGTCGTGGTGTTCACGATGCTCGTGTACGGCGTGGCCACCCAGGCCCTCGGTATCGAAGCGGTGCTCGGCGCGTTCGTCGCCGGCGTCGTCCTCCACCGTTCCCGGTTCCAACAACCCGAGGTCTTGGACCACATCGAGTCGTTGACCACCACATTCCTGGCACCCGTGTTCTTCGCCACCGCCGGCCTGCGGGTCGACCTCGGTCTCCTCGGGGAGGGCGATGCCCTGTGGTGGGCCGGCGTCGTCGTGCTCGTGGCCATCGTCGCGAAGTTCGCCGGGGCCTTCGTCGGAGCCCGCCTCGCCGGCCAGAGCAACCGGGCCGCCGTGGCCCTCGGCGCGGGGCTCAACGCCCGCGGCGCGCTCGAGATCGTGATCGCGTCCGTCGGGCTCTCGCTCGGGGTGTTCAACGAGACCGCCTACACGGTCATCGTGATCGTGCCGCTGATCACTTCCGTTTTCGCGGCCGTCAGTCTGCGCATCGCGGTCCGGGATTGGCTCGGTTCGCCCGACGAGCAGCGCCGACTCGAACGAGAAGAGGCGCTCAGCCGCAACCTGGTGGTCAAGTCGTCGCGCATCCTGCTCCCGTCGCAGGGCGAGCCGGCGTCGATCGCCGCGGCCCAGCTGGTGCACTTCGCGTGGCCGACCGAGGCGCCGGCAACGATCGTGAGCGTCGGCGACGGCGGCGAGTGGCCCGATGTGTCGGTGGTCGAGGCGGTGCTCGACGAGCGCGAGGTCGACCACCGCCAGGTCAAGGGCGCCGATGTCTCGAACAAGATCATCGCGGAGTCCAAGCTCGGTTACGGCGTGATCGCCGTCGGGGTCGCGGCGCGTCACGAAGGCCAGCTCTACTCGCCGATGGTCGACGAACTCCTCCTCAACGCGACCCTGCCGCTCGTGATCGTGCGTCGGGCCCGGGGCCTCGATCGGCCACTCCCTCCGGCCTTCAGTCGGGTGATCGTGCCCGTCACCGGCACCCGGTCGAGCCGCTCCGCCCAGGAGGTCGCGTTCTCGATCTCGGCCGCGCTCGGCACCGAAGTCGTCCTGACCCACGTGCTCAACCGGGCGTCGCCGCTTCCTCGGATCTTCGGCCGGCGGGGCCGCAACGACGACCCCGGTCTCGAAGTCGCCGATCAGCTCGTCGAGAGCGCGATCGCCTTGGCGGCCGAGTCGGGGGTGGAGCCCCGCACGATGGTCCGCGAGTCGGCGACGGCCGGTACCGCCCTGGTCGATGCGGCGCGCTCGGAGACCGCCGACCTCGTCGTGCTCGGCGCGCAACTCCGCAATGTCGACGGTCGTCCGTTCCTCGGCCACACGGTCGAGACGGTGCTCGAGCAGTCCAACGCCACCGTGGTGGTCGTCGCGCACCCGCGCACCGCGCAGAGCGACGGACCCGAGGGCTGAACGCCTCGGACCGACCCCGCGGGTCACTCGAGTGGTGAACTGATCTCCAGCAGTCGCGGGCCGAAGCGTCGCGCCTTGGCCGGACCGACGCCCGGGACCGCCGCGAGGTCGTCGACGGAGTCGGGGCGAGCCTCCGCGATCCCGCGGAGCGCGTCGTCGGACAGGACGGCCGTCGGTGCCACCCGGGCCGCCCGCGCCGCCGCCTCGCGCCAGGCGTTGAGTGATTCGATCACCGGCGTCACGACATCGGTGAGGTCGATGTCGGGCCCGTGGTCGCCGATGCGAGAACGGAGTTCGTCGATGTGGGGACTCTCGACCGGCGCGTCGGCGTCGGGATCGACGAAGGCATCGAGCCACGGCGAGGGTGGTCGTCGGAGCACGCTCTCGCCGATCGTCCGCGCCGTGCACCAGGTGGCGTGGAGTTCCCGCTCGGCTCGGGTGACCGCGACGTAGAGGAGCCGCTGCTCCTCCTCACGCGCCGCCCGGGTGCGGGCGAAGGCGATCGGCACGAGCCCGTCCTCCAGGCCGACGAGGTGGACGATCGGCCATTCGAGCCCTTTGGCGGAGTGGAAGGTGGCGAGCTCGACGGCATCACCGGCGGTGCCGATCCGATCGTCGTGGCGGAGGGCCGACACGAACTCGTCGACGGTCGCGTCGGGCTCGAGCACGAGATGGTCGCGGGCCAGGCCGAGAAACGCCTCGACCATCGCCGCGCGCTCCGGGTCGAGGGCCGGCGTGTCGGCGGTGTGTTCGTCGGTGAGCGCGGCCGCGAGGCTGCCGCGCGGCCAACGGTCGAGGAGGTCGCTGATCTCGGGACGCCGCAGGAGTGCCCCCTCGCCCCGGCTGCGCGCGGGGATACCGGCCGCCTCGAGCGCATTGCGGATCGCCGGGAGCTGCGCATTGGTGCGAGCGAGGACGGCCTGGTGCCTCCAGGGGGCGCCCGGCTTGTGGCGGGCACGGACGGCCAGCGCCACCGTCGCCGGCTCGTCGTCGAGCTCGCACGCGGTGAGCGTGGCCGGGTCGCCCCGGAACCGCGAGGCCGGTTGCGGGTCCTTGTCGAGCACCCGCCCGGCGACGGCGAGGATCTCCGGTGTCGAGCGGAAGTTGGTGCGAAGGTGCACCACGGCGATGCCGGGGAGGTGCTCGTCGATCCGGTTGATGAAGTCGGGCTCGGCTCCGTTCCAGCCGTAGATCGCCT
Source organism: Acidimicrobiales bacterium (assembly GCA_040263275.1). Taxonomy (GTDB): domain Bacteria; phylum Actinomycetota; class Acidimicrobiia; order Acidimicrobiales; family Aldehydirespiratoraceae; genus JAJRXC01. The sequence continues at coordinate 4,211 of JBDQKM010000166.1, forward strand.
GATCGGGGTCGCCGACCACGACGAGCGTCGACTCGGGGCCGAGCATCGCCTGCAGTACGGCGAACTGCAGCGGGTTGACGTCCTGGAACTCGTCGACGAAGAGGTGTCGGTGGCGCCAGCGCTGGGCCTCGGCGAACGCGGTCTCGCGTTGCATCGTCGCGTGACAGAGCGCGAGCACGTCGTCGAAGTCGATCATGCGTCGCTCGCGCTTCGTCGATTGGTACGACTCGTAGGCCTTCGACACGAAGTCGGCGGAGCGGGGCGGCCGTCGCTTCGCCGCGGCGGCGGCCTCACCGTAGGCCTCGGGCGTGATCAGCCGGGCCCGGGCCCACCCGATCTCGGCATCGAGGTCGGCCACGGTCGAACGGTCGAGGCGGGGGTGCGCCTTCGCGAGCATCGACAGGCGTCGCTCGACGAGCGTCGGGTGACTGCGTCCGGTGTGGTCCCAGAACCGCCGCAGGGTCGCGAGCGCAGCGGCGTGGAACGTGCCGGCTGCGATCTCCTCGCGGAGGCCGAGTCGGCGGGTGCGCGACCGCAACTCCGCCGCGGCCCGGCGGGTGAAGGTCAGCGCCAGCACCCGGCGGGGGTCGATGTCGCCCTCGGTCGCGTGCCATGCGATGCGCCGGGTGAGCACCCGCGTCTTGCCCGACCCGGCGCCGGCGATGATGCACAGCGGGTCGGCCGCGGTCGTGACCGCGTCGCGCTGCTGGTCGGTCAGACCGTCGAGGAGCGGAGCCGATGCGGACACGAGCGAACCCTACCCACTCCATCGGTAGTGTCTCCGGGGTGGAGCCGGTCAGCGCGCGGGAGTTCGAACGCCATGTCGCCGATGCACTCGACGCGCTGCCCGAGGAGCTCGGGCGGCTCATGGAGAACGTCGCGATCGTGGCCGCCGACCGCCACCCGACCGAGGATCTCCTCGGTCTCTACGAGGGCATCCCGCTGACGGAGCGCGACGACTACGGCGGCCTGGTGATGCCCGACGTGATCTCGCTCTACCGACTGCCGCTGTGTGAGATCGCCGCCGACACCGACGAACTGATCGAGGAGATCGCCGTCACGGTCGTGCACGAGATCGCCCACCATTTCGGAATCGACGACGACGCCCTTCACGCCTGGGGCTGGGGCTGAGCGGGGCTACCATCGCGCCATGCCCTTCCCACCTCACCTTCTCACCGACGACGAAGACCTCGTGCTCGATCTTCGGCCTCACTGGTGGTTTCTCGCCCCGGCCGGCGTGCTCCTCGCCGTCGCTGTGCTGTTCGGACTCACGGCGCTGCTACGCGACTGGCCCAGCTGGATCGCGGTGCCGATCGGACTGTGGGTCCTCGGGTCGCTCGGCTGGTTCGTCGTGCGCTACCTCACGTGGAACACGACGAACTTCGTGGTCACCAACGAGCGGGTGATCTCGCGGACCGGGGTGGTCGCCAAGAAGGGCATCGAGATCCCCCTCGACCGCATCAACACGGTGTTCTTCAACCAGTCGCTCTTCGAGCGATTGATCGGCGCCGGCGACCTCGGCATCGAATCGGCGGGGGAGGGGGGCCGGCAGTCGTTCACCGACATCCGCAAGCCCAACCTCGTCCAGAACGAGATCTATCGCCAGGTCGAAGGGCTCGAGGCCCGCAAGTACCAGCGCATGGGCGAAGCGGCCGGCGGCAGCCCGGCTCCGGCGCCGTCGATTCCCGAACAGATCGAGAAGCTCGACCAGCTCCGACGCCAGGGTGTGCTCACCGAGGCGGAGTTCGAGCAGAAGAAGCGAGAGCTCCTCGACCGGATGTGATCGGTGGAGCTGCTCGACCGGTCGTTCGCCGAACTGTCGGCCCACGACCTCCATGAGATCGTCCGCCTGCGCATCGACGTGTTCGTCGTCGAGCAGGCGTGCGCGTATGCCGAGCTCGACGGGCGTGACGAGGAGCCGTCCGCCCGCCACGTGACCCTGGTCGACGACGGGCGCCTCCTCGCCTACCTGCGGGTGCTCGACGACGGCGATGCCCGGCGGATCGGTCGGGTCGTCACCGCCGCGGGGGCTCGGAGTCGGGGGCTGGCCGCACGACTCGTCGATCACGTGTTGGCCTCGACCCCGGGTCCCTGGGTCCTCCACGCCCAGTCCCATCTCGAGGACTGGTACGGCGCCCGTGGCTTCGTCGTCGACGGGCCGGCCTTCGACGAGGACGGTATTCCCCACGTGCCGATGCGGCGCGGCTGATCAGTCGTCGTCGAGCGGCGCGACCCGTGACGGGTCGATGCGCAGGCGGACGTCGGTGCCGACGGCGAACCCCCGGTCGAGATGGAAGCGCAGGGTGCCGAGCTCACTGTCGACCGTCACGTCGTGGTGGTCGCCCCGGAACCGACAACCGGTGACCCGCACGCCGAGCTCGCTCTGCTCGTCGACCCTCGCCGCGTCGCGTCGGATGACCCTCCGCTCGGCGCCGTCGCCGACGATGTTCTCGTGGCCCAGGAATCGCGCCACCGTCGCGGTGCGGGGATCGGCGAACAGCTCGGCCGGCGGCGCGAGCCGCCGCACGCGGCCGCGGTGCATCACCGCCACCCGATCGGCGATGGCGAACGCCTCGTCGTGATCGTGGGTGACGTGGACGGCCGAGGTGCCCGTCGATCTGAGCAGGGCGGGGATTTCGGAGGTGAGACGATCGCGCAGCGACCGGTCGAGCGCCGCCAACGGCTCGTCGAGGAGCAGGAGCCTCGGGCCCGGCGCCAGTGACCGGGCCAGCGCGACCCGCTGCGCCTCGCCGCCCGACAGCGTGTCGACGGCGCGGGCCGCGAAGTCGGGGAGCCCGACGAGCTCGAGCATCTCGTTGACCCGGTGGTCCCGCGTGGCGCGGTCCGACCCCAGCATGCGGAGCCCGAAGGCGACGTTGTCGCCGACGGTGCGGTGGGGGAACAGGGTGGGGTCCTGGAACATGAGCCCGATGCCGCGTGTGTGCGGCGGCTCCCGGGTCGCGTCCCGGCCGTCGA
>JBDQKM010000167.1:0-7152 GCA_040263275.1 Acidimicrobiales bacterium
CCCGCCGCGGACTCGAGGTGACGGTCGCCGACGTGAGCGACGTCGGGCTCACGACCGCTCGCGATCGGGCGACCGAGGCCGGACTCTCGATCGGGACTGCCTGCATCGACCTCGAGCGCGACCCGCTTCCCCCGGGGCCGTGGGACGTGATCACGGTCGCCAACTATCTCCAGCGGGATCTCTTCGCCGCCATCGTCGAGGCTCTTGCCCCGCGCGGTCTGCTCGGCGTCGTCGTTGCCACCGAGACGAATCTCGAACGCAACGACAAGCCCGGGCGTCCGTTCCTGCTCCGTGCCGGCGAGCTGCCCGAGCTGGTCGTCGACCTCGAGATCCTTCATCACAGCGAAGACTGGCGGGCCAACGGCCGTCACGAGGCCCATCTCGTCGGCCGCAGTCGTTGACGCCGGCCCACTCGGGCTCCGGTACTGTCCCTTCGCATGTACCTCGACGACGACCTCGACCCCATCGCCCGCGCCATCCAGCGAGTCCTCGAGGGGTACCTGGCGTTCTTCTACGACGCGTGGGTGAACCAGAACATCAATGCGATCTCGGGCGACTACGTCGAGTTCGGTTCATGGGGCGCCAACACCATGAACATGTCGTACCAAGCCATGATTCTGAGCGGACGCACCGACCGGCATCTCTGGGCCTACGACTCGTTCCAGCCACTACCCGAGGCCACGGACGATCGTGACTATCACCCGGGCTGGAACCCCGGCGGATCGATGGGTGGCGGTGGCGTCGAGAAATTCCACGAGGCCTGCGCCCGTCACGGGATCCCGCGCGAGGCCTACACCGCCACCGAGGGCTACTTCGATGCCACCCTTCCGCCGTTGGGCACCGATGGCGACCCGACCGACATCGCCATCTGCCTGATCGACTGCAACTTGTACTCGAGCGCCGTGACCGTGTTCGACTTCCTCGAGTCCCGCCTCAAGCACGGGATGATCCTGGCGTTCGACGACTACTTCTGCTGGTCGCCGGAGCGGATCTCCGGCGAACAGTCGGTGATGCTCGAGTTCGCCCGCGATCACCCCCAGTGGCACTTCGAGCGCTATCGCGACTTCCACCGGGCGGGCACCTCCTTCGTCGTGCAGCACGCCGACCAGATTCCGCGCTGAACGAGCTCCCGGCCGCGTCAGCCGCCGTCTGTGACCCCGGTTCCACTCGGTGCGTGAATGTTGCCACTGGCCCCTGAGCGCAGGGCGCGGGACAATCGGCCGTCACCATCATGTTCGCCGATCTCTTCGGGTCGACCGCGTTCGGCGAAGCCGTCGATTCACCCACTGGGAGGAGTTCGAGACCCACGCCATCGACGCCCCGCAATCGTGCGTCATCTCAGCTCCGCGAGTTCTACACGGCACTGATGGAGGACCGCGACCTCGAGGCCATGCTCGCGATGCTCCGCGAGAAGTTCGTGGTCGACTTCCTCATGGTGGGCGAGTTCGAGCGCCGCGCCGCCGCGCCTTAACCCTTGTCGAAGAGGTGGTCGGCTCGCGGGTCGTCGCCGTAGAGCAACGTGGCCGGCAGCTGCTTGTCGATGTGGCCGATCAGGCCGCGGTAGATGCCCAACCCGCAGAGCTGGCGCAGCTTCGGCGAGAACGTCGCCATCACCTCCGCCGGGATGCCGAGCTGCTGGTTCTCCTGCTGGCGGATCCACCCGGCGCAATAGTTCATGGCGATGCCGATGCGGGGCCCGTCGGTGGTGTTCGCTCCCCCGCCGTGCCAGAGGCTGCCGTTCCACACGAGGATGCTGCCCTTCGCCATCTCCGCGGGGACGGAGTCGTAGTGCGTGCCGTAGTCGGGGTTGTGGTCGAGCCGATGACTGCCGGGGACGATGCGGGTCGCCCCGTTGGCCTCGGTGAAGTCGGTGAGGGCCCACATCGAGTTGCACACGGCCGGCCGATGCGGCCGGGCGATCGGCATCACCTGGTCGTCGGCATGGATCGGCTGGGGCGACTCGCCCGGCGCGATCGAGATGGACGACACGGTGGAGACGAGGATCTCGCCGCCGAGCACCGCCTCGGCGATCGGCAGCACCGTCGGGTGCACCGCGAGGTCGAGCCAGGGGTCGCCGTGGGCCAGCAGGTTGTAGACCCGCGTGGTCGCTTCACCTTCGAACGAGTTGTCGGCCGGCTCGGTCCCGAGCTGCGTCTCGAGCGCCCGGAGCGCCCCGGCCAACGCGTCGGCGTGCTCCGCGGGGAACGCGTCTTCGACGACCGTGTAGCCGTCGGTCTCGATCCGGGCGAGATGGTCGTCGAGATCGGCGGCCGTCATCTCGCCAAAGTAGCCGTCGGGCAGGCCAGAATGCCGGGGTGATCGATCTCCGCTCCGACACCGTGACCCAGCTGACTCCCGCCATGCGCAAGGCGATGGCCGACGCCGAGGTCGGCGACGACGTTTTCGGCGACGACCCGACCGTCAACCGACTCGAAGCGGTGGTCGCCGAACGGCTCGGCAAGGAGGCTGCGGTGTTCGTCACCAGCGGCACCCAGTCGAACCTGTGCGCCCTGCTGGCCCACTGCGCGCGCGGCGACGAGTACATCGTCGGCGACATGGCCCACACCTACCGCTGGGAAGGTGGTGGTGGAGCCGTGCTCGGGGGCATCCAGCCCCAACCGGTGCCGATGCTGGCCGACGGTCTGCCCGATCCGCTCGCCATCGACGCTGCGGTCAAGCCGAACGACGACCACTTCGCCCGCACCCGTCTACTGTGTCTCGAGAACACGAAGGACGGCATCGTGCAGTCGATCGACCGGATGAACGAAGCCGTGTCGGTCGGTCGCCGGCACGGCTTGGCCGTGCACCTCGACGGGGCCCGCATGTGGAACGCCGTCGTCGATCTCGGCACGACCGGAGACGAGCTCGCGGCGCCGTTCGACTCCGTCTCGCTCTGCCTCTCGAAGGGCCTGGGCGCACCGGTCGGGTCGGTGCTCAGCGGATCGAGCGCGTTCATCCGCGAGGCACGGCACTGGCGCAAGATGCTCGGCGGCGGACTCCGCCAGGCCGGCGTGCTGGCGGCAGCCGGACTCCACGCCCTCGACCACCACGTCGACCGCCTGGCCGACGACCACGCCAACGCAGCCCGCCTGGCCGCCGGTCTCGAAGCCATCCCGAAGGTCACCGTGCACGCGCAGAACACCAACATGGTGTTCGCCTCGATCGCCGATGCTCCGGCTGATCTGCAGACCCTGCTGGCCGACGCCGGCATCGTCACCCGGATCTCGAGCGGGCCCGACGGCACGGCGGGCACCCGACTCGTGACCCATCTCGACGTCAGCAGCGACGATGTCGATCGCGCCGTCGACGCATTCGCCACCGCACTGGCCTGACGGCGCCCGTTCTCCGACCTTCACCTGTTGGTAGAGTGCGCACGAGTCGAGACAGAGGTGCGATGATGATCAACGGCTATCTGGACCCCGCATCGGGGAGCGCGATCATCGGCGCGGTCGCGGCGGGTGCTGCCGGTGCCGGCGTCGCGGCCAGGACGATGATGGCCAAGATGCGTCTGAAGAAGCGCCCAGCCGATGGGCCGGCGCTCGACGAAGAACCCTCCGTCGTCGACGAACCGACGCAGTGACCGACGACGGATCCCGGCCCCGCGCCGCGAGTTCCGACCCGAAATACGACGCCGGTTCCTTTCGCGATCCGTCGTCGCGCGTCTGGCGGGATGGTGACCACATCCGCCGCGGACTCGATGCCACCGCCGCCGCCGACTTCGAGAGGGTCGCCGCATCACGCTTCTTCACGTCGGCGATGGCCGACGGATCCGTCGTGGGCACGCGAACCGTGGAGGGGGCGAGCCCCGACGGCCGCGAGTGGGCCACCGTGCTCGAGCACGACCGCGTCCCCGTCATCACCTACGCCCACGAGTGGTCCTTCTCGATGCTGCAGGACGCGGCACTGCTGACGCTGCGCCTCGTGCGGGCCGCGATCGACGAGGACATCACCACCAAGGACGCCACGGCCTACAACGTGCAGTTCGTGGGCGCCCGGCCGGTGTTCATCGACGTGCCGTCGTTCGAGCCGTATCGGGCCGGCGAGGCCTGGTGGGGCTACCGCCAGTTCTGCCAGATGTTCCTGTTTCCGCTGATGTTCACGGCCTACAAGGACCTCCCCCATCAGCCCTGGATGCGCGGCGCCGTCGATGGCATCACGCCCGAACATGCACGGCGAGTGCTCGAAGGCCGCAGGGCCGGGCACAAGGGCTTCCTCAGCCACGTCTGGCTCCATGCCAAGGCCGACGCCAGATTCACCGACAGCTCGGCCGACACCGTCGACGAGATGAAGAAGGCCGGCTACAAGAAGGAGCTCTACGTCGCCACGATCGACCGGCTCATCACGCTGGTCGAAGGCCTCGAGTGGGGTCGCTCCGAGTCGACCTGGGGCGACTACTCCCAGCGTGGCCACTACCAGTCGAAGGAGCTGCTCCTGAAGGCCGACTTCGTCCGCCGGGTCGCCGGCCAGTCGGCCCGCGACCAGGTGTGGGACATCGGCGCCAACGACGGCATGTTCAGCCGGATCGCGGCCGAACACAGCACCACGGTGCTCGCGATGGACGCCGACGACCTCGTGGTCGACCGTCTCTACCGCGAGCTCCGGGCCGACGGCACCACCGGCATCGTGCCGATGTACATGAACTTCGCCGACCCGTCACCGGGCATCGGCTGGAACGGCACCGAGCGGCCGCCGCTCCCCGCCCGCTCGCAACCCGACCTGATCCTCGCCCTCGCCGTCATCCATCACCTGGCCCTCACCCACAACGTCCCGACGGCGGCCATCCTCGACAACTTCGCGTCGCTCGACAGCGAGGTCGTGCTCGAGATCCCGACCGAGAACGACCAGATGGTCAAGACGCTGATGCGCCACAAGCGGGCGGGCACGCACGACGCCTACACGCTCGAGGCCATCGAATCCCAGATCGCCGACCGCTTCGAGGTCCGCAGCCGAGAAGAACTCCCCGGCGGGTCACGGGTGATCTTCCACCTCATCCCCCGCCAGTAGACCCGTCCCATACCTTCTGGGGTCAGGCACCCGCAGCTTCTCCCCACCGAGAAAGTACGGGTGCCTGACCCCAGAAGACTCAACGATCGGTTGGACCACGCAGGATCCTGGTCTTGCCGTACATCGAGCCGAACAGCAACCGTCCGTCGTCGTCGACGGTGACGCCGGCGCCGATGGTGTTGAACTTCGAGCCACCGAGAACGAAGTGGAAGGCCGACTCACCGGTCTCCCAATCGGCCGCTTCGATCGTCCACTTGCCGTCGCGGACACCGCACGTGTAGACGAGTCCACTCTCCTCGGCGACGAATGGCACCGAGTTGGGCGACGAGATGTCGAGGTTGACCCAGGCCTGCGAGAACTCCCGGGCCGCCGGGTCCCACGCGTACTTGTGCATGCCGTGCGGCGTGTACTCCGGCTTGTGGCCGAGCATGAAGCACAGCATCCGCACGCCCTGGCCGGGGAAGCCCTCGGGTATCGATGCGGGTTCGTTGTTCACGGTCATCGCGCCATAGCCCGACACGGTGATGGACTGCTCGGTCTGGATCGTGGGCAGATCGGGGTCGCCCATGTTGGCCGGACCGATGCCCGCGATGCGCCGGTGCGGCGCGTTGGGGAGCTGCTCCCAGTCGCCGGGGATGTCGTCACGCCAAGCGAGGGTGATGTTGACGACTTCGTCGCCGTCGCCGAACACCACGAACCGGTCCTCGTCGGGGCCGAACCCCATGAGTGACGGGGTGGTTCCCGATCCGGTGCCGCCACCGTTGCGGTACGGAATCGTCCAGCAGCCGTGCGCTTCGTCGTCGGTCAGTTCGGTGCCGGTCCAGCGGAGCTTGTGGTGATGATCGTTGGACGAGCAGTAGATCGCGTTGTCCTCGTCGACGCACATGCTCGTGCGCATCCACCCGTAGCCCACTCGCCCGGCCGCTTCCTTCTCGAGGCAATAGGCCTCGGCGTGCTCGGCCCCACCGGCCACCTGAATGGCGTGGTACTCGCTGAAGTCGCGGGACAGCACGACGACCCAGCCCCGGTCGGTCGACATCACGAGCCAACCGTCGAACGTGAGGTTCATCCCGACGAAGGCGCCGGTGATGTGGTCGGGCTTGTACCAGCGGTCGCGCTCGACGATCGCCGACCCGCGATCGCTCGGATCGGTCTCGACGTAGGCGACGGCGTGGTCCTTGCGACCGAGGAACAGCGTGTGGTCGCAGTCGAGCAGCGAGTAGACGCCGTCGAGGCCGGTCATGTACCTCATCGACAACTCGATGGCGTGTTCGATCGCCTCCCAGCCGTCCTTGGTGTCGAGACCGACCAGGTTGGCCTCGAGTTCGGCCTGGGGGCTGCGACCCTCGCCGCCGACGATCTCGTGGTCGGCCAGGATCTCGAGGGTGTCGTAGTCGAGCTTGACGATGTTCTGGCGACCGTTGGACCAGATCGTCCGCTTGCCGTCGGGGTACGGCCCCGAAATCAGCCCGCCGAAGTGGCATGGGCCGAGCCACGCGTACTGCAGGTCGGCGGCCTCGTCGAGCACCTCGGTCGGACCTTCGGGTCCGCGCCACGGCACGTTGTCCTGCTGGTCACTCCGACCGTGCGCGACCCCATACGACGAGTCGGCGAGGAAGTGGTTGGTCGGTCCGTTGTGCATCTCGACGCGACTCACTCGGCGAAGGGCTCGGCGAAGAAGCCGACGCGATGCACGACCCGGCGACCCTCGAAGTCGTTGATGGCGTAGTGCTGGGTGCAGCGGTTGTCCCAGATCACGACGTCGCCCTCGTCCCAGGTGTGGCGATACGTGAAGTCAGGACGCTGCACGTGACGCTTCAGGAACGGGAGGATCGCGTCGCTCTCGTCGGGCGGCAGGTTGACGATGCCGCGCGTGAAGATGTCGTTGACGTAGATCGATTTGCGGCCGGTGACCGGGTGGGTGCGGATGACCGGGTGGACGGACGCCACCGACTCGTTGATCTCGTGCCGGGCTCGGCGGTTCGCGAGGAGCGTCTTCATCCCGTTGGACAGCGCATCGTAGGCCGCTTCGGTGTTGGTCCACATCGTGTCGCCACCGACGGGCGGCTTGATCTGCATGGAGAGCACCGCGCCCGAGACGGGGTTCTCGACGAAGGTCTCGTCGGCGTGCCACTTGTCGGCCTTGTA
>JBDQKM010000168.1:0-7106 GCA_040263275.1 Acidimicrobiales bacterium
GCGTGTGAGGAACTGCTCCCCGAGGACGCCTTCGGCGAGTTCGAGGTGTTCGAGGGCGAGATGTTCGACGGCGAGGCGTTCGAGGAGGGCGACCTCGACGACTGACTCCAGATTCGTTCGACCCGCAGAACGCTCATAGGGTGGCCCCTTCATGGGGCCACCCGTCGTTCTTCTCCACGGCTTTGCCACGTCCACCGAGCGCACCTGGCGCGAGCCGGGCTGGTTCGACCTCCTGAAGGACGCCCGTCGGCGGGCCTTCGGCATCGATCTGCTCGGCCACGGCGAGGCCGACAAGCCGATCGATCCCGCCGCCTACGACGACCTCGTCTCCCCTGTGATGGCCCAGTTCCCCGAGACCCCGGCCGACGTGGTCGGCTACTCGCTCGGCGCCCGCACCGCCCTCCAGATCGCCATGGACCATCCCGAGCGGGTCAACCGACTGGTCCTCGCCGCCGTGGGCCGCAATCTGGTGGCGAGCGACGAGGCCGGCCTCGACGACCACACCGCCGGCCACTTCGACTCGCTGATCGCCACACCCGGCAACGACGCCGAGGCCCTGCGGGCATGCATCGGCCGTGAGCGGCGGCCCTTCACCGCGGCCGATCTCGCCCGGGTGCAGGCACCTTGCCTGATCGTCATCGGCAGCGACGACTTCGCCGGGCCACCCGAGCCGCTGGCCGAACTGCTCCCCGATGCCACGATCAAGACCCTGCCGGGCATCGATCACTTCGGATTGCCGAAGCAGTTCTCCTTCATCGACGCCGCCCTCGAGTTCATCGACGCCGTCCCCACCTGGGACTGAGCGTCAGGCCACCACGCCGTCGTCGTACAGGGCACCGATCTCGGCACCGGTGAGTCCGAGCTGCTCGGCCAGGATCTCGTCGGTGTGCTGCCCGAGGCGCGGGGCCGGTCGCGGTTCCTGTGGCAGGAGCCCGTCGAACGCGACGGGCGAACCCGGGCTCAGGTAGGTCCCGATGCCCGGCTGGTCGACCTCGCGGAACATCTCGCTCTCGGTGGAACAGCGGGGATCCTCGTCGACGAGTTGGAGGAACGACTGGTAGCGACCCCAGCACACGCCGAGTTCGTCGAAGCGGGCACTCACGACCGACAGCGGGTTGGCTTCGATCCACGGCGCGATGCAGGCGATCACCTCGCCGCGGGCCCGGAACCGGTCACCCTCGTCACCGAAGTCGTAGCCGCCGGCGGACTCCACCGCGGCGACCGCGGCGGTCGACTCGGTGGCCTCGAGCAGGCTGCTCCACTGCTTCGGGCTGATCCCCACCGCATAGACCCGCTCGCCGTCGGCCGTGCGGAACTCGGCCCCGAACGCGCCGTAGAGGTCGTTGCCGTAGCGCTGTCGTTCGGTGCCGTTGATCTGGGCCTCGCCGACGTGCCCGAGCGCGGCGACCGCGGCGATGGCCACATCGGAGAGGGCGAGACTCATGTTGGCCCCGATGCCGTTGCGGAGCCGGTTGCGGTCGGCCGCAAGCAGGCCGAGCGCCGCGGTCTGGCCACAGACCAGGTCCCAGGCCGGGAGCACGTGGTTGACCGGCTCGTCGTGGTCGATCGGTCCGGTGGCGAACGGATACCCGAGCGCGCAGTTGACCGTGTAGTCGAGGGCCGTCGAACCGTCGCGGTTGCCGGTCAACGCGAGCATCACCAGGTCGTCGCGCCCCTCGGCCAGGGTGTCGTAGCCCATCCAGCCCCGAGCCGGGAAGTTGGTGAGGAACGTGCCCGCCCGACGGATCAGCTCCGTGAGGATCTCGCGGGCCCGGGGGGAACGAAGGTCGACGGCGATCGATCGTTTCCCCTTGTTCAACCCGGCCCAGTAGATCGATTCACCGTCGGCGGTCAGCGGCCAGCGCTTCGCGTCGAGTCCACCGCCGATCTGGTCGAAGCGGATCACGTCGGCACCGAGCTGGGCGAGCGTCATCCCGCCCGAAGGGGCGGCGACGAAGGCAGAACCTTCGATCAGTTGGAGGCCGTCGAGGGGCGGGATCATGCGGGCCGCGGTTCAGCCGATCCAGCTGATGGCCTGCAGCTCGCTGTAGGCCTCGATCCCCCACTTGCCGCGGTCACGGCCGACGCCCGACATCTTGAAGCCACCGAACGGTGCCTCCATGTGGGGTTGGATCACGTTGAGACCGACACAGCCGGTCTCGAGCTGCTGACCGATGTGGAAGGCGCGCTTGGTGTCGCCCGAGAAGACGTAGGAGTAGAGGCCGTAGTCGGAGTCGTTGGCCAGCTGCACGGCCTGCTCGTCGTCGTCGTAGGGCATCACCACGATGACGGGACCGAAGGCTTCCTCGCGCACGACGTGCATGTCGGGGGTGCAGTCGGCCAGGAGGGTCGGAGCGATGAAGTAACCGGGCAGATCCGGGCGCTCACCGCCACAGACGAGCGTGGCGCCGGCGTCGGTCCCCGACTTGATGAACTCCTCGACCCGGTCGCGGTGCAGCTCGGTGATGACCGGACCGATGATCGTGTCGCGTTCGGTGGGGTCGCCGACCTTCATGAAGCCGGAGAACGTCTTGAGGGTCTCGACCAGCTCGTCGTAGATGGAACGGTGGGCGATCACCCGGGTCGGCGCCGTGCAGATCTGCCCGGAATGGAAGCCCCACACGGTGGCGATGGCCTGCGCCGCGGTGCCGATGTCGGCGTCCTCGGTGACGATCGCCGCGCCCTTGCCGCCGAGCTCCATGAGGAGCCGCTTCATCGTCTTACCGCCGTTCTCCATGATCTTGGCGCCGACGGGCGACGATCCCGTGAACGAGATCATGTCGACGTCGTTCGAGTCGACCAGTGCGGCCGGCGCCTCGGGTCCGGAGCCGTTGACGATGTTGACGACACCGGCCGGGAAGCCGGCCGCCTCGACCGCCTCGCCGACGAGGAAGATGCCGAGCGGGTCCTGCGGGGCCGGCTTGATCACCGTGGTGCACCCTGCGGCGAGGGCCGGAGCGATCTTGCCCGCCACGTTGGTGACCGGGAAGTTGTAGGGGGTGATGCAGGCCACCACGCCGACGGGTTGGCGCTTCACGTGAGCGCTCATCAGGCCGGCCGGGCCGAGCGGGCCCTTGGCGGTGGGGATCGGGGCGAGGTTCTCGTCGAGGTCGATGGGCTTCGAGTAGTAGCGGAACCGATCGACGGCCGGGCCGCCGACCTGCAGGGTCTCGGTCGTTCCGATCGTCGCGCCGGTCTCGGCCTGGACGGTCGCGACCCAGTCGGGTGAGCGCTTCTCGATCTCGTCACCGAGCCGAGCGATGTAGGCGCACCGCTCCTCGCGAGAGAGGGCCTTCCACCCGGCGAACGCCTGCTTGGCGGCCGCGGCGGCGTCGTCGGCCTGCTCGACCGTGGCCTCCGGGGCCCGGCCCACGAGCTGTGTCGTGTTGGGATCGATGATGTCGTAGGTGCCCGCTCCGGGGTCGACCCACTCGCCATTGATCAGCAGTTGCCACTTCTTGTCGACGTCGATCGTGCTCATGGCACGGGACTCTATCCCTGGGCGGGCGCCGGGGACGAAGCCGTCGCAGGGTCGGAGTCGTGACAGTGGGGATGTCATTTTCGGGCCGAGCGAATAGCCTCCGCAGCAGTACCGACCGAGGAGTCCTCATGGCAGAAGCCGTCATCGTCGCAACATCTCGCACGCCGATCGGCCGAGCGAACAAGGGCTCGCTGGTCGACGCCCGCCCGGACGACCTGTCGTCCTTCATCCTGTCCGACGTCATGGGCAAGGCCGGCGTCGAAGCCGCCGACGTCGAAGACGTCATCTGGGGCATCGGTCAGCCCGGCGGCGAGGGTGGCTACAACATCGCCCGTGTCATCTCGGCCATGCAGGGCCTCGAGATCCCCGGCGTCACGGTCAACCGCTACTGCTCGTCGTCGCTGCAGACGATCCGCATGGCGGCCCACGCCATCAAGGCCGGCGAGGGCGACTGCTTCGTCGCCGGCGGCGTCGAGACGGTGAGCCGCTACATGTACGGCGCCGCCGACTCGGGCCCCCACAACGAGCTGGTCGCCGACGCCGAAGCGCGCTCCAAGAGCCGCACCGGTGGAGAGGACGGTCCGTGGAGCCCGGCCGAGGGCGTGCCCGACATCTACATCGCGATGGGGCAGACGGCGGAGAACGTCGTCGAGGCCACCGGCATCAGCCGTGCGCGTCAGGACGAGTGGGGCGTCAGCTCCCAGAACCGGGCCGAGGCCGCCCTCAACCGCGGCTTCTTCGAGCGTGAGATCACGCCTTACACCCTCCCCGACGGCACCGTCGTCTCGAAGGACGACGGCATCCGCGCCGGCACCACCCTCGAGAAGGTCTCACAGCTCCAGCCGGCCTTCCGGCCGGGCGGCACCGTCACCGCCGGCAACGCGTGCCCGCTCAACGACGGCGCGTCCGCCGTCGTGGTGATGAGCGACACCAAGGCCAAGGCCATGGGCATCGAGCCGATCGCCCGCATCGTCTCCTCGGGCGTCTCCGCCCTCAACCCCGAGATCATGGGCCTCGGCCCGATCGACGCGTGCCGCCAGGCGATGGCCCGCGCCGGCATGTCGATCGGCGACATCGACCAGGTCGAGATCAACGAGGCCTTCGCCGTCCAGGTCATCGGCTCCGCCGACGAGCTGGGCATCGACATGGACAAGCTCAACCCCAACGGTGGCGCAATCGCCCTCGGTCACCCCTTCGGCATGACCGGCAGCCGCATCATGACCACCCTGCTCAACGGCCTCCAGGACTCCGGCGGCACCATCGGCATGGAGTCGATGTGCGTCGGTGGCGGCCAGGGCATGGCGATGATCGTCGAGCGCCTGAACTAGCGCGTCTTAACCGAGAAAGGGGCGCTCAGCGCGCCTTTCTCACCCGAGATCATCGGAGAACCAGAGACGGGCGGTCGTTCCCTCGAGGACGGCCGCCCGTGTCGCGTCCGGGAGGCCCTCGACGGCGCGGCGGCCGAGGTCGGCCAGCTCCGCGTAGGAGCGGTCGCGCACCTGAGGGTGGTCCGATCCCCAGGCGAGGCGATCACCGCCGACCATGCCGACGAGCCGGGCCAGGGTGGCCGCGGGGTCGAGCGTGCTGTCGTCGAACACACCGGTGCTCAGCTTCACGACGACGTTGTCATGGGCGACCACGTCGACCAACCCCGACTCGTCACCGCCGATCGGGACGAAGCCGGCGTGGTCGAGCGCGAACTCGATGTCGGGGAAGGCCGCGACCAGGCGGGCCGCGGCGTCGAGCTCGTCGGCGAGACAGCAGATGACCGGGGTGAGCCCCAACGCCCGGCACGCGTCCACCACCTGGTGGCCCCGGTCGCGGTCGAGCCAGCTCTCGCGGGGACGGGGAATCGAGAAGAGCCGGATCCCGGCCGCACCGCCGGCCGCCGCATGTTCGACGGTGGCGATCGGCGTCGGGTCGAACTCGCTCACCGCGGCCACCGAGCGCCATCGATCCCCGAGCGCGACTGCGCACTCGAGGACGTAGGCGTTGTCGAAGCCGTGAGCGCCGACGGCCTGCACCAGCACGCCGCCGTCGACCCCCGCATCGGCGAGCCGCCCGGCCACGGCAGCCGGTGACGCGTCGACCGCCTCCCACCAGGCTCCGTCGGGGTGCCCGCTCTGGTCGGGGCCGGAGGTGGCCGGGTCGACCACGTGGAGGTGAGCGTCGATCATTCCTCCTAGCATCGCAGGCCATGGACACCAGCTCGATCGATGTCGAACCCGGCCACTTCTTGCTCGGTCCCCTCGAGGACGCTCCCGATGGCGAGAACGTCATCTACGAGGCCGCCGACCTGACGACCCACGGGGTCATCGTCGGCATGACCGGGTCGGGCAAGACCGGTCTGGGGATGATCCTGTTGGAGGAAGCCCTCCTGCAGGGCATACCGACGCTCGTGATCGACCCGAAGGGCGACATGGGCAATCTGCTCCTGACGTTCCCCGACCTCGCGCCGTCGGACTTCCGCCCGTGGATCAACGAGGGCGAAGCCCAGCGAGAGGGAGTGACGCCCGATGCCCTCGCCGCCTCCACCGCCGAGATGTGGGAGAACGGCTTGGCCGGATCCGGGATCGGCAAGGACCGCATCGCCCGCCTCCGCGAGATCGCCGACTTCACGATCTACACCCCCGGTTCGGAGGCCGGTGTCGGCCTGAACGTCATCGGCGACCTCTCCGCACCGGCCGCCGACACCGACGAAGAGTCGATCCGGGAGGAGATCGACGGGCTGGTCCAGGGACTGCTCGCCCTCGTCGGCGTCTCGTCCGACCCGCTGTCGGGCCGCGAACACGTCCTGCTCGCCAATCTCGTCCACCACGCGTGGTCCGCGGGCACCGACCTCGACCTCGCATCGCTCCTCGCCCAGATACAGAACCCGCCGATGCGCAAGCTCGGCGTGATCGAACTCGACACGTTCTTCCCGCCGGCGGACCGCACCGCCCTCGCCATGAAGCTCAACGGCCTCCTGGCCTCGCCGTCGTTCGCTGCATGGGGGGAGGGTGTCCCCCTCGACATCGCTTCGATGCTGGAGGGCGACGGTGGCAAGCCCAAGGCCGCCATCGTCTCCATCGCGCACCTCTCCGACGACGAGCGCCAGTTCGCCGTCACCCTGATCCTGTCGAAGCTGGTGACGTGGATGCGGTCCCAGCCGGGCAGCCCCGATCTCCGGGCGCTCGTCTACATGGACGAGGTGTTCGGCTTCGTCCCACCCACCGCGCAGCCGCCCGCCAAGCGCCCGATCCTCACCATCCTGAAGCAGGCCCGGGCCTTCGGCGTGGGCATGGTCCTCTCCACCCAGAACCCGGTCGACCTCGACTACAAGGCCATCAGCAACGCCGGCACATGGATGATCGGCCGGCTGCAGACCGAGCGGGACAAGGCCCGACTCCTGGAAGGCATGCGGGCGGCCGGCGGCGACGCCGACATCGACGCGATCGGCGACACCATCGGTGGTCTCGGGAAGCGCAAGTTCCTGCTGCACACGACGCGCGGCGGCGCGCCGATCACCTTCGGCACGCGTTGGGCGATGTCGTACCTGCCCGGGCCGCTCACCCGCGATCAGATCGGGGTGCTGATGGCCGACCGTCGGGGCGAACTCACGACGGCGGCGCCTGCCCCGTCGGCC
>JBDQKM010000169.1:0-7087 GCA_040263275.1 Acidimicrobiales bacterium
ACCCCCAAGGTCGACGAAGACGTCCTCGCCGGCGGCCTCGAGGCCTGCAAGGTGTGGATCCGCGAGATGATCGAACTGCAGCAGCAGGCGATCGACGCCGCAGGCCCCATCGCCAAGATGGACCCGCCGACCGTCACTGACTACAGCGACGAGATCTTCGCCGCCGTGCAGTCCGCCGCCACCGATCGCATCGCCGAGACCCAGAAGATCGCCGACAAGACCCAGCGCCAGGACGCCGAGGGCGAGCTTCAGGCCGCCGTCATCGCCGAGCTCGAGGGCCAGTTCGCCGACAACCCCGACGCCGTCAAGCAGATCAAGAACGCGATCCGCTCCGTCACCAAGGCGGTCGTGCGCAAGCGCATCGTCGAGGAAGGCATTCGCATCGACGGTCGCAAGACCAACGAGCTGCGCCACGTCTCGAGCGAGGTCGGCGTCATTCCGACGGCGCACGGTTCGGGCCTCTTCCAGCGGGGTGAGACCCAGGTCCTCAACTTCACGACGCTGGGCCTCGGCCGCAGCGACATGATGATCGACGACCTGTCGCCGATCGACAAGAAGCGCTACTTCCACCACTACAACTTCCCGCCCTTCTCGACGGGTGAGACCGGCTTCATGCGCGGTCCCAAGCGTCGCGAGATCGGCCACGGTGCCCTCGCCGAGCGCGCCGTGTTCCCCGTGATCCCGTCGTTCGAAGAGTGGCCCTACACCGTCCGTACCGTCTCCGAGGTCATGGCCTCCAACGGTTCGTCGTCGATGGGTTCGGTCTGCGGTTCGACCCTGTCGCTGATGGATGCCGGTGTGCCGATCAAGGCCCCCGTCGCCGGTATCGCGATGGGCCTCGTCCACGCGGAAGGCGAATACGTCACCCTCACCGACATCCTCGGTGCGGAAGACGCGTTCGGCGACATGGACTTCAAGGTCGCCGGTACCACCGACTTCGTCACGGCGCTCCAGCTCGATACGAAGATCTCCGGCATCCCGGCCAACGTCCTCGCCGGCGCCCTCGCCCAGGCGAAGGAAGCCCGTCTCGACATCCTCGATGTCATGCTCGAGGCCATCGCGGAGCCCCGCGAAGAGGTTCGTGACACCGCACCGAAGATCGTCTCGTTCGAGATCCCGATCGAGAAGATCGGTGAGGTCATCGGCCCGAAGGGCAAGGTCATCAACTCGATCCAGGCCGAGACCGGTGCCGTCATCTCCGTCGACGACGATGGCATGGTCGGCGTCGTGTCGATCGCCTCGCCCGACAAGGGCGTCGTCAACGAGGCCGAGCGTCAGATCCAGCTGATCCTCGATCCGCCCACCGCCGAGGTCGGCGCGACCTACCAGGGCCGCGTCGTCAACATCACCAAGTTCGGTGCGTTCGTCAACATCCTTCCCGGACGCGACGGTCTGCTCCACATCTCGAAGATCGGCGGCGGCAAGCGCATCGATCGTGTCGAGGACGTGCTCGAGCTCGGTCAGGAAGTCGCCGTCACCGTCGAGGACGTCGACCCCAACGGCAAGATCAGCCTCAAGCCCGAGGGTGCTCCCGACTCCGACAAGAAGTCGGGCCGCGAGCCCCGCGAGCCCCGTGGTGATCGCGACCGTGGTGGCCGAGACGGCGGTCGTGACCGCGACGGCGACAGCGACGACGACAGCCCGGCGTCGGATTCCGACACCGAGGTCGTCTCGTTCGAGGCCGCCTTCGACGAGGAGCTCGCCGGTGAATACGGCGACCTCGGTCCCGACGCTCCCCGCCGTTCCGGCGGTGGTGGCCGTGGCCGTGGCCGTGGACGCCGCTGAGCGACCCTGAGTCGATCAGTACACCTTGACCCCATACACCACGCGCGTCGCCCGCCTGTCCGGCGGGCTTCGTGTGGTCACCCAGCACGATCCGACGGCCCGGTCCGTTGCGGTCGGCGCCTGGGTGGGGGTCGGAAACCGTGACGAGGCGCCGGCGATCGCCGGCGCCTCGCACTTTCTCGAGCACCTGCTCTTCAAGGGCAGTTCCACCCGGGGGGCGCGAGACATCGCGGAGGGCATCGACGCCGTCGGCGGCGATCTCAATGCGTTCACCTCCAAGGAGTACACGGCCTTCCATGCCCGGGTGCCCGCCAAGGATCTCGACTTCGGACTCGACACCTTGCTCGACGTGCTCTCCGATCCGGGGTTCAGCGACGCCGAGGTCGATGCCGAACGTCAGGTGATCCTCGAGGAACTCGCCTGGAGCGCCGACACCCCCGACGACGTCGTGCACCAGAACCTGGCGCTCGGCCTGTTTCCCGATCACTCGTTGGGGTGGGAGGTGCTCGGTTCGGCCGAGTCGGTCGGCGGGATGCGCGCCGACGACATCCGGGCGTTCCACGACCGCTGGTACCGGCGCGCCAACCTGGTGGTCGCCGTGGTCGGCAACGTCGACCACGACGACATCGTTGCTCGGGTCGACGCCGGGTTGGCCTCGCTCGAGGCCGGAGAGGTTCCGACGCGGGTCCCGCCGGTGGCCCCGGTCGAACCGGAGGTGGCCATGGTCCGCAACATCGAGCAGGCCCACGTGGCGCTCGGCTGGCGTGGGCTCGATCAGTTCGACGACGATCGATTCGCCCTGGCCGTGGCCAATCAGCTCATCGGCGGCGGGTGGTCGAGTCGCCTGTTCCAGGAGATCCGCGAGAAGCGGGGCATGTCGTACTCCGTGTTCTCGTCGATGGGCAGCTATGTCGACGCCGGCACCTTCTCGATCTACGCCGGCACGTCGTCGGACCGGCTCGGTGAGCTGTGCGATGTGGTCGAGGTGGAGCTCGCCGATCTCGTCGAGAACGGGCCGGGGGAGCGGGAGATGGAGGTCGCGAGCGGAGGCTTCGAGGGCGGGACCGTGCTCGCGCTCGAGGACGCGGGCAGTCGGATGGCGCAGTTGGCGACCAACCTGCTCGTGCGTGATCGCGTGATCGAGGTGCCCGAGTATCTCGAGAAGGTCAGGGCCGTGACCGCCGCCGACGTGCGGCGCGTGCTCGCCAAGGTCCTCAGCGGGACCCAGGTCCGCTCGGTGGTCGAACCTCGGCGGTGATCTGTACCGAATCGGATTCTTGACAAAGTCCAGAATCTGTGCTGTGATCGTCCACGATGACCGACACCACCCAGCAGTTGCGTGACGCCGGAGTGCAGGTGACCGCCCAGCGGATCGCGATCCTGCGCGCGGTGGCCGATCGGCCCCACGCCACGGCCGACGAACTCCACGAGGACGTCAGGGCGGTGATCGGTTCGATCTCGAGGCAAGCGGTCTACGACACGCTGGCCGTGTTCGCGACGAAGGGCCTCGTCCGCCGCATCCAGCCGTCCGGACGCGCCGCCCGGTTCGAGGACCGGGTCGGCGACAACCATCACCACCTGATCTGTCGGGAGTGCGGCGCCACGTTCGACGTCGACTGTGCGGTCGGCGACGTGCCCTGCCTCACCGCCGCGGAGGATCACGGCTTCGAGATCGACGAGGCCGAGGTCATCTACTGGGGCCACTGCCCGAGCTGTCTCGCCAGCCGCCCCGCCCCATCATCCGAGAAGATCCCCCAGAAGAAGCAGCAATGAGCGAGCAGGTAGCCCCCGAGATCAACGATGGCGAGGGCGGATGCCCCGTCATGCACGGAAGCGGCGCTTCCCACAATGCGGTAGGCACCACGGCCAACCAGCACTGGTGGCCCAACCAGCTCAACCTGCGCATCCTCCATCAGCACGCGCCGGCGTCCGACCCCATGGGCGGCGACTTCGACTACGCCGAGGAGTTCGCCTCGCTCGACCTGCTGCGGTGAAGGCCGATCTCGCGGCCCTGATGACCGATTCCCAGGACTGGTGGCCGGCCGACTACGGCCACTACGGCCCCCTCTTCATCCGTATGGCCTGGCTCAGCGCCGGTACCTATCGCACAGAGGACGGACGGGGTGGCGCCGGCAACGGCACGCAGCGTTTCGCGCCGCTCAACAGCTGGCCCGACAACGGCAACCTCGACAAGGCCCGCACACTCCTGTTGCCCATCAAGCAGAAGTACGGACGGAAGATCTCCTGGGCCGACCTGATGATCCTCGCCGGCAACGTGGCGCTCGAGACCATGGGCCTCGAGACCTTCGGCTTCGGCGGTGGTCGGGCCGATGTCTGGGCCCCCGAAGAGGACATCTACTGGGGTCCGGAGACCACCTGGCTCGGCGACGAGCGCTATCACGGCGACCGTGAGCTGGAGAACCCGCTGGGCGCGGTCCAGATGGGCTTGATCTATGTGAACCCCGAGGGGCCGAACGGCGAACCCGACCCGCTGGCGTCGGCTCGGGACATCCGTGAGACGTTTGCCCGGATGGCGATGGACGACGAGGAAACCGTGGCTCTGGTCGCCGGTGGCCACACGTTCGGCAAGGCCCACGGTGCCGGCGACCCCGACCTCGTCGGGCCGGAGCCCGAGGGTGCCCCGATGGAGCAGATGGGTCACGGCTGGAAGAACGACTTCGGCAGCGGCAAGGGCGTGCACACCACGACCAGCGGTATCGAGGGCGCGTGGACGCCGACCCCGATCTCCTGGGACAACAGCTACTTCGACACGCTGTTCGGCTACGAGTGGGAGCTGACCAAGAGTCCGGCCGGGGCCCATCAGTGGACGCCGACGGATGCGGCAGCGAAGACCACCGTGCCCGACGCGCACGACCCGTCCCTCACCCACGCGCCGATGATGACCACGGCCGACATGGCCCTACGGGTCGACCCGATCTACGAGCCGATCTCGCGTCGATTCCACGAGAACCCCCAGGAGTTCGCCGACGCGTTCGCCCGGGCCTGGTTCAAGCTGTGTCACCGCGACATGGGGCCCGTGTCGCGGTACCTCGGGCCCGAGGTGCCCCAGGAGGAACTGATCTGGCAGGACCCGGTTCCTGCGGTCGAACACCCGCTGATCGGTGATGCCGAGATCGCCGAGCTGAAGGCGAAGATCCTCGACTCCGGCCTCAGCGTCGCCGACCTCGTCTCGACGGCGTGGGCATCGGCATCGACCTATCGCGACAGCGACAAGCGAGGCGGGGCCAACGGTGCCCGCGTCCGGTTGGCGCCGCAGAACGACTGGGAGGTCAACAACCCGGCCGAACTCCGTCGGGTCCTCGGCACGCTCGAAGCGATCCAGGCCGATTTCGGGGGCACGGTGTCGCTGGCCGACCTGATCGTGCTGGGTGGTGCCGTGGCCGTCGAGGCCGCGGCGAAGGCTGCCGGTCACGACGTGACCGTGCCGTTCACCCCCGGCCGCACCGACGCAACGGCTGCGCAGACCGACGCCGACTCGTTCGCCCCACTCGAGCCGAAGGCCGACGGCTTCCGCAACCATCTCGGCAAGGGCCATGACGCCGCCGCCGAGCACCTCCTGGTGGACCGGGCCCAGTTGCTGACGCTGAGCGCGCCGGAGATGACCGTCCTCGTGGGCGGGCTCCGTGTGCTCGGGGCGAACACCGCCGGCTCCGACCACGGCGTCTTCACCTCCCGAGCGGGCACCCTCACGAACGACTTCTTCGTGAACGTGATCGACATCGGGGTGGAGTGGAAGGCGACCGACGACACCGAGCAGGTGTTCGAGGGCCGCGACCGCTCGACCGGCGACGCGAAGTGGACCGGAACCCGTGCGGACCTGGTGTTCGGATCGAACTCCCAACTCCGGGCGATCGCCGAGGTCTACGCCGCCGACGACGCCCGCGAGAAGTTCGTGACCGACTTCGTGGCCGCGTGGGTCAAGGTGATGGACCTCGACCGCTTCGATCTCACCTGAGGTCGGGCCGATCGCTGTCGAAAGCTGCGGTCCGACACGTAGTCTGCGTGCATGACACGCGTCGGAGTGGTTGGAGCTGCGGGCCGAATGGGGCAGGAGGCCTGTCGGGCGATCGACGCCGACGACGATCTCGAGTTGGTCGCCTCGGTCGACATCGACGACGACCTGGCCGTGCTCGTCGAGCGAGCCTGTGAGGTCGTCGTCGACTTCACCGTCGTCGATTCGGCCCGTCGGACCATTGCGTTCCTCGCCGACCAGGGGATCCATGCCGTGGTCGGCACCTCCGGTTTCGACGAGTCGGACCACGAGGCGTTTCGTCAGGCGTTCACGAAGAGCAATTGTCTGCTGGCCCCCAACTTCGCGATCGGGGCGGTGCTGATGACGCGCTTCGCCGAGATCGCCGCGCCGTTCTTCGACACGGCGGAGATCATCGAGTTCCACCACGACACCAAGATCGATGCGCCCTCCGGCACGGCCACCCACACCGCCGAGCGAATGGCGGCGGCGTCGGCCGACTGGGCACCCGATCCCACCACGCTCGAGGTCTTCGACGGCGCCCGCGGCGGCGAGGGCCCGGCGGGCATTCGTGTCCACGCCGTCCGTATGCGCGGCGTGGTGGCCAACCAGGAAGTGCTGCTCGGGACCACCGGTCAGACGCTGGCGATCCGTCACGAGACGGTCGACCGCAGCTCGTTCATGCCGGGCGTCGTGCTCGCCTGCAAGCGCATCGCCGACTTCCCGGGTGTCACGATCGGCCTCGACACCTATCTCGGCATCTGAGCGAGCCCGTGCGCCGGTTCTCGACCCCGAAGTGGCTGCTGTCGCACGCCTTCGTGCTGGTCATGGTCGTGTTGATGACCACACTCGGCTTCTGGCAGCTGGATCGTCTCGACGAGCGCAAGGCCCGCAACATCGAAGTGCGGGCGGCCATGGAGGCAGATCCGGTCCTCATCGAGGAGCTGCTCGGAACCGAGCCACCCGAGCACGCATCGGTGATCGTGGGCGGCGAGTATCTCGACGAGCACTCGTTCTTCGTCGCCAATCGCACCTTCGAGAGTCAGGCCGGCCTCTGGCTCGCCACGCCGATTCGACTGGACGACGGCCGGATCGTCGTCGTCAGCCGCGGCTGGGTGCCTCGAGCGTGGGCCGCCGGAATCGACCCGCGGGTGATCGACACCCCCTCGGGTCGCATCGAGGTGCTCGGGCGCGTGCAGGCGTCGGTCGACGACGGCCGAATCGGGAGAGGGGCGACATCGACACTTCCGGAAGTGAGTCGCATCGATCTTCCCGTGGTCGAGGATCTACTCGGGATCGACGTCGAGGACT
>JBDQKM010000170.1:0-7081 GCA_040263275.1 Acidimicrobiales bacterium
GGCGGCGAGCGCATCTTGCAGCTCGATGCGCAGGTCGATCATGTCGCCGAACAGCACCGCCTCCTTGGTGGGGAAGTGGCGGAAGAGCGTGCGCTGGGCGACGTCGGCCGCCTCAGCGATCTCGGTCGTGGTCGTCTCGTCGAAGCCCTTCGTCTCGAAGAGGCGGGCGGCCTCGGCGATGAGACGCTCCCGGGTGGCGGTCTTCTTCCGGTCGCGTCGTCCCGGCTCCACCTCGGCGGCCCGGTCGGTCGGTGTCACGCGGGTCACCTTAGGGCGGTTCCGCCGAGATATCAGCAGTTGACTGATGTCAGTGACTGACACTACGGTGGGTCTACCATCTCTCCTGGAGCACCCATGGCCCGATCCGCTGCCGCCATCTTCGATCTCGACCGCACGCTCATCTCGTCGTCGTCGGCCGTCGTGTTCCAGCGCCACCTGAGCGAGGCGGGCCTCGGCAGCGTGCCCGACCTGCCGTTGGCCGATGCCTTCCTCAAGTTCTACGAACAGTTCGGCGAGAGCTGGGTGATGATGCAGCCCGCGAAGCTGGGGGCGCGCACGTCGAAGGGGTGGTCGGTGGAGACCGTCCACGCGGCAGCCTGCGCCGCCGCCGCGGAGATCGAATCCGAACTCGTGCTTCCCTTCGCCCGCCTCACGATCGACGAGCATCGTGCCGCCGGACGACTGCTCGTACTGGCCACCACCTCGCCGGAGCCGTGGGTCGCCCCGCTGGCCGAAGCCCTCGGGTTCGACGCGGTCGTGGCCACGAAGTGGGCCTCCGAAGCCGGGGCCTTCACCGGCGAGACCGAGGGACCCTTCGTGTGGGGGCGGGCCAAGGCCGACGCGGTGCGGGCCTGGGCCGAGGCGAACGACGTCGCGCTCGAGCGCAGCTACGCCTACAGCGACAGCTACTTCGACTGCGCCATGCTCGAGATGGTCGGACACCCGGTCGCGATCAACCCCGACCTGCGACTCCAGGGCGTTGCCGCGCTCCAGGGGTGGCCCGTGCGCCACTTCGACAAGCTCGAGGGCGTGGTGAAGATCGCCGGCCGCGAGCTGCAGGACTGGTCTCGGCCGTTCATGCGCGAGGAATTCCAGCCCTTCTCCCGCTTCGAGTTCCACGGGGTCGACAACATTCCCGCCGAAGGCGCAGCGATCCTCGTCTTCAACCATCGGAGCTACTACGACCCGGCGGCCATGGGGCTGCTGGCGGCGAAGAGCGGCCGCAGCGTCCGCAGTCTCGGCAAGAAAGAGGTGTTCGACGTGCCGATCGTCGGCCGCCTCGCCAAGGCCATCGGTGGCGTGCGGGTCGACCGCGGCACGGGCTCCGACGAACCACTCGACGCCGCGGCCGAAGCACTGCGCGGTGGGGAAGTGCTGATGCTCGCCCCCCAGGGCACCATCCCGCGCGGACCGGCGTTCTTCGAACCCGAACTCAAGGGCCGCTGGGGTGCCGCGAAACTCGCGGCGATGACCGGAGCCCCGGTCATCCCCGTGGGCTTGTGGGGCACCGAGAAGGTCTGGCCCCGCAGTTCCCGCATGCCGAAGATGCCGGTCGGGAGCCGACCGCTCGTGTCGGTCACCGTGGGGCCGGCCGTCGACGGTCTCGGCGGCGAGGATCTCGACGCCGACACGGCTGCGATCATGGCGGCCATCGTCGATCTGCTGCCCGACGAGGCCCGCGAACCCCACGATCCGACACCCGAGGAGATCGCCCTCACCTTCCCACCCGGCTACAAGGGTGATCCCGAGGCCGAAGCCGACCGCCGTCCCGGCACCGACACCAACGCATCATGACCGACACCACACCCCCCGTCCGCGAGATCGACATGGCCGACCGCATGTCGGAGCACGAAGCCCTGATGTGGAACATCGAGAAGGATCCGTGGCTCAACCCGAGTGGCGGCGGTCTCTTCGTGTTCGACCGCCCCATCGACGTCGACCGGTTGCGGGCCCGCATGCGGGTCGCCGTCGCCGACCTGCCCCGGTTCACCCAACGGGTGCAGCCCGGTCTCGGACGAATCTCCACGCCGGCCTGGGTCCCCGATCCCGAGTTCGATTTCGGCAGTCACTTCCGTGTCATGACGCTGCCGCGACCGGGCACGCATCGCCAGCTGCTCGACGTGGCCGCCCAGCTCTACATGGAGCCGTTCGACCGCACTCGGCCGCTCTGGCGGATGGTGGTCATCGAGGGACTCGAGTCGGGCCAGGGCGCGCTGTGGTCGATGATGCACCACGCCATCTCTGACGGCATCGGCCAGCTCCGCATCGCCGAGATGTTCCAGGACATCGAGCGAGACGTGCCGCGTTCTCCCGACATCGACCTGGAGAGGATCGTCGCGGAAGCTGCCGCGGCGCATCGCCAGAAGGAAGCCGGCGGCGATCTCGGGTCGAGCCTCGCGGCGGCCACCGCAGGGTCGCTCGGTCATCTCGCCCGTCGCATCGGCGGCAGTGCCCGTCGTACCGCCGGCGAGGTCGCGATGTGGCCGGCCGATCCCTCCCGCGTCGGTGAGAAGTTCGGCGAGGTGGCGGCGGTCGTGAGCGAGACCGCGGCCCAGCTGACCCACGAGGTCGAGGAGGGCGAGGGTGCTCCGCTGTGGCGAGAGCGCTCCCGTCATCGACATCTGGAGACGGTCACTGTTCCCCTCGACGAGCTCAAGGCGGCGAGCAAGGCGGCCGGCGCCACCGTCAATGCGGCCTTCGTGGCGGCGATGACCGACGCGGCGATTCGCTATCACGCCGACCGCGGGGAATCGTTCGAAACCCTCAACGTCTCGTTCGTCATGAGCACCCGCACCGACGACAAGGCCGGCGGCAATGCGTTCACCCCGGTCCTGGTGCACCTGCCCGCCGATCGGCGCGTCGTGGTCGACCGGTTGACCGGCACCGCCGAGATCCTCGACGAGGCGCGCGAGGCGGCGGGGCGCAGCGGTGGCTTCACCGCCCTGTCCGGCATCGTCAACCTGCTCCCGACCTCCGTGGTCACCCGCACGGCCCGTTCGCAGGCCGCCAAGATCGATCTGGCCACGTCGAATCTCCGCGGCGCCCCCATTCCGCTCTACATCGGTGGGGCCAGGGTCGAGTACTCGGTCACGATGGGTCCGCTGGCCGGCACGCCGTGCAACGCCACGGCGCTCTCGTACTGCAACAACTTCGACATCGGGCTGTTCATCGACCCGGTCGCCATCCGTGAACCCGCGGCCTTCCGCCAGTGTGTGGTCGACGCGTTCGACGACATCCTCGACACGATCCGCTGAGCGGATCCACGCGCGATCAGGCGGGCTGACGGGTCGGACAACTCGGTCGAGCGCGACTAGGTTGCCGCGCATGAGATATGCCGCACCAACAACGGTGGACGAGGCGGTGGGGCTGTTGGCCGCCGATGCCGACGCCCGCGTCTTCGCCGGAGCCACCGACCTGATCCCGCAGATCCGTTCCGGTCGACCCGAGCCCTCGGTGCTCGTCGACTTGAAGCGGATCGATCGTCTCGTCGGTCTCGGCGAGTCCGGTGGCACGTGGACCGTCGGGGCCGCGACCCCGACCTCGACACTCACCGCGGACGCGGCGTTCACCGGGGCCTTCCCCGGCCTGAGCGAGGCGAGCGGGCTCATCGGTTCCGACCAGATCCAGAACCGTTCGAGCTGGGGTGGCAACCTCTGCAACGCGTCGCCCGCGGCCGACTCGGTCCCCGCGCTCGTGGCCAACGGCGTGCATGCGGTCGTCGCCGGTAGCAACGGTGAACGCACCGTGCCCGTCGAGGAGATCGTCACCGGCCCGGGTCAGACCTCCTTGGCCGACGACGAGTTCGTCGTCGAGTTCGCGGTCGACACGCCGCCGGCCAACACCGCCGATGCGTACCTGCGCCTCATCCCTCGAACCGAGATGGACATCGCCGTGGTCGGCGCCGCCGTCCGGCTGACGATGGACGGCGACACCTGCACGGCCGCCACGGTCGCGCTGGGCGCCGTGGCCCCCACCGTCGTCCGGGTCCCCGACGCCGAGTCGGCCCTCGTGGGTTCGACGCTCGACGACGCCACGCTCGAGGCCGTCGCTGCCGCCGCGTCGGCCGCGTGCAACCCGATCGACGACAAGCGCGGCACGATCGAATACCGCCGTCAGGTCGCCGGTGTGCTCGCCAAGCGAGCCGCCACCATCGCCGCAGAAAGGGCCAACGCATGATCAACCGCACCCACGTCCATTGCTCCGTCAACGGCGACGAGGTCGACTTCCTGGCCAGCGACAACACCTCCCTGCTCGACGCGTTGCGCGACGAGCTCGGACTCACCGGCGTGAAGGAGGGCTGCGGCACCGGTGACTGTGGTGCCTGCTCGATCACCGTCGACGGCGCGCTCAACTGCGCCTGTCTGATGTTCGCTCCCGAGGCCGAAGGCCGCGAGATCGGCACGGTCGAGGGCATCGCCCAGGGTGACCACCTCCACCCGCTCCAGGAGACCTTCCTCGAGGGTGCGGCACTGCAGTGCGGCATCTGCACACCGGGCTTCCTGGTGGCCGCCAAGGTGCTGCTCGACGAGAACCCGTCGCCCACCGAGACCGAGATCCGCTATGCCCTGGCCGGCAACCTCTGTCGCTGCACGGGCTACGACAAGATCATTCATGCCGTGCAAGAAGCCGCCGTCCAACTGAACGGAGCGAAGTCGTGACCGCGACCGAGAACCCCCCAACGAAGTACAAGTACGTCGGCACCCGACCCGTCCGCCACGACGGACTCGAGAAGGTCACCGGCAAGGCCAGGTTCGCGGCCGACCTCGACCTCACCGGCCAGCTCCGTGGTGCGATCGTTCGCTCGCCCCATGCCCACGCCCGGATCGTGTCGATCGACACCAGCGCGGCCGAGGCGATGCCCGGCGTGAAGTCGGTCGTCACCGGCGCCGATTTCCCGGCCATCGACCCGGCCGATCCGGCCCACGACGAGGCGGTCAACAACATCGCCCGCGACGAGGCGCTGTATGTCGGTCACGCGGTCGCGGCGGTCGCCGCCACCACGATGGACGAGGCCCGCGCTGCGGCCGCGGCGGTCGAGGTCGAGTACGAGGTGCTCCCGGCCGTGCTCTCGATCGACGAGGCGATCGCCGACGGTGCCCCGATCGCGAACTCGACCAACCGCACGCTCTTCACCGGCGACACCGAGCCGTCCAACATCGCGTCCGTCGGCCCGTTCCAGCGCGGCGACGTCGAGGCCGGATTCGCAGCCGCCGACGTCATCGTCGAGCGGACCTTCACGACCAAAGCGGTTCACCAGGGCTACATCGAACCGCACGCGTGCGTCGCCGACGTGGGTCAGGACGGCAAGGCGACCATCTGGGCTTCGTCGCAGGGGCACTTCGCGGTGCGGTCCAAGACCGCCAAGATCCTCGGATGGGGCACCGACAAGATCAAGGTCACCCCGGCCGAGATCGGCGGCGGGTTCGGCGGCAAGACCACCATCTATCTCGAGCCGATCGCGGTGCGGCTGAGCCAGAAGGCCGGCCGTCCGGTGAAGATCGTCATGACCCGAGAAGAGGTGCTGAGCGCCACCGGTCCGGCGCCGGCATCGAAGATCCACGTGAAGATGGGCGCCACGAACGACGGCGAGCTCACCACCATCCAGGGCACGCTCCACTACAGCAACGGCTCGGCCAAGGGATACGCCGCCCTCACCGGGGCCATGTCCATCGCGTCCTACAAGTTCCCCAACCTCGACCTGATGGCGATCGGCACGGTCGACAACACCCCCAAGTCGGCCGCCTACCGGGCCCCGTCCGCGCCGCAGGCCGCGTTCGCCATCGAGACGCTCATCGACGAAGTCGCCGACCAGCTCGAGATGGACCCGATCGACCTCCGGCTGAAGAACGCCGTGGTCGAGGGTGACCCCACGGCGATGGGTGCTCCCCACCCGAAGATCGGCTTCATCGAGACGCTCGAGGCGATCAAGAACAGCGAGCACTACAACTCACCGGTACCGGAGGGCGCGGGTCGTGGCTTCGGCACCGGCTTCTGGTTCAACATCGGTGAACAGTCGAGTGCGACCGTCAACCTCAACGAGGACGGCACCGCCACGGTGATCACCGGCAGTCCCGACATCGGCGGCAGCCGGGCCTCCATGGCGCTGATGGCGGCCGAAGAACTCGGGCTCGACGTCCACCGGATCACCCCGATCGTGGCCGACACCGAATCGGTCGGGTTCACCGACATCACCGAGGGCAGTCGGGCCACCTTCGCCACCGGCATGGCCGTGGTCAACGCCTGCCGCGACCTCATCGAGCAGATGAAGGATCGGGCCGCGGTGATGCGCGGCGTTGCCGCCGATCAGGTCGCCTGGATCGACGGCGCCGCGATCATCGAGGGTCCGCCCTCGGAAGGGGCCGACCCGGTCTCGATCGCGGAGATCACCGCCGCCGCGAAGATGACCGGTGGTCCGCTCACCGCGACGGCCTCGCTCAACGCCGCCGGTGCCGGTCCGTCGTTCGCGGCGCACCTCGCCGACGTGCGCGTCGACGAGGAGACGGGCCAGGTCGAGATCCTGCGCTACACCGCCGCCCAGGACGCGGGTACGGCCATTCACCCGTCCTACGTCGAGGGCCAGATGCAGGGCGGGTCCGCCCAGGGCATCGGTTGGGCGCTCAACGAGGAGTACGTGTTCTCCGCCGATGGCGTGATGCAGAACGCCGGCTTCCTCGACTACCGCATGCCGGTGGCGTCGGACCTGCCGATGATCGAGACGATCATCGTCGAGGTGCCCAACCCGAGCCACCCCTACGGCGTGCGCGGCGTTGGTGAGACCGGCATCGTCCCGCCGATCGGCACCTTGGCCAACGCCATCGCCGACCAGACCGGGGTGCGCATGGCCGACCTGCCGATGTCGCCGCCCAACGTGCTCAAGGCGCTCAACGAGCGGTAGTCGCGATCGATGGCGACCGTTCACCTCCAGGCCAACCACGCCGCCTTCACCGACGGCGTGAGGGAGTTGGAGGTGGACGGCGCCACCGTCGGCGCCGTCATCGATGCCCTGGCCGAGCGGTTTGCCGGCCTCGGCCCGTTGCTGCGGGAAGGATCGTCGGTGGCGATCAACGGCGAGCTCCAGCCC
>JBDQKM010000171.1:0-7057 GCA_040263275.1 Acidimicrobiales bacterium
GCCGCGGCCATCCACGAGATCCTCGTCGACCGCCGGTTCGGCGACGCCGGCGCCGAGGTGTTGCTCGAGGAACGGCTCTTCGGGCCCGAGGTGTCGATTCTCGCGTTCTGCGACGGCAGCGACTTCCACGTGATGCCCGCGGCCCAGGACCACAAGCGGCTCGGGGAAGGCGATGTGGGTCCCAACACCGGCGGGATGGGCGCCTTCCATCCGTCGCCCATCGCCGACGAGGCGCTGCTCGAACGGGTCGGCAAGGAAGTGGTCGCGCCGACGTTGCAGGCGCTACGCGACGAAGGCCGGTCGTATCGCGGCGTGCTCTATGCCGGCATGATGCTCACCACCGAAGGTCCGAAGGTGATCGAGTTCAACTGCCGGTTCGGTGACCCCGAGACCCAGGTCGTGCTGCCGCTGCTCGAGAGCGATCTCGTCGACGTCGTCGATGCGTGCATCGACGGCACGCTGGCGACCACCGACGTCCGGTGGCGCGACCAGGCTGCGGTCACCGTCGTGATGGCCAGCGCCGGCTACCCGGTCCGGAGCAGCGAGCCGGTGGCGATCACCGGACTCGATTCGGCCGCGGCCGGGGGCTGCACCGTGTTCCATGCCGGTACCGCCCTGATCGACGGGGTCCCCCACACTGCGGGCGGCCGGGTACTCGCCGTCACCGCACTGGCCGACCGGCTGGCCGATGCCGCCGACGCCGCCCATGCGGGGGTGGCGCACATCGAATTCGACGGCGCCCAACACCGCACCGACATCGCCCGAGCGACCGCAGAGGTGCGCCCATGACCTCCTACCGAGACGCCGGAGTCGACATCGACGCCGGCAACCGCACCGTCGAGCTGCTGGCCGACGTCGTGAAGGCCACGAACACGCCGGCGGTGCTCTCCGAGCTGGGCGCGTTCGGCGGCCTCTTCGCGGCCGACTCCCTCGGTCCGGGCAAGGTGCTCGTCGCCTCGACCGACGGCGTGGGCACCAAGGTCGAGCTCGCGGCTCGGCACGGGCGCTGGCGCGGTGTCGGCGCCGACCTCGTCAACCACTGTGTCGACGACATCCTCGTGCAGGGCGCTCGTCCGCTCTTCTTCCTCGACTACATCGCCACCGCGTCCCTGGTGCCCGAGGTCGTCGCCGAGATCGTCACCGGTATGGCCGAAGCGTGCCAGGCGGTCGGCTGTGCGCTGCTCGGCGGCGAGACGGCAGAGATGCCCGGCGTCTACATGCCCGGCGCGGTCGACATCGCGGGCACCATCATCGGCGTCGCCGACCGGGAGGCGCTGTGGCCGCGCACCGACGAGTTGTCCGAGGGCGACCTGCTCGTGGGCTTGGCCAGCCGGAGCCCTCACACCAACGGCTACTCGTTGATCCGACTGCTGCTCGAGCAGCACGAGCCGACCGCCGAGATGCTCGACTGGCTGCTCACCCCGCACCTTCCCTACATCAGCCACATCGACGAGATGCAGGCCGCCGGCATCGAACCGACGGCGCTCGCCCACATCACCGGTGGCGGCCTGTTCGAGAACGTGCCGCGCGTGCTTCCCGCCCATCTCGCCGCCGAGTTCGAGCTGGGCAGCTGGGACGTGCCGGTCCACTTCCGTTCGCTCGTCGAGTGGGGCGACCTGCCCGACGAGGAAGCCGTCCGGGTCTGGAACATGGGCATCGGCATGGTCGTGGTGGTGCCGGCCGAGCAGCGAGGCGCTGTGGTCGACGCCGGGCTGCCGATCATCGGCCGTCTGCATGCGGCCGACGGCGACGAGCGGGTGACGCTCGTCGGAGGGTGGCGGTGACGGGACGACTCGTCGTTCTCGCGTCCGGCTCCGGCTCCAACCTCCAAGCCCTGATCGACGCCGCCGCCGAGGGGCGGCTCAACGCCGAGATCGTGGCGGTCTATGCGAATCGGCGCGGCGCGTTCGCCCGGACCCGGGCCGACGAGCACGGGATTCCCCAGGAGTTCGTGCCGATGCGCCCCTTCCTCGACGCGGCGAGCGACGACCGGGCGGGCCGCGAGGCCTACGACCGTGACCTGGCCGATCGGATCGCCACCCATCGCCCCGATGCGATCGTCTGCGCCGGCTGGATGCACTTGTTCACCCACGCATTCCTCGATCGGGTGGACGTGCCGGTCGTCAATCTCCACCCGGCCCTGCCCGGCGAGTTCCCTGGCGCCCACGCCATCGACGACGCCTGGGCCGCCCATCTCGACCACGGTCTCGAGCGCACCGGCGTGATGGTCCACCTCGTGCCCGACGAGGGCGTCGACGACGGCCCCGTCCTGCTCACCGGCGAGGTGCGGATCCGGCCCGACGACACACGCGAGCGACTCGAGCATCGGATCCACGAGCTCGAACATCGCTTGCTGATCGAGGCCGTCGACGAACTGATCCGGTCATGACGGCGACGCCGCCGACGGGCGTCGCGCTCTGGCTGGCCGGGGCTCGGTTGCGCACACTGCCGGCAGCGATCGTGCCCGTGGCGGTCGGCACGGCGGCGGCTGTAGGGGAGGGGACCGACACCGAATGGTGGCGGGCCGCGCTCGCCCTGCTCGTGGCCCTCGCGCTGCAGGTGGGGGTCAACTACGCCAACGACTACTCCGACGGCGTGCGCGGCACCGACGGCGAGGCCCGGGTCGGTCCGCTGCGACTCGTCGGGTCTGGCCTGGTTCCGGCCGCCTCGGTCAAGCGGGCTGCGACCGCGGCCTTTGCAGTGGCGGGGGTGGCGGGCGCGGGGCTGGCGCTCGTGGTCGGACCGGAACTGTTCGTGGTCGGTGCGTTCTGCCTCGTCGCCGGCTGGACCTACACGGGTGGCCCTCGGCCCTACGGCTACCTCGGCCTCGGCGAGGTCTTCGTGTTCGTCTTCTTCGGGCTGGTCGCGACCATCGGCACGACCTATGTGCTGCTCGAACGCTTGGAGGCTCTGGCGGTCTGGTGCAGCATCACCGTCGGGCTCTGGGCCACGGCGCTCATGGTGACCAACAACTTGCGCGATATCCCCGGCGACACCCTGGCCGGCAAGCAGACCCTCGCGGTGCGGCTCGGCGATGCCCGTACTCGCGATGCCTACGCGCTGCTCCATGTCGTTGCGCTGGCGGTGGCCGTGGCGGTGGCGGCCACGCTGCGGACCGGCGCGATCGGCGCCTTGGCCGCCGCGCCGATGGCTGCTCTGGCCATCCGCGAGGTCAGAGCCGGAGCCACGGGCCCCGCCCTGATCCCGGTGCTGGGCGCCACCGCAAGGGCGCAGATGCTCGGTGGGCTGGCGATGACCGTCGGTCTCGCCGTCACCGGCTGACGATCCCGGCTGAACGATCAGAGCGGCTGGTTGAGCTCGATCTGGTTGCCGGCGGGATCCCGGAAGAAGGCCTGAAGGCAGACGCCTTCGATCGGGCTCGGGTCGCTCACCTCGACGCCGCGTTCAATCAGCACGGACCGGGCATCGGCGATGTCGTCGACGGGAATCGCGAAGTGAGGACCGAAACCCTCGACCAACGGCAGTTCGACCAGGTGCAGCTGCTGAGAGCCCATCTGGAGCCACACCCCGCCGATGCCCAGATCGGGTCGGTCGATCTGGGTGAAACCGAGCGTCTCGACGTAGAAGGCACGGTTGGCTTCGACGTCGTCCACATTGATCGAGACGTGATGGACGCCCTTGGTGAACAGATCTGGTCGGTCGACGGTGGTCATCGCGAGACCCTACCGGTCCGGGTTCGGCTCAGCCCCTCGTGGCGCTGATGAGGTGCGCCCCGACGAAGACCGTGCGCTCGATGTCGGTGAACCCGGCCTCGCTGAGCCGGGTCTGCATCTCGGGCCAGGGCGGCATGTACGCGAGCGACTTGGGCAGGTACGCGTACGCGGTCCGGTCGGAGAACAGACCGCCGATGCGGGGAACGACCTTCCCGAAGTAGATGCCGTGACCCCAACGGAGCAGCTTGTTCTCGGGCTCGGCCGCGTCGACGAGGGAGATACGCCCACCGGGCCGGATCACTCGGGCCAGCTCGTCGAAGAAGCCGGGGAGCTCGACGAGATTGCGCAGCGCGAAACCGCAGGTCGCGCCGTCGGCGGTGCCATCGGCCAACGGCAGCGAGAGGATGTCGCCGTGGATCAGCGGAGCGTCGGTGCGGGCCGCCGCGAGCATGCCCATGGACAGGTCGACGCCGATCGGGCGCAATCCGGCCTGGGTCGCCTCACGGCAGAAGTCGCCGGTACCGCAGGCCAGATCGAGCACCCGCGACCCGGTGGGCAGCGCAAGCGCCCGCAGGGCCTTGCGTCGCCAACGGACGTCGAGTCCGAAGGTCATGATCCGATTCACGAGGTCGTAGCGGGGGGCGATCGTGTCGAACAGTGATCGGACGGCCTCGCGCTTCTCGTCTCCCTGCGGCAGGTTCTCGGGATCGAGGGTGACGCCGCTGCGTCTGATGGTCTCCCGCTCGGGGCCGGCCGGGTCGGATCGGCTCACCGGAAGTACAACCGTTGGTACTCGCCGCTCATGCGGTGCAGGAGCAGGCCGACGAGGGCGAGATCGAAGAGCAGGCCGATCGGGTTGTAACTCAGGGCGTCGCCCAGCCCGAAGTCGAGTGCGACCTGCACCCGGATCACGAAGGGGGTGAAGGCGGCGGCCACACCGAGCTGGTAGCCCCACTTGCGGGTGTTGGCGATGCCGTAGGCGCCGCCGAGCGCACCGAACGACGCCAGCAGGATCACCACGGCGGCGACGGCCTTCGAGCCGAAGAGCACGACCGATCCGAGGGCGGGGAGCGTGAGCAGCCCGAACACTCCCCGGAAGTACAGGAGGAGCTGCGAGATGTAGAGCGTCTGCGGCATCCGGTCGTTGAGCCAGACCCGATTGTTCAGCCAGCCAGCGTTGTTCACCCACCCAGTATGGAGGCTGGGGCTTCCGCTTCACCGCCGTGCGCGGGATTCAGTTCCGAGTTCGGCGACGGGGTGGGTCGACGAGCTGACGGCTGGCCCGCAGCTGTCCGCAGGCGGCGTCGATCTCGGTGCCCCTCGTGTGGCGAATCGTGGCGTTGACGCCATAGTTCTCGAGCTGGTCGCGAAAGGCCCGGACCCGATCGGGCGGGGTGCCCCGGGTCAGGTAGCCGGGCGTCGGGTTGAGCGGGATCAGGTTCACGTGGGCGCGCAGACGTCGACACAAAACGGCGAGTTCCTGTGCGTCGACCGGCTGGTCGTTGACGCCGTCGATGAGGGCCCACTCGAAGGAGACCCGACGGTTCTTCGCCGCGAGATAGCGCTCGCAGGCATCGACCAGATGGTTGAGTGGATACTGCCGGTTGATCGGCACGAGTTCGTCGCGGAGGTCGTCGTTGGCCGCGTGAAGGGAGACGGCGAGGTTGACCGGAAGCGTCTCCTCGGCGAGGCGTTCGATACCGGGGACGACGCCCACGGTGGAGATCGTGATGTGACGGGCGCCCAGGCCCAGGTCGCGGTGGATGCGTTCGACTGCGGCCCAGGTGCGGTCGTAGTTGGCGAACGGCTCGCCCATTCCCATGAACACGATGTTGCTCACCCGGCGCGGGGCCGAGGTGCGGCGAGCCCGCACCACCTGTTCGACGATCTCGCCGACCGAGAGATGGCGGTCGAAGCCGCTCTGCCCGGTCGCACAGAAACCGCAGCCCATCGCGCAGCCCGCCTGCGACGACACACACACGGTGGTGCGATCGTCGTAGTGCATGAGCACGGTCTCGATGTGGTGGCCGTCGTGCAGCTTCCAGAGCCACTTCACCGTCTCGCCGCCGTCGCTCACCGATTCGGTCTCCGGGGTGAGGCCGAGCGGCAGCATCTCCGCGAGCTTCCGGCGGAGTGCCTTGGGCACGTTCGAGAGTTCGTCGAGTTCGGTGCCGCGGGCGTGGATCCCGTCCCAGACCTGGTCGAGGCGATAGCCCGGTTCGTCGGCCAGCAGGGCGCCGAACTCCTCGCGGTCGAGGTCGTAGCGAAGGGTTGGCGCGGTGCGGCTGGCCCGGCCCGCCGCCTCGGGCGGCTCGAGGGGCGTCATGATCCGGCCCGGTCGAGCCGGTAGGCCCGATCGGTGTGGTGTCGGGTGAATCCGAGCGCGGCGTAGGTGGCGTTGGCCGGGTCGTTGTCGGACTCGACGTAGAGCATTCCGTGCTCGAGGCCCTGCGCGTGCAACCACTCGAGGCCGGCGAGGGTCATGGGCTTGCCGAGGCCACGTCCGTGCTGGTCCGGATCGATCGCGATCACGTAGATCTCGCCCAACGGCGGGTCGTGGTCGGCATGGATCTTGGTCCAGCAGAAGCCGATCAGCCCGTCGTCGTCGTGGAGCAGCCGGAACCCGTCGGCGTCGAACCAGGGCTCCGTCATGGTCGCCCGAACGGCATCGGCGGTGAGGCCGCCCTGCTCGGGGTGCCAGTGGAAGGCACGATTGTTGACCCGCACGAAGTCGTCGAGGTCGGCGTCGGTGAACGCCCGTGTCGCCAATCCCGAAGCATCGTTGGGCAGAGGGCACCGGAGCTGCCAGAGATCCCGGTAGGCCACGAAGCCGGCGCGACGAGCCGCGGCGTCGCTCTCGTCGTCGACGGCGCGGATCCAGAGCTGCAGGGTTCCGTCGGCGTGGCGGTCGAGGACCTGTTCGAGCTCGGCAGCGAAGTCGGGCGATGCGTCGTCGACGAGGATCGTCCAACGGAACTCACCCGGGTTCGGTCCTTCGACGGTCAGTTCCACCCGCCCAGCGTAGCTAGTGTCGCCGGATGGCCAAGCCCCGTACTCCGAAGGGTCGCGCTCGACGGACCCACGAACGACTGGCGCTCGAGTATCCCGATGCCGTCTGCGAGCTCGATCACCGCAATCCCTTCGAGCTGCTGGCGGCGACGATCCTGTCGGCGCAGTCGACCGACGTCGGGGTCAACAAGGCGACCCCTGGGCTGTTCGCCCGTTTCCCCGACCCGTGGTCGCTGGCCGCGGTCGAGCCGGAGGAGGTCGAGCCCTATGTCGACACGATCGGCCTGTTCCGCCAGAAGTCGAAGAGCCTCGTGGGCATGGCCCGCATGCTCGTCGAGGACTACGACGGTGAGGTGCCGAGCGCGATGAAGGAC
>JBDQKM010000172.1:0-6859 GCA_040263275.1 Acidimicrobiales bacterium
CAGCGAACGTCGGCACCCGCCGGCGCCGGCCGAGTGGAACCAGCGGCGCGAGGCCGGTGGCCTCCGCGTCGGCGGCATCGCTATCGGCGGCCTCCGCATCGGTGACCAGCCGTCGGAGTGTGGCGTCGTCGACGGGGACCGCGCTCGAGCGCAGCACCGAACGGACCGTCTGCAGTTCGTCGAAGAGCGCCGCCAGCCCGGGGTCGCTCGCGAGGGCGGCATCGAGTTCGTCCTGCTCCTCGACGGAGAGTTCGCCGTCGAGGCCGGCGGAGAGCCACTCCTCGTTCACGACAACGCCTCCCGGAGCTTCAGTCGCCCGCGATGGACCCGCGACCGAACGGTGCCGACCGGCACGCCGGTCTGCGCCGCGATCTCGCCGTAGCTGAGACCGGCCACGTCACACAGCACCACGGCCACCCGGAACTCCTCCTGAAGATCGCCGAGGGCGGCCTGGATGTGGTCGGGGAGCGACTCCATTGCCGAGGCCTCGTCGGCACCCGGCGCGCCGGCCAGGACCCGATCGGGGTCGTCGGGCAATGCCGTCTGCGGTCGTCGTTTCCGACGCCGAGTCTCGTCGAGGAAGACATTGGTCACGATGCGGGCGAGCCATCCTTGTAGGGAGCCGGGGGTGTAGTTGACGAGGCCGCGCTTCACGCGCAGCAGCGACTCCTGCACAACGTCTTCGGCATCGGAATGGTTCCCCGCCAGCCGATACGCGACGGAGTACATGAACCGGGAGTGGTCACGCGCGACCTCGTCCCAGGTGGGCACGGTCCCCGCCGCATCGGTCGGGTCGGCCCCGGTCAACTCGACCGGTGATTCAGCTGGTGGACGTGGACTCGTCGTCCTCAGCGCCCTCGGCGAGGCCCTGCTTGAACTCGTTCTGGGCCTGACCGAGCGACCTTGCGAGCTTGGGAAGCTTGGCGCCCCCGAAGATCAGCAACGCAAGAGCCAAGACGATGAGCAACTCGTTGGTCTGGAGGAAAGCAACCATGACTGCGAGAGTACCCGCTCAACGATGAACATCGTATGAGGGCAGGAAGAATCGTCGGAATCAGGCGGTGACGCCGTCTGCCTGCGCCGCGGCCGCAGCCCTGGCCAGGGCCCGCTGGCGACGGATGCGGCGCCGCTCGCGTTCGCTCATACCGCCCCAGATACCGAACTTCTCGCCGTTCTGCAGGGCGTATTCCAGGCAGTCGTCGCGAACGACGCAGCCTCGGCAGACCTCTTTGGCTTCACGGGTGGATGCACCACGCTCGGGAAAGAACAGATCGGGGTCGACGCCGAGGCAGTTCGCGTAGTCCTGCCAGGCCTTTTCTTCTGCGTCGATGTCGGAATGCATGGCCATGGGTCCTCCGTGGCGCTCGATGGAATCCGGCGTGGATTCCCTCCGCCTGCTGCCACGAGTGTAATTACAGCACTGTGTTTCCGTGCTTGTAAAGGCCGTGCCGGGATTTTTCGGCCCTGTCCGGGTGGTCAGGAAGCCTCGGACCGGGCCCGTT
Source organism: Acidimicrobiales bacterium (assembly GCA_040263275.1). GTDB lineage: Bacteria > Actinomycetota > Acidimicrobiia > Acidimicrobiales > Aldehydirespiratoraceae > JAJRXC01. The sequence goes on from JBDQKM010000172.1 coordinate 1,503, forward strand.
CGCCGGCCAGGAGACGTGTCACATGCGCCGCCGGCGCGGGCCGAGCGAGATGGAAGCCCTGACCTCGACCGCAACCGAGCCGGATCAGTTCGGCGAACTGCGCCGCGTGCTGCCGTAACTCAGGATGAGTACCCGAGCGTCGGGGCTGTCGAGGCGGGTGATGTCGCCCAGACCCAGGTCGCGAAGTCGGGCCACCGCCCGGCACCGGAGTGCGTTGATTTCGCGGCGCCAGATGGAGGCTTCGGCCAGCCCGTAGGCGAGTGCGGCGACCGCCGACGTGAACTCCTCGTCGCGTAGCCGTTCGCGGACGAGCATGTCGGCGTGGAGCCGGGTCAGGGTCTGGTCGGCCAGGTTCGCGATGGTGCGGCAGACCGCGATGTCGGCCTCGGACCACCAGCGATCGGGTCGACTCCGTGCCGAGGTCGCCGAGTCGCACGAAGGAGTGTCCCCTGGCGATGAGTTCCGCGCGTTCCGTGGCGACATCTCGACCACGATTCGGTCAAGACTCAGGCAGCCGTCGGCCCAGCGTCGTGGTCGCCGCGATCGAGGCGACGTCGGACACCAAATGGTCGAGCGCGTCGGGAGCGCGCCGCCGAACGCTCTTCGTCGGACCTGGTCAATTCCTCAGCGCCTGCCTCGCACCATGGATCGCTTGTGGTCGACGAAGTCGTAGAGCAGATAGTCACCGAGGTCTTCGTTGGTCGTGAAGAACGCGCGGCCGCCGTTCATGCGGGAGATCTGCTCGACGAAGTGGCGCAGGTAGTGGGTGACATCGAGGACGAACGTGTTGATACGGATGTCTTCACGGGTGCACTTGGCCACCTCGGCGAGCGTCAGGTCGACGGTCTCCTGCGAGGGCGGGTAGTTGAAGTAGGGCTGTCCCGACTTGGTGATGTGGGCGGTCGGCTCGCCGTCGGTGATCATGATGATCTGCTTCGTCCCGGTCTCGCGGGCGAGCATCTTGCGGGCGATCTGGAAGCTGTGCTGCATGTTCGTGCCGTAGACGTAATCCCAGCTCAACTCGGGCAGCGTCGCCGCGTTGAATTCGCGGGCGACCTCACTGAACGAGACCATGCCCAGGAAGTCACGCGGGTACTGGCTCGAGATGAGCGAGTGCAGCGCCATCGTCACCTTCTTGGCGGGAAGGAAGTTGTCGCGCATCGCCATCGACATCGAGATGTCGAGCATCAGCACCGTGGCCGAGCGAACCTGCTGCTCGGTGCGCTCGATCTCGAAGTCGTCGGGATGGAGCTCGATCGGCGTGCCGCCGCCGGTACGGGCGATGGAGTTGCGGAGGGTCTGCTCGATGTGGAGGTTGAACGGATCGCCGTACTCGTAGGTCTTGGTCTCGTACTCGCGCTCGTGGCCCTGGCCGGCTTTGTGGAGTTCGTGCTTGCCCATCATGTCGGCCGACATGTGCTTGAAGATCTCCTCCAGGGCGCCGTTGCCGATCTTGCGGATGGCCCGAGGGGTGAGTTCGTAGCGACCTTCCTTGTTCTCGATGAGGCCGGCCTCTTCGAGCATGCGGGCGATCTCCGCCATGCGCTCGAGTGACTCCGCCGACTCGTCGCCCAGGAGGTCGCGAGCCCGGTCGATGTCGACTTCGGCGAGCGCTCCTGGGTTCGTTGCCCCCCGGAGCAGGTTGTCGAGCTGATCGATGTCGCCCAGCTCCCCCATCATGTCCATGGCCTGGGACATGTCGAGCGGGTCCTGGCCCTGGAAGTCGTAGGACTGCCCCCAACCCATCTGCGGGAACTGCTCCCGCAGATTGTCGGCCAGCTGCTGCATCTGGAAGTTGAGATCCATGTCCTCCATGAGCTGATTGCTCAGCTCCTGGAGTTGTTGACGCTGCTCGGGCGTCATCGAGTTCATCATCTGCTGAGCCTGCGCCATGCGCTGCGCCATCACTTCGAGCAGCTCGTCGAGCGTCTGCGGGTTCTCCGGGAAGAAGTCGCCGTAGTCCTCCATGAACTTCTGGAAGTCGGGCTCCTCGCCGTTGGCCCGCTGCTCGAGCATGTTGTTGAGCGCGGCCATCATGTCCTTCATGCGCTGAAGGTCTTCCGACGACATGTTGTTGACGCCGTCGGCCATCTGGTCGAGCTGCTGCTGCAGCAGCTGTTCACGGAGCTGCTCCATCAGCTCCTCGAACTTCTGCTGTGCTTCTGCGCTCTCGAACTCGTAGTTCTGGAGCCCCTTGACCTGCCCCGCGAGGTCGGGCGGGAGCATGTCGAGCTCCATGTTCTTCATCGTGGCCGAGTCGCTCGCGAGCTCCTGGCGACGATCGTCACCGGTCTGGTTCGCGTGTTCGACCATGTCGTTCAGCGCCTGACGTTCCTCCTCGACCACGTCGCGCAGGGCGTCGGCGATCTCGTCGAAGACGCCGCCGAGGTCGTGCTGGTCGAGGATCTCGCTCCGCCGTTCGCGAAGCTTGTCGAGCATCTCGCGGATGCCCTCCATCTGGCGCCCGTCGCGGTCCATCATCCCGCCCTGCATCATCTGACGGAGGGCGTTGTTGACATCACCGTGGTAGAGGAGGTCGTCGGCCAACTCGTCGAAGAGATGGTCGGCGTCGACCTGGAATCCCGTCTGCGTGCCGTCCCACCGGGAATAGGTGAAGTGGGGCGGCTGGCGACGTTGACGGCGACGACGGCGAAGGACCATGACCCGACCCTAACCCCCGGCGAGTTCGCGACACCCGTCGGTGTCGGTGTGCCCGCGACCGCCGGCGCTTGTTAACGTTCACTAACCATGTCCGAAGTCGCTCCCGCTCTCGACGCCGATCAGCCCTCGCGGCGCCCGTCGAACCGCCGCGAGCTGATTCTCGAAGCCGCGATCGAGCTGTTCCACGAACGGGGATACCCGGCCACCGGCGTCGACGACATCGGCAAGGCCGTCGACGTGAGCGGCCCGGCCATCTACCGCCACTTCTCCTCGAAGGAGGAGATCCTGCTCGAGGCCATCCAGCTCGCGGCCGACGAGGTGCACGAGGCCAACCTCAACGCGCGGGCGAGCGACCACGACCCCCGGTCCGTGCTCGAGGGCTACGCCCGCGCCTACGCCCGCGTGGCGATCGAGCGATCGGCACTGATCTCGGTCTGGACCAGCGAGGCGAAGCACCTCTCGTCGGGACGCCGGGCGCCCATGACCCGCCGGCTCCGAGCCTGGAGCACCGAATGGATCGACGAGTTGCGTGCGGTGCGACCGGAGCTCAGCCCCGAGCAGGCCCGCGTCCTCGTGACCGGCACGATCGGAATGATCTCCACCACGGCCACCACCGAACGCGACGACGACGGACTGCTCGAAGACCGCATCACCTCGATGGCGATGGCGACCCTCGCCGCGCCGATCATCTGAATCCATCTCACCCACAGGAGACCCGCCATGCCCATCAACCCAGACGCCGTCGGCAACACCAGCGACCCGGCGCCGATCAGCTGGACCTCGAAGGACAGCCTTCTCTACGCGCTCGGCGTCGGCGCCGGCGCGACCGACCCGACCGGGTTCGAGCTCGAGTTCACCACCGAGAACACGAAGGACACCCCGCAGAAGGCGCTCCCAACCCAGGTCGTGGTCATGGGCGCGGGTGGCATGCCGAACTTCGGTGACTTCAACCTCGCTGCGCTGCTCCACGGGGAGCAGTTCATCCAGATCCACCAGACGGTCCCGCCCGAGGGCTCCGCGACCGGCCAGGGCCGGGTGGCCGAGATCCTCGACAAGGGCAAGGCGGCGCTGGTCCGGCTCGAGTCGACCGTGACCGATGCCGACGGGAACCCCTTGTGGACCAGCCGCAACGGCCTGTTCATCTCCGGCGAAGGCGGCTGGGGTGGCGACCGCGGCGAGGCGAGCACGTGGGCCCTCCCCGACCGCGACGCCGACACGGTGATCAGCTACACGACCCGCGACGACCAAGCCCTGCTGTATCGCCTCAACGGCGACCGCAATCCGCTCCACTCCGATCCGTCGTTTGCAAGCATGGCGGGGTTCGACAAGCCGATCCTTCACGGCCTCTGCACCTTCGGGTTCACGGGGCGGGCGCTTCTCCACGGTCTGTGCGACAGCGATCCCGACGCCTTCGGGTCCATGGGAGGCCGGTTCAAGTCGCCGGTGATGCCGGGCGAGAAGCTCGACGTCCACATGTGGAAGTCCGGCGACACCACCCTCTTCCAGACGCGGGTGGGCGACCGGGTGGTGTTCGACGCCGGTGAGTTCACCAACCGCTGAGTTCCGCTGGGGGGTCACGTCGTCGTCGGTCTCCGCCGAGGGCGTGGCCCCCACAGCCGACTGGTCGGAGTGGGAGCGCGAGAAGCTCGCACCGGCGTCCGGCGACGGCTACGGACTCCAGGCCGACGTTGCGGACGACGTCGGCCAGTTCGCAGCGCTCGGGTGCACCGACTGGCGGGTCACCATCGAATGGGCCCGGATCGAGCCGGCCGAGGGCAAGCGCGACAGCGACGCGCTCGACCGCTATCGCGACATCCTCGCAGCGGCCCGCGACGCCGGCCTGCGCAACTGGCTGACCCTGCACCACACTTCACTGCCCGGCTGGTACCTCGACGACGAAGGCGGCCATCGCGACGCCGCGGCGCGGGGCCGGTTCTGGGCCCGCCACGTCGACTTCCTCGCCGAGGCACTCGACGAGTTCGCCGACGGTTTCGTGCCCATCGACGATCCCATCGGTTGGGCGCTGCGGGGCTACGGCCTCGGGTCCCGGCCCCCGGGGAGAAGCGACCCACGGGTCATGCGCGAGGCGGTCGAGGGCGCCGTTTTGGCCACCCACGATGCGGTCCGACTGCTCAGTTCGGGGCATCAGCCGATCATGACGGCGTGGCGGGCCGATCCCGTGCACGCCCTCGCCGACGACGACGGACGGACCAGTCACGAGGCGCGGAAGGCTCGACAGCGCTGGGACGATCTGTTGTGGGGCACCTGGCTTCGCGCCCACGCCAACGGGATCCTCGAGATCGACGGTCGCGCCGCGAAGGAGGTGCCCGCCTTCGTCAACGGCGTCGACCTCGTCGGGATCGTCCACGATCACCCGATCGGCATCACCGCCGAGGGCGCGCTCGAGGCCTGGCCGCGAACGGGTCGACGCGACGTCTCGGGGTTCGCCCCCGAGCCCGGAGAGCTGGCCGAGGCGATCCACCGCACGGTCGAAACCCTCCCCGACCACCGGGTGGTCGTCGCCGGGCACGGCGTTGCGACCGACGACGATGCGTGGCAGGACCACCTGCTCGGCCGGAGCCTCGAACACGTACTCGATGCCGCAGACGCGGCCGGCCTGGCCGGCTACTTCCACGACGCCGGCGTCGACGGGTACGAGTGGAAGAAGGGCTTCGAGGCTCCGGCCGAGCAGGTGG
>JBDQKM010000173.1:0-6784 GCA_040263275.1 Acidimicrobiales bacterium
GCCTTCGCCCGCGGTTCCCTGCGTCGTGAACCACGACCTGATCATCATCGGTGGTGGCGCCGGAGGGCTCGGAGCCGCCCGAGCGGCGCGGTGGGCGGGAGCCGACGTGCTGCTGGTCAACGACGGCCCACTGGGCGGCGACTGCACCTTCACCGGCTGTGTGCCTTCGAAGACGTTGCTCGCCGCGGCGCACCAGGGGCTCGACTTCGCCGACGCGATGGCCCGGGTGGCAGCGACCGTCGAGCGCATCGCCGAGACGGAGACGGCCGACGTCCTCCGCGCGGAGGGAATCCAGGTCATCGAGGGGCGCGCCCGCCTCGTCACCCACGACACCGTCGCGATCGGCGACCAGCGGCTCGCGACCCCTCGGATCATCGTGGCCACCGGCGGGCGTCCGAGCGTGCCTCCCATTCCCGGCCTCGACGAGGTCGAGGTGCTCACCAACGAATCGGTCTTCTCGATGACAACGGCTCCGGCGAGCCTGGGGATCATCGGCGGGGGACCGATCGGGTGCGAGTTGGCCCAGGCGTTCGCCGGTCTCGGGGTTGCGGTCTCGCTCTTCGAGGGCCTTCCCCGGCTGCTGTCCCGTGAGGAGCCCATGGCCGCCGCGGTCGTGGCGGAATCGCTTGCGGGCAGGGGAGTGCAGGTCCACACCGACACGGCGATCCGCCGGGTCGAGCCTCGGCCCGACGGAATCGCACTGGTCACCGCCCACGGGGAGACGGTGGTGGAGCGTCTGCTCGTCGCCGTCGGAAGGACGCCGAACTCGGGTGGTATGGGCCTCGACGAGCTGGGCGTCGAGTTCGACGAGCGCGGCCACATCGTCACCGACGACCGACTCGAGACCGACGTGCGCGGCGTGTTCGCCGTGGGTGATGTCACCGGCAAGTTGCCGTTCACGCATGCGGCCGACGAGATGGGTCGGCTCGCGGCCGGCAACGCACTCCAGAAGGGCGTCCGGGGACGATTCCGTACGTCGTGGATCCCGTGGGCGACCTTCACCGATCCCGAGGTCGCTCGCGTCGGGATGACCGAAGCCGAGGCCGCCGAGCACGGCGGTCGGGTGGCCGAGCTGCCCTTCACCGAGATGGACCGGGCGATCACCGATGGCCGGACCGAGGGATTCGTGAAGCTGATCGCCGGGCCGAAGACCCTCACCCGCAATGCGTTCGGCGGTCAGGTGCTCGGTGCAACGATCGTGGCCCCGCGGGCCGGCGAGATGATCCACGAGGTCGCGTTGGCCATGCGGACCAAGATGTTCGCCGGACGCCTGGCCCAGACGGTCCACGCCTACCCGACCTGGTCCTACGCGATCCAGAAGGCTGCGGGTCAGTTCTTCGGCGATGTGGAAGGCCGCACGGCGCGTCCCGCACGTCGTGGCTGACCCGGGACCGAGCGTCCCGTCGGCGGCTCAGTGCAGGGCGAGATGGCTGTTGGCGTCGAGGCGCACAACGGTCTGCAGCCAGACGAGGTCGTAGCCCGTTGCCGTGAAGCTGTCGACGTTGCGCACGTCGTGCACGACGAAGTCGCCGGACTCCAGCTGCTCGAGTCGCTCGACCTCGATCCAGCCGTTCTTCTCCGGCCCGCGCTTGTTCACGACGTCGCTACTGGCGATGTCGGCAACTCGGATCTGGACGATCTCGACCTTGCTCCGCATCTCCTCCCATCGGCCGATCAGGGGCCGACATGGAGCCAACTGGCGAATCTCCTGGTCGGGGTCATACGGTCTGCGCTCATGCCGGATCTTCTCGTTGAACGCCAGGGCGCCGTGATGGTCGCCACCATGAATCGTCCCGAGCGCAAGAACGCCATGACGCTGCAGATGTTCGGGCGGATGCGCGATGCCTGGAAGGAGGCGTCCGACGACGACGACATCCGTTGCATCGTCCTCACTGGCACCGGTGGTGACTTCTGCGCCGGGATGGATCTGCGGGGCCTCTCTGGCGACAAGGCCGAGAGCGACGACTGGGACGTCGAAGGCGCCATGGCGACCGAGGGAGCCGAGTTCATCTGGCAGGGGCTGCTGAAGACTTCGCGGCCGACGAAGCCGGTCATCGCCGCGGTCGAGGGCGTCGCCATCGCCGGCGGCACCGAGATCCTGCAGGGCACCGACATCCGCATCGCCGCCGAGTCGGCCACCTTCGGCGTGAGCGAGGTGAAGTGGTCGCTCTACCCGATGGGTGGCTCCGCAGTGCGTCTCGCCCGTCAGATCGGCTACGCGGAGGCGGCCGACATCCTGCTCACCGGCAAACACATCTCGGCGGCCGAAGCGAAGGCGATGGGCCTGGTCAGCAGGGTCGTGCCCGACGGCACCGCGCTGGAGCACGCCATGGAGGTCGCCGAGATCGTGGCCGGCAACGGGCCCCTCGCGGTCGAGGCGGTCCTCAAGACGCTCCACGACACCCCCGGAATGACGGAGGTCGAGGCCTTCGCCCACGAGGACACCTACACCGGGGCGGTCATGGCGAGCGAGGACAGCAAGGAAGGCCCCAAGGCCTTCGCCGAGAAGCGCAAGCCCAACTTCCAGCGCAAGTAGTCGCCTCTGGGCGTCCGGCGCAATGCCTCAGTCGCTGCCGAGGCGGCGGCCGAGCGTGCCGTCGACGCCGGGCAGCTGGGTCTGGACGCCGTGCACGCCCTGGCGTTCGGTGAAGCGTTCCATCACGATCTCCTCGACCTCGGCCCACCCGTGGGCCCGCGGCGCCCGCTGGTCCTGGTTGTAGGGCTGGTCGAACACGACGACCTCGTTGCCCGCCTTGCGCAGGGCCGCGATGTTGTCGGGGGAGTCGTCGACGTAGAGGTCGGCTTCGACCTGGGGCTTCGCCCCCAGGAAGCACAGGTCGCGGTAGGGGATGTGGGCGCGGTCGAGCCACTCGACGGTGTCGATCACCGCAGCTCGGTGACCCCCGTTGACGTGGAGGCGATGGGTGACGACTCGGATCCACACGCCGGCATCGGAGAGTCGCCAGAGGGTCTCCGCCGCGCCGTCGATGGGTTCGAGGTCGCGATAGACGCGCTCCTCGGGTTCGTCGTCGGTGCCGGCCCAGGGGTCCACGGCGCAGACCCCGTCGAGGTCGACGCCGAGAATGAAGGGTTCGGCCACGCGACGCTCAGGAGGCCGTGAGGCCGCCGTCGGCGCTGATGATGCTCCCGTGGATGTTGCCGGCCTCGTCGGAGGCGACGTAGGCGAACAGGGCCGCGATCTGCTCGGCCGTGCTCGCATCACGGAAGCCCATGTAGGGCTGCATCAGGGCGAAGTCGACGTCGGACTGGATCTCGAAGTTGTGTACGAGGGGCGTGTCGATGCCCCCGGGCGCGATCGCGTTGATGCGGATCGGCTGCTTCACGAACTCCATGGCGAGCGCCTTGGTCATGTTGACCACGCCGCCCTTGGTGGCGCAGTAGGGGACCGTGTAGGCCTGGCCCATCAGACCTGCATTGCTGGCGATGTTGATGATGTTGCCCTCGCGCTCGAGCACGTGGGGGAGGGCGGCCTGGGTGAGAAAGAACATGCCCTTGAGGTTCACGCCGTTCATGAGGTCCCACTCGTCCTCGGTGACTTGGTGGACGTGGCGCTGGTTGGCGATGCCGGCGATGTTGCCGACGATGTCGATGCCACCGAACTCGGCCACACAGTCCTCCACCGCGGCGCGGCAGGCAGCCACGTCGGTGATGTCGGTGGCACGGGTGACCATGGTGCCACCGGCCTCCTCGATGGTGGCCTTGGTCTCGGCCATGCCGTCGGCGTTGACGTCGAGTCCGAAGACGCTCGCGCCTTCCGAGGCGAGGCGGATGGAGGTGGCTCGGCCCACGCCGGAAGCGGCGCCGGTGAGCAGAGCGATCTTGTCGTCGAAGCGGTTCACGGCGCGGAGCGTATCGTCGGGTTGCGTGCTCGGGCGAACCACCGAATACGTTCGGCGGATGCCCAGCCCCGCCGAGGAACTCAACAGCGCCCTGCGAGATCTGATCGACGTGGTCCGCACGGCCGATCTCGAGGGGGTCGACCTCGATCCCTCGATCGACGCGGTCCGAGAGGTCGCCCACGTCTTGCGGCCGCATCACCACGCCGGCATGCGGATGCAGGCGGCCTTGAAGTACGAGAATCTCATGGCCGATGTCAGCGAGCGAGTGGCCGAGGCCGGTGGCCAGAACGAGGACGGGGCCGACAGCTACGCCAAGGACGGCTTGCAGGACCCCAACGACTTCTTCCCCTACAGCCCGGTGGTCGGCCGTCTCAACCCGATCGCGCCACCCGTCGAGATGTGGCGGGCCGAGGGGCCGGCCGGCCAGGAGATCCACGGCTCGGCGACGCTCGGCGCGGCCTACAACGGGCCGCCCGACTGTGTGCACGGCGGGGTGATCGCCGAGATCCTCGATGAGCTGCTCGGCTGCGTGTGCGTGACGAACGGCATCGGCGGGTTCACGGGCACGTTGACGGTCGTCTATCGCAGCACGACGCCGCTGTCGCAGCCACTGACCCTGCGAGGGTGGCACGATCGCAGCGAGGGTCGGAAGATCTTCGCCAAGGGCACGATCCACCACGGTGAGACACTGTGTGTGGAGGCGGAGGGGATCTTCATCCGCAGTGCCATGCTCTCCGACGACGGCCGCGGGCCCGGCACCGAGGCCGGCTGACGGTCAGTCGCGTCCGGGCCCGTGCCCGATGACGACCTCGTAGCCCGGCTCCTCGGGTTCGTGATCGATCATCTCCGGAGGGAAGCCGGGGGCGCGGAACTCGGCCGCGAGCTGCTCCTCCAGCCGGCGGACGACCATCGGGCTGAGGGCCCGACTGCCGTAACGCGCAGCGGCATCGTCGAAGATGTCGAGCAGTTGCGGACCGATGTCGAGATCGAGGCCCGACCGGTTGGCGACCTCGAGGAACAGGCCCATGTCCTTCTGGACGAGGTCCATCGTGAAGTTGATGTCGTAGCTGCCGTTGAGGATCACCTGGCCCTCCGTCTCGTGCACGAAGGAATTGCCCGAGGAGATGCGGATCGCCTCATAGGTGGTCGTCATGTCCATACCGGCCGCGTGGGCGACGGCGAACGCCTCGCCGATGCCGATCAGGTTGAGCGAGGCCAGATAGTTGGTGACGACCTTGAGCACCGACGCCGACCCGAGGGGGCCGGTGTGGAGTACTCGGCGGCCCATCATCGTGAGGATGGGCAGCACCTGGTCGAACGCGTCGCGGGGGCCGCCGCAGAAGATGGCGATGTTGCCGGTGGCGGCGCGATGGCAGCCGCCTGAGACCGGACACTCCACAGGCACCGCACCCACGGCCTCGACGAGTGGCGCCAGCCGTCGGATCTCGGCCTCGTCGGTGGTCGACATCTCCATCCAGATCTTCCCCGGCGCGAGGCCGGCGATGACGCCGTCGTCGGCCTCCATGACCTCGGCGCAGACGGCGGGGGAGGGGAGGCAGGTCACGACCACGTCGCACGCCTCGGCCAGGGCCTTCGGCGTCGGTTCGGCCACTGCGCCCTGGTCGACGAACGACTGCACGAGCTCGTCGTTCAGATCTCGTACGTGCAGGTCAGCGCCATTGCGCAGGATCGAGCCGGCGAGCTTGCCGCCGACGTTGCCGAGGCCGATGAATCCGATTCTCATGCGCGCAGACTAGGTGCTCTCGGGTCCGCGGCGATACCACCAGTCCTGACTCGATCCGGTGCCGGGGCCGTCGTCGACATGGCGCAGCGTGAGGCTCATGCGGGGCGCAGCGGAGGCCATCTTGGGCACGCAGTGCTCCCAACCGTGCTGGCAGGCACCGCCCATCACGAGCAGATCGCCCGACCCGAGGGTGAGGCGAACGGACTCGCCGCCGCCGATGGGTCTTAGCCCGAAGCGGCGGGGGCCGCCGAGCGAGCAGATCGCCACGATCGGATCGACCCGGCGGACCCCGATGCGGTCGGCATGCCAGGCCACCGAGTCGTTGCCGTCGCGGTAGTAGTTGACGAAGTTGTTGTTGACCTCGCCGCCGTAGCGGGCCTCGAGCCACGCCCGCATCGCACCGATCAGTTCCGCTTGCTCCGGGTCGGCGTCGTCCATCCGGGCGTGGAGCCGGGGTTCCTCGACCAATCGGCCGTACATGGGCCGACGGCCGCCCCGCCATTCCAATTCTGCGGCCAGCGTTTCCAGCAGTGCGTCGGCGCCGGTCATCCAGTTGCGGCTCAGGTCGACCCAACTGAGCTCGTCGAGGGTGATGCGTTGGACGGCGGCGTCGGCGACCACAGCCGGTCGGCCTTGGGCGAACAGGGTGGTCTGGTAGGTGCCGAGCGCCGCCATGCGGAGCACACTAGGCGAACAGGTGTTCGTTCACAACCGGGATTCCCCACGGCGTACGGTGGCGCATGGCCGTCCACGTCGAAATCGAACACTCCGTCCAGATCGTCACGATCGACCGGCCCGAACGCCGCAACGCCGTCGACCAGGCCACCGCGACCGAACTCCTGGACGCGTTCGAGGCTTTTGCTGCGGATGACGACCTGCGCGTGGCGATCCTGACGGGCGCCAACGGCACCTTCTGTGCGGGCGCCGACCTGAAAGCGATCTCCGAGGGCGGCGGGAATCGGGTGGACCTCGAGGGTCCCGGCCCGATGGGGCCGACCCGGCTTGACCTCACGAAACCGGTGATCGCCGCGATCGAGGGGTTCGCGGTCGCCGGCGGCATCGAGTTGGCGGTGTGGTGCGACCTGCGGGTCGCCGCCACTGATGCCACGCTCGGCGTGTATTGCCGCCGGCGACCGCGAACCCCTCGATCGCGGCGATCACCGGTTTCGTGAGGTCAAGC
>JBDQKM010000174.1:0-6776 GCA_040263275.1 Acidimicrobiales bacterium
ACTGTGGTGCGAGGGTCTTCATCACCTCGCCCTACAAGGCCGACCAGGCCGCCGAGTTGCGCGACCAGATGCCCAACGTTGAGCTGCGACTCTCGATGGGTGGTGCGATCGACGGTTACGACTCCTACGAGGACGCCGTTGCCAACGCCTCGCCCACCCCGCTTGAGCACCGCACTGCGGGCATGGACATGCTCTACAGCTCCGGCACGACCGGCCGACCGAAGGGTGTGCTTCCGACCGTTCCCGAGACCCCGCTCGAGGAGTCCGGCACCGGGGTCGCAGGTCTGCTCGCCCTCCTCTTCGGAGCCAACGAGGAATCGCGCTACCTCTCGCCGGCGCCGCTCTACCACGCCGCCCCGCTGCGGTTCACCATGGGCACGCACGTCACCGGCGGCACCGTCGTCGTGATGGAGCGGTTCGACCCGGTCGACTACCTCCGCCTGATCGAAGAACACCGCATCACGATCTCCCAGGTCGTACCCACGATGTTCGTTCGGATGCTCAAGCTCGACGAGGCGACCCGCAACAAGCACGACACCTCCTCACTCCAGGTCTGCGTTCACGCGGCGGCGCCGTGCCCGGTCGAGGTCAAGCGCAAGATGATCGACTGGTGGGGGCCGGTCATCCACGAGTACTACGCCGGCACCGAAGGCAACGGCTTCGTGTACTGCAACAGCGAACAGTGGCTTGCCCATCCCGGCACCGTCGGCTCCGCCGTGCTTGGCGTGATCCACATCGTCGGAGAGGACGGCGAAGAGGTGCCCGTCGGGGAAGAGGGCACGATCTACTTCGAGTCCGACACCCAATTCGAATACCACGGTGATCCCGAGAAGACGCAGGGCTCACGCCTCGCCAACGGCTGGTCGACCCTCGGCGATGTCGGCAAGGTCGACGAGGACGGATTCCTCTACCTGACCGACCGCAAGGCGTACATGATCATCACGGGCGGCGTGAACGTGTACCCACAGGAAGCGGAGAACGTCCTCACCATGCACCCGAAGGTCGCCGACGTCGCTGTCATCGGCGTGCCCAACGAGGACTTCGGCGAAGAGGTGAAGGCGGTCGTGCAGCCGGTCGAGATGCCGGCCGACGACGACGCGGCATCGGCGCTCTCTCGAGAGTTGATCGCCTACTGCAAGGAACGACTCGCCGACGTGAAGTGTCCGCGATCGGTCGACTTCCGGGAAGAACTGCCCCGTCACCCGACGGGCAAGCTCTACAAGCGCCTGCTGAAGGACGAATACTGGGCCGACGCCGGTCGCTCGATCTGAGTCCTTCGCCGCCTCGGTCCGGGGTGACCGTCAGGCGGTGAGGCGTCAGTCGATCTTCAGGATCCGGGCGGCGTTGTCGCGCAGGAACTTCGGCCAGACGTCATCGTTGAACCCGACGTGTTGCATGTCGCCCATGATCCGTTCGAGCGACAGGCCCATCGGGAAGTAGCCGGCGTAGATGATCTTGTCGGCACCGCGGGTGTTGGCGTAGTCGATGATCGACTGGGGGTAGTACTTCGGGGCAAAGGCCGAGGTTGAGTAGTGGAGCCCCGGCCACTTGAGCATGAGCTTGACGATCAGATCGTCCCACGGCTCGCACCCGTGGCGGGTCACGAAGGTGAGCTCGGGGAAGTCGTACATCACCTGGTCGATGCGCTCGACGAGCTGTGGGCTCATCGGCAGGCGGGGACCGGGCACGCCGGCGCACACGAAGATCGGAATGTCGAGCTCACAGCACGTCGAGTAGATCGGGTAGTACAGCGGGCTGTCGATCGGGACCTGGGGCGTGCAGCCCACCGGGAAGGTGCCGACGGCCTTGATGTCCCACTCGTCCTTGAGACGGCGGATCTTGCGAACCTCGCCCATCACGTCGTTGGGGTCGACATTGGCCTGCGGGATGAACCGGTCGGGATGTTCGGTGAGGGCGCGTTGGCTCTGCTCGCCCTCACACCCGATCAGGCCGTACTCGATGCCGAAGCGGTCCATCTCGCCGAGGGTGACCTCGATCGGGTCGGCGTCGCTGCCGTAAAGCTCCTTCGGCACATTCTTGAACATGTACTCGACGGGGAATTCGAAGTCGGTCGACTCGCCGTCCTTGAGTTGGTTCCTGATGAAGTCGTAGACCGCGAAGTCCTTGTCGGGAAACCCGATCATGGTGTCGATCACGCCGATTCCGGATGGTGGAGCCATACGGGCGACCGTAATCGGATCGTCGACTTCGGGACCAAAACGTCGGCGGCGTAGGCTGACCGGCGATGACGAACGACGACCGGTTCCGGCTCGACCGAGTCCCTGCCACCGAGGACGACTGGCGCGACGCTGTCGACGGCGTGCTCAAGGGGCGCCCCTTCGAGAAGGTGCTGGTGAATCAGACCGCCGGTGGCCTCGACATTCAGCCGCTGTACGCCCCGGCATCCACCGAACCGATCCTGCCGGTCGATCCTCATCGCGTCGCCTACGGGTGGGACATCCGGCAGCGGCACGAGGCGACCTCGCCCTCGGCGTGCCAGGCGGCGGTGCTCGACGACCTTCAGCACGGCGTCACCTCGATCGAACTCGGCACGCCGGCCACGGCCTGGGGCCTCGATGAACTCCGTGACGCACTGGAGGGCGTGCTGCTCGAGATCGCACCCGTCGTGCTTGCGCCGCACACCGACCTGGACTCGGCCCAAGCTCTGGTGGACCTCCTCGATGAACGCGGCGATGCTCTCACGAGCGGCTGCTGGCTCGGCCTCGACCCGATCGGGGCCTACGCGCGAAACCGTGGAGTCGGAGCCGTCGACCAGGTCGCCGCCTTCGCCGCATCGATCGTCGACACGCACCCGAACGTCGTCGCATGCACGATCGACACGACCCGGTACGTCGACGCGGGCGCCGACGAAGTGCAGGAGATCGCCTGGATGCTCGCCACCGGCGTGGCGATGCTCCGAGCACTCGAAGTCGCCGGCCTTCCGGTCGAGCGGGCCGCTGCCACCATCGGCTTCCGGGTTGCCGCGGATGCCGATCAGTTCCTCACGATCGCCCGGCTGCGTGCGGCCCGATCCCTGTGGGGGTCGGTACTCGCCGCCTGTGGAGTCGACACCCACCCGTCGCGGTTCCATGCCGTCACGTCGCCTGCGATGTTCTCGCGTCGTGATGCGGCGGTGAACATGCTCCGCTCGACGTCGGCGGCGTTCGGCGCTGGTGTCGGCGGCGCCGACTCGGTGACCGTCCTGCCGTTCGACGGCTCCGACTCCACGCTCGCTCGCCGGAACGCCCGCAATATCCACCACCTGCTGATCGAGGAGTCTGGGGTCAACCGTCTCGTCGACCCGGCCGCCGGTTCCGGTTTCGTCGAGTCGCTCACGGACCGCCTCTGCGAAGCCGCCTGGTCGGCCTTCCAGCAGGTGGAGGCCGACGGTGGCATGGTCGTCGCCCTCGAGTCCGGTGCGGTGGAGACGGCGATCGATACGGCGTGGTCGGCTCGTCTCGCGCGTCTCGCGACCCGCAAGGAATCGGTCACCGGCGTCTCGGAGTTCCCCGACGATGCCCCCGGTGCGGTGATCTCCGAGCCCGTCGACGGGTTCCCGGTCCGCCGGCCCGCTGCGCCGTTCGAGGCGTTGCGCGATGCCGCTGATCGGGCCCGCGACGGCGGCGAGTCGCCGATCGTTCACCTTGCGGCACTCGGCTCGCTCGCCGATCACACCGCCCGGTCGACCTGGATCACGAATTTCTTGGCTGTCGGCGGTCTCGATGCGATCGGTGGCGATGTCGATGGGGCGGTATCCGCAGCCGACGCCGTCGCCGCCTTCGAGCAGGCGGGCGCATCGGTTGCCGTGCTGTGCTCGTCGGATCCGGTCTACGCCGAACTGGCCGTCCCGGCAGCCACGGCGCTGAAGGCCGCCGGTGCGGATTTCGTGGTCCTCGCCGGCCACCCGGGCGAACGTCGCGACGAACTGGCGGCGGCTGGCGTCGACGCCTTCTTCCATGTCGGCGTCGACGTGCTCGCTGCGCTCACCGACCTGCATGAACGCCTGGGGGTGCGCTGATGGGGAATGCCGAGAAGCTCGGATGGTCGTTCTTCGTGCTCGGCTCGTTGGTCTTCACCGCCGCGGGGATCGTGAACGGTGATTGGTGGACCTTCGTCGGAGGTCTGCTGTACGTGGTCGGGTGTGCGGCCTTGCTCCGCAGCGCCACCGAGGGGAGTGCGTCATGAGCTCGATTCCGAATTTCGCGTCCGTGCCCCGCCCTGCCGGCACGGCGGCGCCGTCCGGTGCCGACCTCGATGCCTGGCGGACGCCAGAGGGCATCGACGTTCCCGCCTCACTCGGCGCCGACACCAACACCGACCTTGCCTTCCCCGGGACCTTCCCCGGGCTGGCGCCGTTCGTCCGTGGTCCGTACCCGACGATGTACGTCAATCAGCCGTGGACGATCCGTCAGTACGCCGGCTTCTCCACCGCCGAGGAGTCCAACGCCTTCTACCGGCGCAACCTTGCGGCTGGGCAGAAGGGTCTGTCGGTCGCCTTCGATCTCGCCACCCACCGCGGCTACGACTCCGACAATCCGCGGGTGACCGGCGACGTCGGGATGGCGGGCGTGGCGATCGACTCGATCCTCGACATGCGGCAACTCTTCGACGGCATCCCGCTCGACAAGATGAGCGTGTCGATGACCATGAACGGCGCAGTGCTGCCGATCCTCGCCCTCTATGTCGTGGCGGCTGAGGAACAGGGCGTCGCTCCGAACCAGCTTGCCGGGACCATCCAGAACGACATCCTCAAGGAGTTCATGGTCCGCAACACCTACATCTACCCGCCGAGCCCGAGCATGCGGATCATCTCTGACATTTTTGCGTTCACCAGCGAGGAGATGCCGCGCTTCAACTCGATCTCGATCTCCGGCTACCACATGCAGGAGGCGGGAGCGACGGCGGACCTCGAGCTGGCCTACACGCTGGCCGACGGTGTGGAGTACGTGCGGGCCGGTGTCGCAGCGGGCCTTGACGTCGATGCGTTCGCGCCGCGTCTCAGCTTCTTCTGGGCGATCGGAATGAACTTCTTCATGGAGGTCGCCAAGCTCCGGGCCGCCCGTCTGCTGTGGTCGCACCTGATGGAACAGTTCGACCCGAAGAATCCCAAGTCGTCGTCGTTGCGCACCCACAGCCAGACGAGCGGGTGGTCGCTCACCGCCCAGGACGTGTTCAACAACGTCACCCGCACCTGTGTCGAAGCGATGGCAGCCACCCAGGGACATACCCAGTCACTGCACACCAACGCCCTCGACGAAGCGCTCGCGCTGCCCACCGACTTCTCGGCGCGTATCGCTCGCAACACCCAGCTGTTCCTGCAGCAGGAGAGCGGCACGACTCGCACCGTCGACCCGTGGGGCGGCAGCCACCATGTCGAGTGGCTCACCAATGAACTGGCCCACAAGGCCATGGCGCACATCACCGAGGTCGAGGAGATGGGCGGCATGGCCGCCGCGATCGAGGCCGGCATCCCGAAGCTGCGTATCGAGGAGGCCGCCGCCCGCACCCAGGCCCGCATCGATTCGGGTCAGCAGGCGGTGATCGGGGTCAACCAGTACCGCCTTGCGCCCGACGAGGAAGACGACATCGAGGTCCTCAAGATCGAGAACGCCGAGGTCCGCGCCGCCCAGCTGGCGAAGCTCGACCAACTGCGAGCCGAGCGCGATCAGGCCGACGTCGACGCCGCCCTCCACGCACTCACCAACGCCGCCGACCGTGGTGAGGGCAACCTGCTCGCCCTCGCGATCGATGCCGCTCGGGCCAAGGCGACCGTGGGGGAGATCAGCGACGCCCTCGAAAAGGTCTACGGTCGTCACGTCGCAACCATCCGCACGATCGAAGGGGTGTACCGAGCCGAAGTGGGTGCCGAAGCTGATTCCGTCGTCGCAGTTCGAGCGAAGGTCGACGAGTTCGCCGCGGCGAACGGCCGCCGGCCGCGCATCCTGATCGCCAAGATGGGCCAGGACGGTCACGACCGTGGCCAGAAGGTGATCGCCACCGCGTTCGCTGATCTCGGGTTCGATGTCGACATCGGGCCGCTGTTCCAGACGCCGGAAGAGGTCGCCCGCCAAGCCGTCGAAGCCGACGTCCACGTCGTCGGTGCGTCGTCGCTCGCCGCCGGGCACCTCACGCTCGTGCCTGCCCTGCGCGATGCGCTCGCCGAGCTCGGGCGGCCCGACATCAAGATCACCGTCGGCGGTGTGATCCCGCCCGACGATGTGCCCGAGTTGCTCGACATGGGGGCGGTCGCCGTCTACCCACCCGGCACCGTGATCCCCGACGCCGCGCTCGAACTCCTCGATCTGCTCGGCTGACGGCCCCGGGTTCGCGGACCCTCGTCGCCGGCGAGCGGGACTCGTGAGCCGTCAGAGTTCGATTTGGCTGCGGGCGATCGAGGTGGCGTTGGGGGCGATCATCGTGGAGATGATCTCCAGATGACGCTCATCGGTGGCGTAGACCCGGTAATCCTCGACCGAATCGAACTGGGCCACGATTGCGAGGTCGCCGGTGTTGTCGGCAAGGTCGAGGTCGAGGCCGATCTCGAAGCTGAGGCACTCGGGTACACCGGCCACCCACTCGAGGAGGGCATCCCGGATCACCGGAGCCATGTGCTTGGCGTCGTCGTTGAGCGTGGTGATGACGTGATGACGGATCATGGGCCGCATCATAGGTAGCGTCGTCTCATGGATTCCGGTGATCCGGGATGCCCTCCTCGAGTGGGTGGCCGGTGTACCCGAGTGCCTCAGCTTCGAGATCGGCCTCGACCTCGACCTTGC
>JBDQKM010000175.1:0-6772 GCA_040263275.1 Acidimicrobiales bacterium
GGTTCGATGCTCGCGTGTTCGAGGCCGGCAGCGGCGTCGGCGGCACGTGGTTCTGGAACCGATACCCGGGCGCCCGCTGTGACGTGCCGTCGCTCGAGTACTCGTTCGGGTTCGACGAGCAGCTCCAGCAGGAGTGGGAGTGGACGGAGCGCTACCCGACCCAGCCGGAGATCCTTCGCTACATCGAGCACGTCGCCGACCGCTTCGGCCTTCGGGACGGGATCACGTTCGACACCCGCGTGACGGCCGCCCACTTCGACGACGCCACGTCGACCTGGACCGTGACCACCGACGGGGGCGAGTCCGTGCGCTCACGGTTCGTCGTGATGGCCACCGGCTGCCTGTCGGCGGCCAACATCCCCGACATCGAGGGCCGAGACGACTTCGCCGGGGAGATCCACCACACCGGCCACTGGCCCCACGAGGGCGTCGACTTCGCCGGTCGGCGGGTTGCCGTGATCGGCACGGGCTCGTCGGGCGTGCAGTCGATTCCCGTGATCGCGGCCGAAGCCGACCACGTCACCGTCTTCCAGCGGACGCCGGCCTACGCCGTGCCCGCCCACAACCGCCCGCTCGACCCGGCCGAGGTCGCACGGGTCAAGGCCGACTACGCGAACTGGCGCGAGACCGCCCGCGAGACCACAACCGGGTTCGGTGGTCACCTCCGCTCGGATGACCTCGTCGGCGCGCTCGACGTCGACGACGCGACACGGGCCGCGATCTACGCCGACCGTTGGGACGAGGGCGGGCTCACGTTCCTCGGCGCGTTCACCGATCTCCTGTTCTCCACGGAGGCCAACGACACCGCGGCGGACTTCGTCCGGGCCAAGATCGCCGAGATCGTCGATGATCCCGAGCTCGCCGGCCGGCTGAGCCCCGACACCGTCATCGGCTGCAAGCGGATGTGTGTCGACACCGACTACTACGTCACCTACAACCGCGACGACGTCGACCTCGTCGACGTGAGTGCGACCCCCATCGAACGGATCGCGGACAGGGGAGTGGTGGTCGACGGCGAGCTGCACGAGGTCGACACGATCGTGTTCGCGACGGGCTTCGATGCGATGACGGGCGCGCTCGATCGCATAGACGTCCGTGGACGGTCCGGCGTGCCGCTGTCGGACAAGTGGTCGGCCGGACCTCTGACGTATCTCGGACTCCAGGTGAACGGGTTCCCCAACCTGTTCACGATCACCGGTCCCGGGTCGCCCTCGGTGCTGACCAACATGATCGTGTCCATCGAACAGCACGTCGAGTGGATCCGAGACCTTCTGGTGGCGATGCGGACCGACGGGGCCGCCGAGGTGGAGGCCGAGGCCCCCGCGGAGGCAGAGTGGGTCGCCTACGTGAACATGGTGGCAGAGGCGACGCTGTTCCACGGGTGCAGCTCGTGGTATCTCGGCGCGAACGTGCCCGGCAAGCCCCGGGTCTTCATGCCACTCCCTGGCTTCCACGAGTACAAGCAGCACTGCGACGAGGTCGCCGCGGCCGGCTACCAGGGGTTCTCGATCCGATGACCGTCAGCCGAAGGCGCCGGCGTCCTTGAGCGTGGCGATCTCCTCGGCGGACTTGCCGAGCACGTCGGCCATCACGTCGTCGTTGTGTTCGCCGACGGTCGGCGCCATGGTCGGCGTGGGGGGCAGCGAGCCGTTGACGTAGACCGGCAGCGGCAACTGTTCGCAGCCGACCGCCTCGGTGGGGTAGAAGCCCATCCGGGCCTGGAACTGCGGGTCGTCGCCGATGTTGGCCGGCGTGTTGACCGGGGCGATCGTGGTGTTGAACTCGTTGGAGAAGTCGAGCCACTCCTGACACGTCTTGGTCTTGTAGATCGCCTGGAGTTCGCGCTGGAGTTCCTTGTTGCCCTTGGCATGGTCGGCATATTTCGACCCCGGCCACTTCTCGAACAGGTCCATGCGCCCGACGCCCTCACAGAAGTTCTTCCAGAAGGCCTGCTCGCTGGCCATGAACAGCACGTGGCCGTCGGCAGCCTCGTACATCTGGTAGCGGACGCCCTCCCACATGCCGGCCAGGCCGGCGGGCCGCCGCTCGTAGTTGTCGGACGGGTTGCCGGTGACCTCGTCTTCGGGGCGCATGTAGGCCCGCTCCGACTCGATCCGGTACCAGTCCATGTAGGCCGCCGCGTCGGACTGTGCCATCTCCATCTCGCAGCCCTCACCGGTCTCGCGGGCTTTGATGATGCCGGCGAGGATCGCCATGGCGCCGACCATCGGGCCGACGTTGATCCCGACGTTGGGCATCGTGGGCGGAATGTGGGCGAAGCCTTCGTCGTCGTAGACCGGCTGGACGATGCCGGCCCATGTGTCGTAGGCGATGCCGTGGCTGGGCATGTCCTTGTAGGGGCCGGTGGCGCCGTAGCCCGACAGGGTGGCGAACACGATCTTGGGGTTGACCGCCTTCAGGTCGTCGTAGCCGAGCCCGAGCTTGGCGAGCGTGCCCGGTCGCATCGCCTCGACGACCACGTCGGCGGTGGCGACGAGTTCCTTGTAGAGCTCCTTGCCCTCATCGGTCTTGAGGTCGAGCGTGATGCCCCGCTTGCCCCGGTGGGTGTGGAGGTGCAGCAGGGAGATGCCCTCGACGATCGGCCAGGTCATCTGGCGGATGTAATCGCCGGCGGGGGACTCGACCTTGATGACGTCGGCGCCGAGATCGGCGAAGAAGGTGGCGACGTGACCCGGGCCGAGCAGGCTCGATTCGATGACACGGACGCCGGAGAGCAACTGGGAGTTGTCGGACATGCTTACCTCATGAGACCTGACGGACCGTCAGAAACTACCCGCCGGGAATGCATCGCGGGACATCCCGGTTGGGAGAATCCCCGGCGGCAAGACTTTGGGGCGACACGTGGGCGAGACCGTCGACGCGTGAGAGACTTGGCCATCGGCTGAATTGCTCCCAGGGGGATGCATGGAGATCTACGACTCGGTACTCGACATGGTGGGCGAGACGCCGCTCGTCCGGCTCCGGCAGGTGGGCAAGGACCTGCCGTGCCCGGTCGTGGTCAAGGCCGAGATGACCAACCCCGGCGGTTCCTCGAAGGACCGACCGGCGATCGCGATGATCGATGCCGCCGAACGCGAGGGTCTCCTGAAGCCGGGTGGCACGATCGTCGAACCGACGTCGGGCAACACCGGGGTCGGGCTGGCGATCGTGGCCGCCCAGCGCGGCTACCGCTGCATCTTCGTGATGACCGACAAGGTCGGGGCAGAGAAGGTCGACCTGTTGCGCGCCTACGGCGCCGAGGTGGTCGTGTGCCCGGTGGCGGTCGCCCCCGAGGATCCGGCGTCCTACTACTCGACGGCCGAACGGCTGGTGAAGGAGATCCCCGGCGCCTACCGGCCGAATCAGTACTTCAACCCGGCGAACCCCCAGGCCCACTACGAGACGACCGGTCCCGAGATCTGGCGACAGACCGACGGCAAGGTCACGCACTTCATCGCCGGTGCCGGCACCGGCGGCACGCTGAGCGGCGTGGGTCGCTTCCTCAAGGAGCAGAACCCCGAGGTCAAGATCATCGCCGCCGACCCCGAGGGTTCGGTCTACTCGGGCGGTTCGGGCCGGCCCTATCTGGTCGAGGGGGTCGGAGAGGACTTCTTCCCCGAGACATACCACGGCGATCTCGTCGACCAGACAGTGCCCGTCAGCGATCAGGACTCCTTCCTGACCGCTCGCGCGGTGACCCGGGAGGAAGGGCTGCTCATCGGCGGCTCGGGCGGCACGGCCGTCAATGCGGCGCTGAAGGTGGCGGAGGGGTGCGGGCCCGACGACCTCGTCGTCGTCCTCGTGCCCGACAACGGTCGCCTCTACCTCTCCACGGTCTTCGACGACGAGTGGATGGCCGGCTTCGGGTTCCTGCGGGCCGACGGCCCCGTCATCGCCGACGTGCTCGAATCCCGTCGTGAGGGCGTGCCGGAGCTGCTCTACGTCCAGCCCCACCAAACCGTGCGAGAGGCCGCCCAGATGATGAGCGAACACGGTGTGTCGCAGCTGCCGGTGGCCAAGAACGAGATGCCCCTCGCCGCAGCCGAGGTCATGGGCTCGGTCAGCGAGCTTCGGCTCATGGATCTCGCGTTCGACACCGACGCGGTACTCGACAAGACCGTCGAAGACATCATGAGCCCGAAGCTGGGCACCATCGGCAGCGGCCAGCCGATCGCCCTGGCCGTCGAGATGCTCGAGTCCTGCTCTGCACTGTTGGTGCTCGACGGCGGGCGACCGCGTGCCGTCATCTCGTCGAGCGACGTGCTCGCATTCCTCTCGAAGGGAGCCTTCCATGGCTGACGACGTCTTCGCCGATGCCGAGGCCTGGGGATTCGAGACCCGCGCCATCCGCGCCGGTCAGCCCCACGACCCCACGAGCGGCGCGGTGGTCACCCCGATCTCGCTCGCGACCACGTTCGTGCAGGAGGACGTGGGCGTGCACCGCGGCTACGAATACTCCCGCACCGGCAATCCCACACGAACCGCGCTCCAGGACTGTCTCGCGTCGCTCGAGGGTGCGGCCCACGGTCTTGCGTTCGGATCGGGCATGGCGGCCGAAGACACCCTCCTGCGCACGCTGGCCCCCGGTGACCACATCGTGCTCGGCAACGATGCCTACGGCGGCACCTTCCGGTTGATCTCCGCGGTCCTCGCCCCGATGGGCATCGAATGGTCGGCCGCCGACCTCACCGACCCGGCGGCGTTGGCCGCGGCCATGCGACCGGCGACCAAGGTGGTGTGGGCCGAGACGCCCACGAACCCGCTGTTGACGGTGATCGACCTCACCGCCATCGCCGAGGTCGCCCACGCCGGCGGCGCCCTGTTCGTCGTCGACAACACCTTCGCGACGCCCTATCTGCAGCAGCCGCTGTCGCTCGGTGCCGACGTGGTCGTGCACTCCACCACCAAGTACTGCGGCGGCCACTCCGACGTGGTCGGCGGGTTCCTGGCGCTCGACGACGATTCCCTGGCCGAACGGCTCGCCTATCTCCAGAACGCGATCGGCGCGATCGGCAGCCCGTTCGACAACTATCTGACCCTGCGCGGCCTCAAGACGCTCGCCGTGCGGATGGACCGCCATTGCGAGAGCGCGGAGGCGATCGCCGACTTCCTGCTCGCCCGTCCGGAGGTGATCGAGGTCCGCTACCCCGGACTTCCTGATCATCCGGGCCACGAAGCCGCGGCTCGTCAGATGAAGAAGTTCGGCGGCATGGTCTCGTTCCGTGTCGCCGGCGGCAGGGACGCAGCCACGCGACTCGCCGCGTCGACGCAGGTGTTCTCGCTGGCGGAGTCGCTCGGTGCGGTCGAGTCGTTGATCGAACATCCCGGCGCCATGACCCACGCGTCGGCGGCCGGCTCACCCCTCGAGGTGCCCGACGATCTCATCCGTCTGAGCGTGGGCATCGAGTCGCTGCCCGATCTCATCGGCGACCTCGAATCCGCCTTCGACCGTCTCTGACGGGTCGTTCACACTCTCCACACATTCTCGGCCGATAGTGGGGTCGTGACCACGAACGGCAACACCACGAGAGACCAGGTCGCCTGGCTCGCCCGGCGAGCGGCGTGGGGTCTGCGACCGGGCCAGCTCGACGAACTCGAGGCCCTCGGTACCGACGCGGTGATCGACCTCCTCCTCGATCCGTCGGCCGGTGGCATCGCCGCCGAAGCGTCGCCCTGGGCGGACCTCGTCTACGACGCCGAGCAGGGTGCACAGCGCGAGCAGGGTGTCGACGCCCTCGGGCGGTGGATGACCCGCCTGGTCGAGACCGACCGGCCATTCGAGCATTCGATGGCCTGGTTCTGGCACGACCACTTCGCGGTGTCCTACGCGGTGGTCAACCACCTCCCGGTCCTCCTCGCCCATCTCGACCTGCTGCGCGAGTCCGCCTTGGGCGACTTCCGGCAGCTGATCCGCGAGGTCTCGACCGATGCCGCGATGCTGATCTTCCTCGACGGCACGACGTCGACCGGCGAGGCGCCGAACGAGAACTACGGCCGGGAGCTGCTCGAGCTCTACACGATGGGTATCGGTAACTACAGCGAGGACGACGTGCAGGCGGCGGCGGTGGCCCTGACCGGTTGGGTCGTCGCCCGTCGGCGCGACTACCAGGTCTTCTTCGTCGAGGCCCGCCACGACCCGACCCCGCAGACCTTCCTGGGTCGGTCGGGCATCAGCGGTGTCGACGCGGTGGTCGACGCCGCGGTCGATCACCCCGCGACCCCCGGCTTCATCGCCGGGAAGCTCGCCCGCCACCTCCTCGGCCCGGTGGACACCGAGACGGTGAGTGCCCTGGCGACACCGTTCGCCGATGCGAACCTGTCGATCGCGCCGCTGGCTCGCGCCGTGCTCGAAGCAGGGCTCGACGGCGCCGGCGCTCCGCAGGTGACTGCGCCCGTCCCCTGGTTGATCTCGGTCCTGAAGGCGACCGGGTCGCCGCTCCCGAGTCGCGGGGTCCTGGGTCTGCTGCGCCAGATGGGCCAGGTCCCCGGCAACCCGCCCAATGTCGGCGGCTTCCCGGGCGAGCAGACCTGGCTGGCGTCGTCGGCCACGGCGGGCCGGTTCACCGCCGCGAACATCGTGGCCCGCACCACCCCCGACGGCGCGCCGGTGCTCGAAGCGGCCGCGACCCGCGACTACGACACGCTGGCCGACCTCCTCCTGCGGCCGGCGGGGTTCTCCGACTCCACCATCGCGGCGCTCGACGACCTGTCGCACTCGGCGGCGCCGCGACGCGGCGAGGCCGTGCTCGCCGTCGCCCTCGCATCCCCCGAC
>JBDQKM010000176.1:0-6766 GCA_040263275.1 Acidimicrobiales bacterium
GCCTTGCGGAGCGCGGCGCGGGTGAGGCCCGTCTCTCCACCGACCATCACGATCATGTCGGCCTCGCCCCGAGCCAACCGGTCGCCGAGTTCTCCAACGAACGCGATTGGCGTATTGCCGCCCCAGGTGGTGAGCACCGAGGTCGCCGAGGTGGGGACCCCGATCGCATCGCCGATCGCCCGGCCCGGGTTCGGGTGGCGGAACAAGCCGGCGACGACTCCGACGAGATCGATCGAGGAGGCATCGATCCTGGCGTCGGCGACGGCGGCGGCCGCGGCACGGGTCATCAACTGGATCGGGTCGGTGGGGTGGTCAAGATCGGGTTCGGTGTCGACGATCTGGGCGCGACCCACGATGACGGGCGTTCGAGCGGGAACGGGCATTCGCGTAGGGTAGGAGCGTCTGTTCTCCAAGAGGAAGTTTCGTGCCTGTCTCCGCCGACCAGTTGATGCTCACCGACCGAATCGCGGTCGTGACCGGCGCCGCCCAGGGCATCGGCGAGGCAACGGCACTTGCGCTTGCGTCGCTCGGCGCCCACGTTGCGATCTGCGATCGTCAGGCCGACGGGCTCGCCGAAACCGCCGACGCGATCGAAGCGATGGGCCGCCGGGTACTCGCCGACGTGTTCGACGTGCGCGACGCCGAGTCGGTCGAGTCGTTCATGGCCCGAGTGGCCGGTGAACTCGGCCCGATCGACATCCTGGTCAACAATGTCGGCGGTGGTTTCCACGCCGAGTTCGCCGAGGTGTCACCAAAGGGCGAGGCGGCGCTCATCGCCGAGAACTTCGGCACGGTCACCAACAGTGTGCGTTCGGCGCTGGACCGTCTGGCCGACGGCGCCGCAATCGTGAACGTCACGTCGGTCGAGGCCTACCACGCCGCCCCTGGCTTCGGGATCTACGCCGCCATGAAGGCCGCGATCGAGCAGTTCACCAAGACGCTGGCCCTCGAACTCGGCGGCCGCGGCATCAGGGTCAACTGTGTCGCGCCGGACATGATCCCGACGCCCGGCGACGCCGGCCTTGCTGCGGACAGCTCCGCCATGTCGACCGAGCACCACCCGACACCGCTGCGCCGGATGGGTTCGACCGACGAATGCGCCGCGGTGATCGCGTTCCTGGCGTCGGATCTGGCGTCGTTCGTGACAGGCACATCGATCCCTGTAGATGGCGGCACCGTCGCCGGCGCAGCCTGGAAGGTCGGCCTCGACGGCACCTTCCGGATGTAGTCGACCCGGCCGTCGCCGAGGTCAGCGCTTCCGGCGATCGCGCACCACGACCGACTGGCTGGCGATCGCCTGGAGATTGCCCTGGTCGTCCCAGATCCGGAGCTGGCCGTGCCCGAACCCGTTGGCGATCCCGCCGGCCTCGATGTCGAGCAGATACCACTCGCTCGGCCGGACATCGATGATCCGCAGCGTGTTGTCGAGGCTGTTCGAGCCGACCGGCTGGGACGCGACGTTGGAGATGCCCATCGGGACGAAGTCGCCGAGCACCGCCAAGGTCGCGGCGCTGTTGCCGACACCGTCGGGCGGCTTGGTCCAGACGCACAGCCGGCCCGGGCCGTGGCCGGTCGGACCGCCCAGCTTCTCGCCGGTGGTCGGAGCGAACCGTTGGTCAAGGTGCTTGCCGAGCGAATCCTGGTCGTAGTCGTACTCTCGGGGCCGACACGCATCGGGCGGCCGGACGTCAGGAGGGGTCGGCCACGTCTCGGTCAGGTCGAGTTCGCGCCTCCCGAGCGCAGCGTTGACCGTGATGATCTCACGATCGCCGACGCGCCCGATCACTCGAGCCTGGGTGGTGTAGCGACCCGAGACCGAGACGTGGACGTCGAGGTCCATCGTCTCGCCGACCTTGGCGAAGTCGAGGTACTGGGCGGTCGCCCAGACGACCGGCCGGCCGGTGGTCTCCTCGAGTGCGGTGGTGGCCGCAGCGAGTCCGGCCCCTCCGAACAGGAAGATCTCCCGAACGCTCAGCCGGGGGATGACGGGCAGGTACCACCGATGCGGATTGTGGGTTGCCTCGAGGCCGAGCCACTCGCGCGGTGTGAGTTCGCTCATCGGAGGTTGGTCCGAATCTCGGTGGCGGCGCGCGCCGGGTGGGTGAACGGCCCGAAGTGGGTCTCGCCCTCCCAGGTGACAAGATGAGCCGACTCGATGCCGTCGGCCACCATCGGGGCGATCGTCGCCGGTGGCGCCCCGTCGGTCGACGCGATCACGGTGATGTCGGCATCGATGCCGCCGAGGCGCCCATAGACCTCGTAGTCGACGCTTTCGAAGGTGCGGGCCTCGCTCTCGGGTGTGCACTTGAGCGTGACCCCCTCCGGCGACGGTGTGAAGCCGTGGCGGACATAGTCGTCGAGCACCGCAGGGTCGATCGCGGAAAACGGTGGGCGGGATCCATACCGCTCGAGCACGGCCTCGATGGTGTCGAAGCTGGCCCGTCGGTTGCGGGCGACATCGGACATGGTGCTCGGGTTGTCGCCCATCGGGGGGAAGACGATCGGTTCGAAGAGCCATGCGGTGCGGATCGTGCCGGGCCGACGGAGCTCGGTGGCGATCACGGTGGCGCCGCCCATCGAGTGACCGACGAAGTCGACCGGTTCGTCGATGCCGAGTGCGTCGAGCACGGCGCAGAGGTCGTCGGCCATGCCGCTCCAGTGGAAACGGTCGTCCGCAGGAATGGTGCTGTCGCCGTGGGCCCGAAGGTCCGGTGCCCAACAGCGGCGGATATCGCCGAGTTGCTCAGCGATGCGGGTGTAGCACCGGCCGTGAAAGCCGGTGGCGTGCACGAAAAGGAGCGGTGGTCCTTCGCCTCCGAGATCGTGGATGGCGAGCTCGACGCTGTCGCTGGAGCTCGCGTGGAGTGTCACCGTTCGCCCTCGTTCACGAAGTAGTGCCCGTCGTCGTCGGCTTCCACACCGAGCACGGTGAAGAAACGGCCATTCCCCAAGGTCATCGCACACAGCGCCGTGAGCTCGATCACCTCGACGTCGGTGAAGTGATTGCGGAGATCCGCCATGAACGTGTCGTCGAGTCGGTGATGATCCGACGCGAAGCGGTCGGCGAATTCGCCGGCGAGCCGTTCGCGTTCGTCGAGATCACCGAGGGTGTGCACGCCGCCGAGATCACAGGCGACGACGGCTTCGATCGTTGCCTCGTCGAAGCCGTCCTCCGTCGCATGGGCGGAGCGCGTGTTCAGACAGACGGGACAGCCATTGGCAGCGGCGATGCGAAGTCGCGCCACCTCTCGAACCCGAGGCGGAAGCGACGTCTTCTCGTAGATCGCGGCCGAATAGGCGCCCATGCCCATGGCGACGTCGAGCTGCATCATCAGGAGGCGCTCTCGCTCCAGTCCGGAGCCGTCGGGAACATCGATGCGAGCCATCGGGCGAGCCTAGGTCGCTGCGTCGCCTCGTTCACGATCGAACACGAGGGCGACCCAGCCGTCCTCGCTCAGTCGCTCGGTAGGGCTCTGGCCGTGGAGCCGTGCCGCCCGCTCGGCCTGCTCACCATCGAGGATTCCGGCGACGATCAGCACGGGCACGTCGAGCCGTTCGACCGCAGGGGCGACGGATTCGTGGATGTCGATCGTGACGTTGAGTAGAGCGACATCGAAACGCTCGTCATCGCTGATGTCGCTGATGTCGCCGGTGCGCACGTCGACGCGTTCGCCGACACCGTTGGCCGTGGCGTTCGTCTGGACCGCTGGCGCCGCCGCCGGGTCGAGGTCGATCCCGAGCACGTCGGCGCCGAGTCGGGCTGCGGCGATTGCGAGAATGCCGCTCCCGGTTCCGAGGTCGACGACGCGGTCCCCCGGCCCGACGTGCTCGGCGAGTGCCGTCAGCATCAGACGGGTCGTCGGGTGACTGCCACTGCCGAAGGCATGCCCCGGGTCGATCACCAGATCGATGAACCGGCTGCTGGAATCCGGGCCGATCCAGGGTGGACGAACGTGGAAGCGGCCCGCCTGGTAGTCGGCTGCGTGGTCCCGCCAGCTGTCGAGTCCGGTCGTGTCGGCGACGTCCTCCACCCGTCCGCCGCACCGAAGGGCCACCGAGGTGGCGGTGGCGGTGTCGGTGAAGGCCGCCCGGATCGAGCGGTCAATCTCCTCCACGCCGACGGCACCAGCACGCCAGAGTGCGTCGACGAGAAGTTCCGTGGTCGAGTCGTCGTCAGGGCGGACGATCGTGACCAGATGGTGCACCCTCAGTCGTCCTGTTGGCGCAGGAAGCGTTCGAACTCGGCGGCGAGATCGTCGGCGTTGGGGATACTCGACTCGGCTCGGCGGTCGTAGTGCTCTTCGAGTCGTCGGACGTACCCCGTGACATCGTCGTCGTCGGCCATGGCCTCGTCGACGCGGCGCTCCCAGGCCCGAGCCTCATCCTCGAGGTCGGCCCAGGAGGTCGGCAGGCCGGTGATGCGTTCGAAGCGCTCGAGGAGGGCCCCGCTGGCCTTGGGGTTCGGTGATCCCGACACGTAGTGAGGGACCGATGCGCGAAGTGACACGGCGGGGATACCGGCGCGTTCGAGACGTTCGTGGAGCACGCCGATGACTCCGGTCGGCCCCTGGTAGCTCGGACGGTCGAGTCGCATGACGGCGGCGAGGTCGGCATCGGTCGTCGAACCGGTGATGGTCGGTGGGCGGGTATGGGGTACCTCGGCGATCATGGCGCCGAACGTGACCACCATCGCAGCGTCGACCGCAGTCGCGACCTCGGTGATGGCATCGCTGAAGGTCCGCCAGAGCAGGTGGGGTTCGACCCCCTCGACCAGCACGAGATCACGGGACTGTTCGGGTAGCGCCAGGATGTGGATCCGGTGATCGGGCCAGTCGATGACACGACGGCCGTCGTCAGCGATGCGGATCTCGGGCCGGCGCTCGCTGAAGTCGAAGAACGGGTCGGCGTCGATGATCCCGACCTCGATCCCCCCGGTGCCTCGCAGGGACTCGATCGCTCCGGTAGCGGCGGCGCCGACGTCGAAGAGGCCCTCGAACGCAGTGACAAGGATCGGAGAACGCAGGGAGGGCAGATCGGCGGTCCACTGGAGCACGGTCACCAGCCCAGCATGCCCGCACACCATGGCTTCGGCACGGTCGGCCGATGAAACGAGCGCACACCTCGTGATGGCGGCGCCGATCAGCGGCCGATTCAGTCGAGCTTCAGCACCCGACGGGCGTTGTCCCGAAGGAACTTCGGCCAGACCTCGTCCTTGAACGGGACATCGCGAAGCTGCTGGAAGATCTTGTCGAGCGACAGGCCCATCGGGAAATAGCCGGCGTAGATGATCTTGTCGGCACCGCGAGTGTTGGCGTAATCGATGATCGCCTTCGGGTAGTGCTTCGGTGCGAACGCCGACGTGGAGTAGTGAAGCCCCGGCCACTTGAGCATGAGCTTCACCGCAAGGTCTTCCCATGGCTCGCAACCGTGACGGGTCACGAAGGTGAGTTCCGGGAAGTCGTACATCACCCGATCGATGCGCTCCACGTGCTGGGGCGCAGCAGGCACGCGTGGCCCGGGGATGCCGGCACAGCAGAAGATCGGGATGTCGAGTTCGCAGCACAGGGCGTAGATCGGATACATCAGCGGCGCGTCGATCGGCACCTGCGGCATACGGCCCGACGGGAACGCCGTGACCGCCTTGAGACCGAACTCGTCGTGGAGCCGCCGGATCGTGCGGATCGCCTCGACACCGTCGTTGGGGTCAGGCTCATGGCACGGGATGAAGCGATCGGGGTGCTGGGTGACGCACCGAACGCCCTCGCCCTCACCGGAGGCGGCAATGCCGACCATCGCGATCTCGACATTGCAGCGATCCATGAACGGCAGCAGCAGATCGGGGCCCTGCGGCGGTTCGTCGAGGTTGCCGTCGGCATCGCGGGCCTGATCGGAGAACGGCACGTCCTTGAACATGTACTGCGCAGGGAAGTTCATGTTGGCCGACTCGGCGTCCTTCAGCGCCCGCTCGAGGAAGGCGTAGCGGTTCTTGCCGGTCGTGCCTGCGGTCGTGCCCATCATCGTGTCGATGACGCCGATGTCTTCCGGAAAGCCCATGAATCCCCCTGTCGATTCCGAGGGACCCTAACGCGGGGGCTACCGTCCCTTCGAAATGGAACCGACCCCCTTGCGTTTCCCCACGTCCGATGTCGTGATCGCGGCCGATCGCCGTGGCGATCCACGTGACCCGCCGGTGTTCTTCCTGCACGGCGGCGGTCAGACCCGTCACTCGTGGGGCGCGGCCGCAGAGGTGGTGGCCGAACGAGGCTGGTGCACCTACACCCTCGATTCGCGGGGGCACGGCGAGAGCGACTGGTCGGCTGAGGCGAACTACTCGTTGCAGGACTTTGCACTCGACCTGATTTCGATCTCCGACGCCGTCGGGTCAAATCCGGTGATCGTCGGGGCATCGCTCGGCGGGCTCACGAGCCTGCTCGCAATGGGGCGGGAACGCCCCGGGCTCGGCCGGGGTCTGGTGTTGGTCGACATCGTCCCCGAGATGGAGCAGGCCGGCACCGACCGCATCGGCGCGTTCATGATGCGCCATGTCGAAACCGGATTTGCCTCGTTGCACGAGGCCGCCGTCGCCGTCGCCGAGTACAGCCCCCGTCCCGGCCGAACGATCGACCCCGACAGCCTCCGCAAGAACCTCCGAGAGCGCGACGGTCGCTGGTACTGGCACTGGGACCCGCGCTTCATGTCGTCGATCAAGCGGAGCAACGGCGACTCGGAGGTCTTCGCCCACGAGGTCCTGACCGAGTGCGCCCGC
>JBDQKM010000177.1:0-6619 GCA_040263275.1 Acidimicrobiales bacterium
CGAGGCCGGCGGCGATGACGGCCACCCCCAGCACCGGCGCCCCTTCGATGATGATCGCGGTGCCGCCCACGAGCCCGGTGATCGCCAACCAGGCGAGACCGGGTACGGCCGACGATGCGACGGCGCGCCCATAGCTCGAGCCGTCCTCGGAGAGCGACCGGACCGTCACCAGCAGGGAACCCGGGAGCGGCAACAGGTTGGCAGCCGACGACACCACGGCCACTTCGAGGCTGCGGGGCCACGGGGGGCGCTGACCGGCGACCCGGGCCGCGACCCGGAACTCGGCCGCCTTGAGCGCGAGGCTCGCCGGGGCCGCGACCGCGAAGGCGACGGCGATCGGCAGCCACTCGACGTCGTCGACGGTGAGGCCGCTCGAGCGCCAGGCCCAGATCGACGCGACCACGACGCCCACGCCGGCCACCAGCAGGAGGGTCCGCCGGATCCCGGGAGGGAGCGGTTCGGCGCGCTGATCGAGGAGGCGGCGCAGCGCGGTCGGCATTTCGCGACGCTACCGTCGCCGTCGATGAAGGTGTTGATCGATGCGGTACACCCCGCCGACGTGTGGACCCTCGGCGCCGTGGAGGACCGACTGCTCGCCAACGGCGAAGAGACGCTGTGGCTCTCCCGGCCCGGCAAGGACTCGGTGGTCGAGCTGATCGAGGCCCGGGGTCGACCCCACCTTCCCGCCTCCACCGCAGGCACGACGATGTTCGGACTCGCCCGGGAGCTCCTGGTTCGCGACTGGCGAGCATGGCGGGCCGTGCGTCGGTTTCGGCCCGATGTCGTGCTCACCCGCTCGCCCGCGGGGGTGCACGCGGCGCGGTTGACCCGCACACCGGTGATGTACGACACCGACGACGGGCATGTGGCCGGCTTCCTCTACTACGTGGCCGGACCCTTCGCGAACATCATCGCCAGCCCGAGCGCGACCGAGAAGAGCTACGGCAGGCAACACCGTCGGTACCAGGGCTACAAGGAGCTCTTCTATCTCCACCCATCCCGGTTCACCCCCGATCCCGGGATCCGGGCCGAGCTCGGGATCGGGGCTGACGAGCGTTTCCACGTGCTGCGTCTGACCGCGTTCACCGCCAGCCACGACGTCAGCGAGGCCGGCATGAGCCGGGCCCAGATCGATCGCGTGATCGACGTGATGTCGGCCACCGGCACGGTGCTCATCTCGTCGGAGGACGACCTGCCTGCGGAATTGGCCGACCGACGGATCCGGTCGGCCCATCATCGGTTCCACCACGTCCTCGCCGCCGCCGACCTGGTGGTGGGCGACAGCCAGACGGTCTGCTCGGAGGCGGGCGTGATCGGCACACCGTCGCTGCGCTTCAACACCTGGGCGGGCCGTCATCCGTATCAGGTCGAGCTCGAGGAGCGTTGGGGTCTGACCAAGGCGTTCCTGCTCAGCGACGAGGCGGCCTTCTTCGCCGAGCTCGACCGAGTCATCCACGATCTCGATTCGGTCACCGCCGAGCACGCCGCGGGTTGGGCCCGCATGCTGGAGTGGTGTGGTGACCCCGTCGACGACCTGACGGCCTGGACCTACGAGCTCGCGGCCAGCCGCCGTGGGGGCGGGTCGGACTAGGACTCGGTCCGCATCGCCGGCGGTAGGTCGACCCCATCGGCGAAGGCGTCGGGTTCACCGGCGAGGCGCCACAGGAAGGCCGCCGTCTGCCCACGGGTCAGCGGATCGTCGGGGGAGAACGTGGTGTCGGAGGTGCCGGTGGTGATTCCCCATTCGACCATCCAACGCACCGCGGTCGAGTAGTAGGCGCTGTCGGCGACGTCGCCGAAGTCGTGGGAGAACGACGACGCGGGCTCGCCGGCCACTCGCCACAGGAAGGCCGCGGCCTGGCCGCGGGTGACCGAACCGTCGGGCCCGAACAACTCGGGGCTGATCCCCGTGGTGATGCCGTGTTCCTTCATCCATGCGACCGCGTCGGCGAAGAACACGCCCTCCGGCACGTCGTCGAAGCCGTGGGCGGTGGCGACCTCGGGCTCACCGACGAAACGCCAGATGAAGGTGGCGAGCTGACCCCGGGTGTTCGAGACGTCGGGTCCGAAGGTGGTGGGGGTGAGACCGGTCGTGATCGCCTGCTCGGTCATCCACTGCACCGGCTCGAAGAAGTAGGCCCCTGGTGACACGTCGCTGAAGTGGATGATGTCCTCGACCTCGAGGCGGGGACCCGGGATCCGCTGCCCGCAGCCGGGGTCGGCGAGGCAACCCTGGTTGAGCGCGAACCAGAAGCGGTAGCCGTAGGGCCCGGTGTAGCCGGACCCATCGTTCTGGACGACGACGGTCTTGTCGGTGCCGACGATCGTGACCGTCGCGTAGTTGATCCAGCCCGATGGCGGCGCGCCGGTGATCTCGATGTCGAGCACGGTGCCGACGTGGAGCTGGTTGCCGGTGACCGGGTCGCTGTAGGCGTTGAGGTAGGAGGACACCTGCTCGACGGTGAGGACGACCTCCTGGAAGCGGTTGGGGTTGCTCGGATGGCCGTCGAAGGGGTCGGGCTTGGAGGGGAGATATCCGAGGTCGTCGTTCCCGCCGTTCCACACATCGCTCGGCTTGGTGGTGTGACCGCCGTTGGAGGAGGAGTAGAACGCCTGGGCGATGACGCCGTCGAAGACGAGCACCTGGTCGACGGAGGACCGGACGCCGTCGCACCAGTTGTTGGTGCACGCGTCGATGTCCTGGGTGGAGCCGGTGTAGTACTGGTCCTTCGTCGAGTCGACGATGTCCCACGGGCGACCGAGGCCGGCGCGGTTGATGGCCGCCGATGCCGCGTAGCTGCGGCCGGCGACCGCCTGGGCCGCTTGGGCGGCCTCGGGCCACGAGCGGGGGATCTCGGCCAGACCGACGAGATAGTCCTGGAAGTCGAGATCGGCGTGGATCACGCAGAATCGCGTGCCGGAACCGCAGTCGCTGTCGGACGCGCCCGGGTGGAGCACGATCCGGCCGGTGGCGTAGGCGCCGCTGCCGTTGCCCAGGTTGGGGTCGCGGTCCTCGCCGGGCTCGAGCACCACGTGGGTTCCGCCGATCTGGACGAATTCGAGCGGGCCGGAGCAGGACTGGTCGCAGAGTTCGACGCGGTCGGTCTCGGGATCGTCGTCGTGGTCGATGGTCGCCGACCAGCGGGTGCCGTCGAAGACCGCCTCGACGGATTCGGTCGACGTGGTGAAGAGGCTGCCGCCGACGTGGATCTCGACCTCCCACCCGGCCTGATAGCTCCCGTCGACATAGGGCTGGGAGATGCTCACCGGGCCGTTGTGCGTGTTGCCGCCGAACGAGTTCTCGATCAGCACGTCGAGGTCGTCGCCGCCGGCGAACGCCGGGAAGTCGCCGATGGAACCGAGCGTGGCGCCGTCGTAGTAGAAGTCGAGGATCTCCTCGTGGGTGTGGCCGGCCTCGGCTCGGCCCAAGGCGCCGTACTGCGACATGCCCACGCCGTGGCCGAAACCGCCGGTCCGGAACGTGATGGTGGGTTCGTCGTCGTGGGCAGCGGCTGGGGAGGCCCCCAGCGCGAGGAGCGACACGAGCACGGCGAGGACGAGACGGCGAAGTTGCTGACGGATCATCGGTATCCCATCGGCGGACCGCCCGCTCCAGGACAGCATAAACCTACAGGAATCTTGCCGGCTTCGGGAGGCGGCGGTGTCAACTGCGTCAGTTCCTGTGCGAGTCTACCGAAGGTATCGACGTCGACCTGTGGTCGAGTTCCCCACTTCCCGGAGCCCCGGTGCGCCGAATCCTCCTCCTCATGACCATCGCCGTGGCCGTGATCTGGTCGGGCGCGCCCGGAGTCGGCGCGCAGGACGACCCCACCCTGCCTGACGAGACCGTGCCCGAGGAGACCGTGTCCGAGGAGACCGTGTCGGTCATCGTCGATCTGGTCGATCTCGGCGTGCCCGGAGACGCGCCGGCTCTGGCGCGCGCGCTCGACGACCGGCACGAGGGTGTCGAGTCGACCGGGGTCCTGGTCGAGCTCGACCTGATGGCCGCAGAGGTGACCGCCGATGGCCTGGCGGCGCTGGCGTCGTCGGCCACGGTCGAATCGGTTCGGCCGGCCCGCCAGGATCTCCGCCTCCAACTCGACGAGACCACGACCACGGTCGGTGCCGCGGCCCTGCACATCGAGGGACTGACCGGTGCCGGCCGCACCGTTGCCGTGATCGACAGCGGCGTCGATCGAGATCATCCGGGTATCGACGGCTCTGTGGTGGCGGAGGGCTGCTTCCTCGAAGGTGTGCCCACGTTCGAGCAGACCCCCTCGGTGAGTGTGACCGAGCTGTGCGAGAACGGCACCCGCAGCGATGTCTCGGCCGAGCCGTGCGCGACGATCCCCGCGAGCTGCACCCACGGCACCGCCGTCGCCGGAGTCATCACCAGCGACGCCCCCGGGCTCGCCGGGGTGGCCCCCGACGCCGACATCATCGCATTCCGGGTCACGGCCGTGATCGAAGGGGCGGCCGACGAGGAGCACCCCGAGTACCCGTTCAGCGCCTACATCCCGGAGGCCGGAGTCCTCGCAGCCCTCGAAGCGGTCTACGCCCTGCGTGACACCCATGACATCGCCGCGGTGAACCTGAGCCTGGGCGGCAGCCCCGGGTCGTGTCGCGATGCCGCGTGGGAGGACGTGATCGGGCGCCTGGTCGATGCCGGCATCGCTGTCGTGGCTGCGAGCGGCAACCAGGGGTGGGATGGCGCCCTCACGTTCCCGGCCTGCCTGCCGGCCGTGATCTCCGTCGGTGCGTCGACCGGCGACGGGGAGGTCGCCTCGTTCTCCAACACGGGGCCCTCGCTCGACGTGCTCGCCCCCGGGGCGCCGGTCGTCACCACCGTGCTGGCCGATGTCGACCCGACGGGGTTCGCGGCACAGCAGGGGACGTCGTTCTCGGCCCCCCATGTCGCCGCAGCCTTCGCCCTGATCGATGCCGGGCTCCCGGGAGGGTGGTCGGTCGACCGGACCCGCAACCTCATGCGCGCTGCGGGGACCATGATCGAACGGCCCACGGCGAATCCCTTCGACCACGATCCCCGCTATCCCGAGCTGCGGCTCGAACCCGTGGTCGACTTCCAGCCCTTCGTCGACGCAGATTCAGGGTTCTGGGTCGAGGCCTCGGACTGGGCGAAGCTGACGGGCGTGTCCACCGGGATCGGCGGGAACACCTTCGATCCCGACAGTCCGTTGACCCGGGCCCAGGCCGTCACCTTCCTCTGGCGGTTCATGGGATCCACGGACTTCGGCACGTCCTCGGGCTTCGGTGATGTCGATCCGGGCGAGTGGTATGCCCAGGCGGTCACCTGGGCGGCCGCCGTCGGCGTCACGACAGGCACGTCGCCGGGGACGTTCTCACCGGACGCGCCGGTCACCCGCGGGCAGCTGGCCACCTTCATGTGGCGGACCGTGGGCGAGCCGCTGCCGTCGTTCAGCTCCGGCTTCGTCGACGTCGCCGCGACCGCCTTCTACGCCACTGCCGTCGACTGGATGGCCGAGCACGGCCTCACGACCGGTACCGCGCCGTCCACCTTCTCTCCGGGCGACGACGTCACCAGAGCGCAGATGGTCACGTTCGAGTACCGGCTGGCCGATGCCGACGACGCCTGGACCGGGTCGGCGGCACCACCCGCGCTCGTGCTCTTCTGACCCAGGGCTCCTCGCGGCAGGGCGGGCGTCAGCCGCGGAGGTGTCTCGGGCGGCTGCGGCGGGACTCGAGGCTGTACTTCACGATGCACCGCACGGCGGCGACCCCGTCGCGCCAGTTGATCTTCTTGCCCTCGGCGTAGGTGCGCCCCGAGTACGAGATCCCCACTTCCCAGACTCGCCAACCCCCGGCCGCCACCTTGGCGGTGATCTCCGGCTCGATGCCGAACCGGTTCTCTTGGAGATCGAGACTCTTGACGACCTCGTTGCGGAAGGCCTTGTAGCAGGTCTCCATGTCGGTGAGGTTGAGGTCGGTGAACATGTTGGACAGCAGGGTCAGGGCCCGGTTGCCCACCGAGTGCCAGAAGTAGAGAACCCGGCGGGGACGACCCGACTGGAAGCGGCTGCCGTAGACGACGTCGGCCGCACCACTGAGCAGCGGCTCGAGCACCAGGTCGTAGTCGACCGGGTCGTATTCGAGGTCGGCGTCCTGCACGATCACGAAGTCGGCCTCGGCCTCGCGGAACCCCCGGCGGATCGCCGCCCCCTTGCCCTGGTTCTCGGGTTGCAGCAGGACGCGTACCCGCTCGTCGTCGAACGACGAGAGAAGGTCGCGGGTGCCGTCGGTCGAGCCGTCGTCGATGATCAGGAGTTCGGCGGTGTGGGGGCTGGCCAAGACCCGCTTCACGATCTCGCCGATGGTCGCCGTCTCGTTGTAGCAGGGCATCACGACCGAGAGCCGCGGCTGAAT
The DNA here is from genome assembly GCA_040263275.1 of Acidimicrobiales bacterium. Taxonomy (GTDB): domain Bacteria; phylum Actinomycetota; class Acidimicrobiia; order Acidimicrobiales; family Aldehydirespiratoraceae; genus JAJRXC01. The sequence goes on from JBDQKM010000177.1 coordinate 6,403, forward strand.
GGTGCTCGCCATGGTCCGATGACGTTACCAGCAGGGGTAGCGTCCGCGGGGTGTCGAGCCTGGCCGCGAACCCCGCACCACCGAGCCGTTCGCCGGTTCCTCGGATCCTCGTGTCCGGGTGGGCCGGCGCCGGCAATGTCGGCGACGAACTCCTGACCCGCGCGGTGGCGGCAGTACTTCGGAGCCAGGGCGCCGAGCCGGTCGTGGCGTCACGCGA
>JBDQKM010000178.1:0-6557 GCA_040263275.1 Acidimicrobiales bacterium
CAGTCGACCGTCGGGGAGCTGCTGCCCCGAGGTCCCCGCAAGGCCTGACCCGCCTCCCGACTCAGCCTGCTGTTGCCTCGTCCGGATCGTCGATCAGGGCCTCCGCGTCGGCGGCGATGCCGTCGAGCATGCCGGGGAAGACGAAGTGGTGGAACGGGGCGACGGCGTACCAGTAGGCCCGGCCCCACAGTCCTCTCGGGACGAAGGTCGCGGTCTGGGTGATGACGCAGCGGGGACCGCCAGCCGAGTTCGGCGCCGGCTCGATGCGCCATTCGAGCGAGGCCACGCCGGGCAGCCGCATCTCGGCCCGCAGGCGGAGCAACGCACCGTCCTCGATGGCTTCGACCCGCCAGAAGTCGACCGGGTCGCCCACCCGGAGTTCGGCCGGATCCCGTCGGCCCCGTCGCATCCCGGGCCCGCCGATCAGCTTGTCGGCAAGGCCCCGCAACGACCACAGCCAATCGCTCGAGTACCAGCCGCGCTCTCCACCGATGCGGGAGACGGTGCGGTGGGCGGCCTCGGGTGTGGCATCGACGACGCGGCGGCGCTCGTCCTGCAGGACCGCGCCGCCGGCCCAGTCCGGGTCGGTGGGCAGCGGGCCGGCCAGGGTGACGCTCTGGGCGCCCGTCCACCGGGTGGAGACCTCGTGGCCGCGGGTGCGCTGCAGGGCGCGCCGCACTGCCAGCGAATACGTCGACCGCGGGCCCGGGCACAGCTCGACGATCGCGTCGTCTCGGACGATGACCTCGTTGACGAGGCTGTCGACGAGGGGACGAGCGAGGGTGCGGGGGAGCGGTGTGACGAGACCGACCCAGTGCGACGACAGGCGCGGCGTCAGCACCGGTACCGGGATCACCAACCGCTTCCGCAGGCCGGCTTCCTCGGCATAGACCGCCATCATCTCCCGATAGGTGAGGACGTCGGGACCGCCGATCTCGAGCACGCGGCCGCTCGTGTCCTCGGTGTCGAGGACCTCGACGAGGTACCGGATCACGTCGCGGATCGCGATGGGCTGGCACCTCGTGTCGACCCACCGCGGCGTGACCATGACCGGCAGCACCTCGACCAGATACCGGAGCATCTCGAAGCTGGCGCTGCCGGCACCGATGATCACCGCGGCGCGGAGCTCCGTCACGGGCACGGGGCCGTCGGCGAGGACGCGGCCCACCTCGTGTCGCGACTCCAGGTGGCGGGAGAGTTCGCCGCCCTCGGCATCGCCGAGACCGCCCAGATAGACGATTCTTCCGACACCGGCCTGCGCGGCGGCGTCGCGCAGGTTCGCCGCTCCGGCGGCTTCGCGCTGGGCCCAGTCGTCGCCTTCGCCGATGCTGTGGATCAGGTAGTAGACGGCATCGACGTCGGCCACGGCGGCACCGAGGTCGCCTTCGATCTCGCCCTCGACCACCTCGACGTCGTCCCTCCAGGGGGAGCGGTCGAGCTTCTCGGGGGTGCGGGCGAGGCACCGGACGCGGTATCCGGCGGCGAGGAGTTCGCCGACGAGTCGGCCCCCGACGTAGCCGGACGCGCCGGTGACGAGGACGAGGCCACGGGACGACGGGGAGGAGTTCACAAGAGGATTACGGCGTGAGTCGGGTGCGTGGATGCGCCCCCGATGTCAGCCGGCCGCGGCGACCAGCGCGTCGCGGAGGCCGATGTCGGCGCTGGGGCCGGCCTCGGTGGTGGCCATGAAGTCGCACATCACCTCGGTGAAGCGCTCGGGATCCTCCGCGTGGGGGAAGTGGCCGACGCCGTCGAGGATCTCGAGACGGGAGCCCGGAATCGCCTCGTTGGCCGCGTGGGCGTGATCGACGGGGATGATCGCATCCCGGTCGCCCCAGACGATCAACGTGGGGAGGTTGCCGGCCAGGTAGAGGCGGTCGAGTGCGCTCACCGTCTGCCCGCTCGGCTCGATCACACCTCGCATGGTGCGTACGAACGCCTTCCGGTTCTCGGCACCGGCCAGCGAGGAGTAGGCCCGCCACATCTCGCCGACGAGCGGGGCCCGCATCCCTCGGTCGTGGAGGAATCCGCCGATGGCATCGCCGATCCCGGCAACCGGGCGAGGAGAGAGCAGCGGCATCAGCTGTTCGGCCCCGGGCAGGCTGCAGAGGCGCAGGATCCAGCTCACCTCTCGGCCCAGACCGCCCGACCCGACGAGGACGAGACGGTCACAGAGCTCGGGATGCTGGTAGGCGAGCTGCATGGCCACACCGCCGCCGAAGCTCTGTCCGACGATCGTGGCCCGCTCGACGTCGAGGATGGCCAGGAGATCTCGCAGGCCGCTCGCCATCGCTCCCAGCGAGTAGTCGCCCATCGGCTTGGCCGACTCGCCGTGGCCCAGCAGATCGGGCGCGATCACGTCGTACTTCTTCGCCAGGGTGGGCATGACTTCGCGCCACGTGAGGGAGCTGCCCGCCAATCCGTGGATCAACACGATCGCCTCGCCCGTCCCCGCCCGGCGGTAGCGGACGTCGTGGCCGTGGATCTTCACATGCGACAGCGGAATCTCTGACATACCTCAAGTGTGCCCCTCGGAGCGGGCGATCGCTCGGGCCGAACGTCCCGCCGGGCTCGGCGCTCAGCGGGTGATGCGGCGCGGCAGGCCGACCCGAACGGGCACTCCGGGCGAATAGAGCCCGTGTGGGCGTCCCGACGGTGCCGGAAGGCCGGCCGCGGTCACGAGTTCGTCGTCGATTCGTTCGACCCGGGCGCGGTACAGCGGCCATGGCGGATGGTCGACCGGGGCATAGCGCAGTCGGCCCTTGCGGCCCGAGGTCACGAGACCCCACCGGGAGGTCAGGACTTCGGTGAGCGGGCCGGATGCGGAGGCGGCGCCGACGAGCACGTCGATCGCGCTTCCCGGACCGGGTTCGGTGCGGTCGACTCCGGGTGGCCGAGGCCGGCGGCGACGTACCCGGGTGGACAGCAGCTCGTGGGTCCGATCGTGGGTCACGTCGCCGACGCAGTAGGGAAGGCGGTACCAGCCCCGGGCCACGAGCATCGGAAGGAGCAGGTCGATGTCGAGCGAGAAGAACCACACGCCACGCTTCTCGCCCGCGGTCACATAGGTCCGCACGTTCACTTCCGGGAAGGTGCCGAGTCGTGGCACCGGCGGGAGCGGTCCGAAGCCGAGCCGCTCCATCCGGAACGGCACGAGGCCGACCCACGCCGAGCCGTCGAACGTGTCGACTTCCACCCCCTCGGGGAGAAGCCGCTGCACGACGGCCGGGTCATAGCGCCAGTGCAGGAACACGACATCGGCCCAGAACTGGGTCATCACCGGCCGGGCGACCGGCTCCACCACGAGCGGTGACTCGATGAGGGTGGTCATGTCGCCACCACGATCATCGCCACCGCGAGGAGTCCACGAAGCGACCAGCCGATCGTGCGGAGCCAGTTGGTCCGGACCAGTCGCCGGGCGACGTCGGGGTCGTAGCCCGCCGACAGCCGTCGGTGGGCCGGTACCTGGAGCAGGACCGTGCTGGCGTGGACGAGGGCGAGCAGCAGGAGTCCGACCAGGGCGGCCACGGTCCCCGCGTCGGCACGGAACCACGCCGCGATCGCGAGGGCGCTGACTCCCTCCACCGCCATCGCCGGACCGACGACGAAGGAGGTCGACCGCGTGTGGGCAGCTTCGTAGTCGGCGAACCCGTCGGTGCCGACCAGGGTGAAGAGGGGGTAGTGGACGATCTGGACGAACCAGATCAGGCCGACCATCGCGGCAGTGGCGGCGAGGTGGGTCGCGAGTACGAGCGCGGCGGTCGAGTCCATTCACCCGGTCTACGGCCCGGGGTCGCGTCGCGGATGCGGCGGCCGGTGTCGCTCAGGTGAGATCGATGATCTCTTCCGCGACCCGGGGTGGGGTCAGGGCCTCGGCTCGGGCCCGAGCGAGGCGGGCCGAGACGCGAGCCGTGCCGCTGGCGGGGTCGGCGGGGTCGGTTCGCTGCGCCAGTCGCTGCATACGGCGGAGGCGGAACGCGTGATCGAGCGCCGGGTCGGAATCGTCGGGCTGGCGGGTGTCGTGCATGGGGGGTGACCTCATGAGTCGGGGTGATATGGGTCTTTCGACCCATGTGGACCCGGGGTTGAAGGAATTCTCTTCCCGCTCGGCCGAACCCCACTGTGAAACGTTGACGTTTCGTTATGAAACGCATACGTTTCGTTTCCATGACCACGGTTCCTTCCGAGCTCGCCCTCCACGAACAACCCGAGATCCAGCGTCGTCGGTGGTTTCTCCTGGGCATCATGTGCCTCAGCCTGGTCATGGTCGTGATGGCGGTCTCGGGGCTCAACGTCGCAATCCCCTCGATCCAGCAGAGCCTCGGTGCCACCGCGACCGACCTCCAGTGGATCATCGACTCGTACGCGATCATCTTCGCCGGACTGCTCCTGTCGGCAGGGGCGATCGGCGACCGGTTCGGGCGGAAACGGGCCCTGCAGGGAGGCCTCCTGCTGTTCGGCGCCGGGTCGCTCGTCGGGACGGTCGTCGATTCCGTCGAGTTGGTGATCGTCGCCCGCACCGTCATGGGCATCGGTGCCGCATTCGTGATGCCCGCGACGCTCTCGATCATCACCGCCGTCTTCCCGCCAGAGGAGCGAGGGAAGGCGATCGCGGTCTGGGCCGGCTTCGCCGGGGCCGGTGGGGCGCTCGGTCCACTCGTCGTCGGCTTCCTCCTGACCGACTGGTGGGTGTTCCCCGCCTACTGGTGGGGTGCGGCGTTCCTCGTCAACGTGTTCCTGGTCGCCGGCGTCTTCACCGCGGTCACCGTCTACTCGCCGCGCTCCAAGGACGACGAGGTGACCCCGCTCGACCCGGTCGGCGCCGCGCTCTCCATCGTCGGCCTCGCCGCCCTGCTCTACGCCATCATCGAGGGTCCCGTGAAAGGGTGGTCGAGCACCGAGGTGGTCGCGGCGGGTGTCGTCGCCGCCATCACGCTGGTGGGGTTCGTGCGCTGGGAGCTGCGGGCCGAGCACCCGATGCTGCCCATGTCGTACTTCCGCAACGCGAACTTCTCGGTGGGGTCCGGTGTCGTGACGTTCGCGTTCGGTGTGATGTTCGGCTTCTTCTTCCTGATGACCCAGTTCCTCCAGTTCGTTCGCGGGTACTCGCCGCTCGACGCCGGGGTCGCCACTCTGCCGCTCGCCGCGATGTTGGTCATCGTGTCGCCCCGGAGCGCGAGCCTCAGCGAGACGATCGGCTCGACGAAGGTGATGTCGGCCGGCTTCGGCTTCGTCACCGCGGGTTTCGTCCTGATGGCCACCGTCGACACGTCGTCGTCCTACCTGGTCATCGCTGCCGCGCTGGTGCTGCTCGGTATCGGCATGGGCATCACGGTCGCCCCGGCGACCGGATCGATCATGTCGGCCGTGCCGCTCAACAAGGCGGGAGTCGGCTCGGCCGTCAACGACACGACACGCGAAGTCGGCGGCGCCCTGGGCATCGCCGTGCTCGGCGCTATCGCCAACTCGGCATATCGCTCCAACGTCGACGACGAGGTCTTCGGCTCGTTGCCGCCCGACGCGGCGGACGCCGCCGGCGAGTCGGTGGGTGCGGCGGTGCAGGTCGCCGCAGGACTGCCCGACGAGCTTGCCGCCATGGTGCAGGGCGCCGCCGGGGATGCGTTCACCACGGCCTTCTCGACGTCCCTCCTGGCCGCCGCCGCGATCGCCGCGCTGATCGGGGTGATCGTGGCCGTGGTGGGAGGTCGAGCTGTCAGGGCAGGCGCCGATGGCCGCTGACCTCGACCCCCGCATCGAGCGATCCCGTCGCGTGATCGCGGAAGCGGCCCTCGAGGAGATGGCCGACGTCGGCTACGGCGCGGTGACCGTGGAGGGGATCGCCAAGCGGGCCGGTGTCTCGAAGGCGACGATCTACCGTCACTGGTCGGGCAAGCTCGAGATCATCGAGTCGGCCCTCGAGATGCTCAAGTCGACGATGCGCTTCGACGAGACCGCACCACCCAGGGAGCGCTTGGCCCAGCTGCTGCACTGGCTCGCGGACTATGTGGCCGACCGGTCCGCCCTCGGGGCGGCGTGCCTCCCGGCGCTCGTGAGCGCGGCCCAGTACGACCCGGCGGTTCGCGACTTCCACCATCGGTTCACCGCTGATCGGCGGCAGGTGTTGGTCGACATGGTCGTGGACGGACAGCAACGCGGCGACATCGACCCCGGCCTCGATCCCGTGCTCGCGGCCGAGTTGCTCATCGGGCCGATCTTCTACCGCCGGCTGATGACGGCGGACCCGTTCCCGGCTGCTGAGGTCGTCCGGGTGATCGACATAGTGCTCGGGCCGCCCCCCTCCTGACCGGGGAACCCCGGGCCGTTGGACGCGGGGCTCAGCTCGCGGCGGAACGCTCCTGTGCGCCGGACTGCACGATCCTCGAGAACACGGGACACTCGTCGAGGAGGGAGATGAACTCGCGGCGGTTGAATGCGTAGACCGTGCTGGGCTCCATCGAGGTCACCGTGGCGTTGCGGGGCGCCTGGGTGAGAAGAGCGATCTCGCCCATGATCATCCCGGGTTGGAGGACGGCGATGCCCTCGCCGTCGCGTTCGAC
>JBDQKM010000179.1:0-6507 GCA_040263275.1 Acidimicrobiales bacterium
CGACGGCGCGCGCGCGCGCGGGCGCGCGAGTTCAGACGCGACGCCTGCGCGGGACGGCGGCGCGGGCGCGACGCGCGCGCGACGGCGCGGTGGGGTCGAGCGAGCTCGCGAATGCGAGCAGCGGCTCCCACCAGGGACCGCGGGGATGCAGTACCACCGTCATGGCGAGTCCGACGCCTCGGGGGGCCGGATAGTCGCGAATCGGCGGACCTTCGAGACGAATCGAGAAATCTCGCGACAAAACGCGACGGCGCGACGTCGGGTGAGTTGCCGTGGCCATTCGGGTGCGGCGCAGGAGACGCAAGGGCGACATGTTCGCAGAAACGATCTGACCGAGGTCGACTCGGTCGCAAGAACGTCGGCTGTGGCACCACCCAACCCGCCATCGCAGCCGGCCAGTCAGGGGGCGCATCCTTCGGGGTGCGCCCCCTGGTGCGTTCTACGAGGCGGGATCGAGGCGGCGGAAGGTCTCGGCGAATCGGACGCCGGCGATGCGGCCGTGTCGCCGGGCATCGGCCTGCTCCCGCGCGCCGAAGGCCGCGGCCTGGCTGCCGTCGTCGTCGGCGTCGATCACCATCGTGGTCTCGAACTGGCTCTCGTGGGCGAGCAACGCCTGGACCTTGGCTTCGAGGTGGCGGTGCTGTACCGATTCGGCCAGGTCGGGTTGTTCGCTCTCGAACAGCAGGAGATGGTCGGGCCGGTGGTGGGGGATGCCGTGCTCGCGGTGGTAGTGCGGGTCGCGGGCGGCGACCACCGCATCGACGGTGAGGAATCCGGCGGCCCGGTGATCCGGGTGCATCCGCCAACGTCGCCAGGGATCATGGCCGAGCACGATCTCGGGTGTGAGTTCACGGATGATCCGGGCGACCTCGCTGCGCCGCTCGACCCCGTGGTCGAGTTCGCCGTCCTCGATGCCCAGGAAGCGCACCTCGCCGGTGGCCCCGAGTCGACGGGCTGCCTCGCGCTGTTCTCGCTGGCGGCGTTCGACGAGGGCGTCGGTGTCGGCGTCGACGTCCCATGTGCCCTTGCGGCCGTCGGTGCACACGAGCAGGTGACAGACCGCGCCGGCCTCGCTCCACTTGGCCAGGGTCGCGCCGCACTCGAACTCGATGTCGTCGGGGTGTGCGGCGATGGCGAGGGCGCTGGCGGGAGTGGGTAGGTCGACGCGCATGTCAGCGGCTCCAGTCGTCGGGGAGGTCGGCGGGGTCGTCGACGTCCCAGGCCAGGGACGGTTCGTCGATCACGGTCAGCGGCAGGTCGAGGCGCTCGGCTTCGGCGCAGTGGCGGCGGAACGAGTCGGGACCGTAGGAGAAGACGAAGCCCGCCCGAGTCGGGACACACAGCACGTTGGATCCGTCGCGGGCTCGGTCGGGGGCGATGCAGACGCCGTCGCGGTCGACGACGGTGAGGTCGTCGGCCGCAGGAAGGTCGGCATGGGCGACGAGGGCCCGATCGAATCCGGCATCAGCAGCCCGTTCGACGGCTGCGGTCACCGACTCGTTGAGACCGCGGCGACCGACGGACAGTCCACCGACGGCGTGCTCGCGGGGCCACTGCGCATCGGCCCACGCGAGCACCTCCTCGTCGTCGCTCACGATCCGCACCGGAAGTCCCCGGGCCGCGGCGACCACCGTTTCCGCCATCCGCATCGTCAGATGCCGACGCTCGCGGGCGTCGAGGGCCCCAGAGAGACGCGACTTGCTGTCGTCGAACGACCTGATGGGAATCAGGACCACGGTGTCGGCGGGACGGTGCACGATGTCGGAGACTCTACGGCTCGCAACGCAGCTCGGCGGTGCCGACGGTGCCAGGTCTAGGGTGGACCCATGACGATGAATGTCGCGGTGATCGGAGCCGGATCGTGGGGGACCACGGTGGCGCATCTCTGCGCCCACAACGAGCCGACCATGATCCACAGTCGGCGCCAGGACGTGGCCGACGCCATCAACGAACATCACGAGAACCCCCGTTATCTCGAGGGCTTCGCACTGAATCCCGGTCTCCGGGCCTCGACCGATCTGGCGGCGGTGGTCGGCAAGGCCGACGTGCTGGTGATGGGGGTGCCCTCGGCCGGCTTCCGCGAGACACTCGTCGACCTCCGGCCTCATCTCCGCCCCTGGGTGCCGATCGTGTCGCTCTCGAAGGGCCTCGAGCTGGGCACCCGCAAACGGATGACCGAGGTGGCCGAGGAGGAGTTGCCCGGTCACCCGGTCGGCGTGCTCACCGGCCCCAACCTCGCCAAGGAGATCCTGGCCGGCAGCGCCGCGGCTGCCGTCGTGGCCTTCACCGACCTCACGATCGCCGAGAAGCTCCAGGGGGTGTTCGCGTCGTCGCTGTTCCGGGTCTACACCAACACCGATGTGGTCGGCAGCGAGATCGCCGGTGCCCTCAAGAACGTGATCGCGCTCGCGGCCGGAATGGCCGACGGGCTCGGTACGGGCGACAACACGAGAGCGGCGGTGATGACCCGCGGGCTGGCCGAACTCACCCGCCTGGGTGTCGCCATGGGCGGCGATCCCGCCACGTTCTCGGGCCTCGCCGGCATGGGTGATCTCCTCGCGACCTGCATGAGCCCGCAGAGCCGCAACCGCTATGTCGGCGAGCAGCTCGGCCGGGGCCGGTCACTCGACGAGATCATCGAGGAGATGAACCAGGTGGCCGAAGGCGTGAAGTCGGCCAAGATCGTGCTCGAGCTCGCCGAGGAGTACGGCGTCGAGATGCCGATCGCGACCGAGATGAAGGCGTGCGTCACCGAGGGACGAAGCGCCACCGACGCGTATCGCGGGCTGGTCAGCCGGCCCGCCACCAGCGAAGCCGCCCCCGACTGATGAAGCGCTGGTTCCAGGATCGGCTCGGCCGGTCCGGCGACAGTCCCACCCCCGCGCTCGAAGGTGCCGTGATCGGCGATCTCGACGGCCCCACGGCGATCGTCGACCGACACGGCCGCGTCGGCGCCATCGACGGCGGTTGGTGGGTCGAGTGGGGGGTCGGCGCCGCCGACCGGTGGCGAGTGGCCCACGACGAGGTTGCGGTGCGCCAATCACGGGTCGCCGATGCGCCGGTCTACGAGACGTGGATGCGAGTGCCATCCGGCGATGTGGTGCAGCGGGTCGCGTCGGCGAACGACGGCCTCGGCCGGGTTCTGGTGCTCGACTTCGAGAACCTCTCCGCCGACGCAGTGGCGGTTGCGGTGGCCGGCCGCGTCGCCGCGTCCGCGACGGTCAGCGGGGATGCCGACGCCGTGGTGCTCGATGGCATCGAGTGGATCCGGGGGAAGCGACCGGCCGGGGGAGTCACTGCCGTGGTCGGCGACCCGTGGCCGCAGGTCATCGCCGGTCCCGACACGGCCCGGGTGGAGGCGGCCGGCGCCGAGGCTTCCGGCGCGCTCGTGCTCGCCCTGCCGCACCGACAACGGGTGCAGGTCCATGTGCTGCTCGAGGGCGACTTCCCGGTCCGTCCGGTCACGCCGGACGAGATCTCCGCCGGCTGGCGGACCGTGACCGCCGGTGCGCTGTCGATCCAGGTGCCCGACGCCGACCTCGGTGAAGCCTGGGACCGCATCCTCCCGGACCTGATCGTCCAGGCCGGGTCGGACGATCCCCGGGTGGCCGCCGAGGCGGCGGTGGTGCTCGACGTCGCCGGCCTGCACGATGAAGCCGACCGGGCCCGAGCGACCGTGGTGGCCGCCGCGGAATCGGGCGCGCTCTCCGGCGTCGATGCCGCTGCCGGCCTTCGGGCGCTCGCGTCCCGCGATCTGCTGGCCGGCCGCGAATCGGGTCTCGCCGAGCTCGCCGGGGCCCTCGTCGCCGTTGCCGGTTCGGCCCTCGATCCGGAGACCCTGCGTCAGGTGGCTCGCGCCCTCGAGGCAGTTGCGCCCGACGCGGCGGCTGACGCACGGTCCGCAGCCGAGCGGGTGTCGGGCCGCTTCAGCCCGTCCAGCCCCGCAGTCGAGGCGGCGAGCCGCGTGCTCTCGCTGGTGATCGATTCCTCGGACGCCGCTGCGGTCGACCTGCTGCCCGAGGTGCCGGAGGCATGGCTGGGCCAGCCGGTCGATGTGCGCTCCTGTGGCACGGCCAACGGCAGGGTCTCGTTCAGTGTCCGCTGGCACGGCGCCCGGCCGGCGTTGTTGTGGGAACGGCTCGGCGGCAGCGACGCCGTCGAGCTGCGTTGCCCCGGACTCGACCCGCAGTGGTCGTCGCTCGAGCGATCGGGCGAGGCCCTCCTGGCCGAACGCCCCGCCTAGCCGCCCTCGACCCAGGCCGCGGCTAGCGCGACCAGGGCGAGTGTGTGCCCGGCCCGTTCGGGGCCCATCACCCCGCGTCCCCCGATCGAGCCGATCGAGCCGCTCGACCCCACGGAGAGGATCGAGCCGCTCGAGCCGATCGAGAGAACCGAGCCGCTCGACCCGACGGAGAGCAGCGACCCGGCCGACCCGAGCGAGCCGAACGAGAAGGCGGACATCGCGGAGAAGGCCGACGTGACGCTCGCGACGCTGCGATAGGAGAGGAGGGAGGCGCACGATCGCTTCGACCGGAGGCTGTCGACCATGGGGGCACCGTAGTCGCGCTGCCCGATGGGCTACCGTCCGATCGATGGCCACCACCGCGCCCCAGTTGCGCCGCTCGATCAAGGGCAAGGCTCCGGGCCTGCGGCTCGAGCGGGAGATCTGGGCGGACGGTGGGGATGTCGTTGCCGGGATCGACGAAGTCGGCCGTGGCTCCTGGGCCGGTCCGCTCACTCTCGCCGCCGTCGTCGTCCCCCGCGACAAGAAGCTCTACAAGGTGCGCGACTCGAAGATGCTCACCGCCGCGGAACGCGAGTTCATGTACGACCGGATCCTCGAGTGGGCGGATGCGGTGGCGATCGGCCACGCATCGCACGAGGAATGCGACGAGCTCGGCATGTCGGCGGCCCAGAAGCTGGCCGCGCAGCGGGCGCTCGCCCAGCTCGGCGCGGTCGACCACGTGCTCGTCGACGGCAACTGGGACTTCGTCGAGACCCACCCGACGACGACGATCGTGAAGGGTGACGCCATCAGCATCTCGATCGCGGCGGCTTCGATCGTCGCCAAGGTGACGCGCGACCGCATGATGCGGGCCTGGGACGCCGACCATCCGGCCTACGGCTTCTCCGGCAACAAGGGCTACCCGTGCCCGCGCCACAAGGCCGCGCTCGCCGCCTTCGGTCCGAGTGCCATCCATCGACGCAGATGGGCGTTCATGGACGACCTCCGATGGACCGGTCTGCCGCGCATCGTCGACGACGAGGAACCCCAGCTCGGCCTGTTCTGAGCACCGGTCGTAGCCTCGGTCTCATGAGCGCCCGTCTGGCCGTCCCGGTCTTCCTGTTGTGGACGCTGGTGGTCCGGGTGGGCCGTATCCGCAACATCGTGGCCGACGACGACCTGTCGGGTTCGGCCAAGGGGTGGCGGCTCGGTCTCTCGATCCTTTTCGTGGTGCTGGTGATTGCCGTGTTCGCGGCGCGGAGGGCCCGATCGGGCCGTGCGACCGCGGTGCTCGCGGCGCTCGTCGCCCTCACCATCGGCTGGTGGACGTTCCAGGGTCTCGACATCCTGTTGGATCCCGACCACGACATCGGCTTCAAGATCGTGCACACGATCCTCATGATCGTGTCGATCGGTCTGGCGATGTGGGCCTGGGCCCGTCGCGACGGGTAACGTCGCAGTCGCTATGGGTCAACCGGTCACGTTTCTCTCCTCCACCTCGCCGAAGCCGGGTGTGCTCCGCTTCGAGCTCAACCGGAGCCTCACCGGCATGGGCCACGAGCGCTACGCCAAGGGCGACGAGATCCTGCACGATCGTCCGCCCGACGTGCTGGCTCGCCGCATCTTCGAGGCCGGCGACGTCGACTCGGTCCACATCTACGGATCGATGGTCACCGTGACCCTCGCGAGCAGCGACCGGGGCGACCTCGAGACCGTGCTGCGCGAGCTCTACACGTACTACGTGCCGGGCGTGGAGATCCCCAGCGATGAAGAACTCATCGCGATGGTCGAATAGCGCCGCCTTCGGACCGCGCCCACCGGGATGACCGACTCGGAGTGGGACGACTACGCCGACGGGTGGGACGACGACCCGGCGGCGCGTGCCTACGCGGCGGCGGCCTTCGCCTCGCTCGAGTCGTTGCTCGGCGAACTCGGCGTGACGTTCGAGGGACTGCGGGTCTGTGACTTCGGCGCCGGCACGGGCCTGCTCACCGAACGGCTCGTGGACCGTGGCGCGTCGGTCGACGCGGTCGACTCGTCGCCGGCGATGTTGGCGGTGCTCGAGGCCAAGGCGACCGACCGGGACTGGACGATCGTCCGCACCATGTCGGTCCTCGACGAACGATCCGAGCCCTACGACCTGGTCGTGTGTTCCTCGGTGTGCGGCTTCCTCGACGACTACCCCGGCACGGTGACATCGCTCGCGGGCACCCTGCGGGGCGGTGGCACCTTCGTCCAGTGGGACTGGGAGGCGGCTCCCGCGTCGGGAGAGGACGACGGAC
>JBDQKM010000180.1:0-6410 GCA_040263275.1 Acidimicrobiales bacterium
GAGTCCGACGGCCCGAAGCTCGACGAGGCGGCCATCGTGGTCTCCGGCGGTCGTGGCCTCGGCGAGAAGGAAGCCTTCGCCATGATCGACAGCCTGGCCAAGACCGTCGGCGGCGCCGCCGGTGCCAGCCGTGCGATCGTCGACGCCGGTTGGGTGCCCTACTCGATGCAGGTGGGTCAGACCGGCAAGGTCGTCAAGCCCACGGTCTACATCGCAGCCGGCATCTCCGGTGCGACGCAGCACCTGGTGGGCATGAAGGGCTCGAAGAACATCATCGCGATCAACAAGGATCCGGAAGCCCCGATCTTCGCCGTTGCCGATCTCGGCATCGTCGGCGATGTCCACAAGGTGCTTCCCAAGCTGATCGAGGCCCTCGAGGGCTGACCTCGGCAGGCGGTCTCACCGCCCACCGACCAACAATCGATCACGACCCCGGGGCTTCGGCTCCGGGGTCGTGGCGTTTTGCGACCGAGCGGCGTTCCCGTCGTCGACGGGGTGTGTCGCCGACCTGGATTCCCTCGCTGCGGACCAAAACGGAGAAATCGCCCCGACCGGTTTGTCCGGCGAGGCGATGCGTTAAGTACCAACATAGCACAGATGATTTTTCCGTGCTGGGGAAACGGTGGGTATTTCGCACTATTTTTCGGATTTCTTCGCTGATGGTCCACGTTTCTCACTGATCCACGGCGATCCGGGCAGTTATCCACAGGTTCATCCCCACCTGTTGAACACGTTGGGCGTTCAACTTCCGACGAATATCACCATCGGTGGTGAACAGCAGATTGCGCAGAGATGAACGGGTCAGACGAGCGGCCAGGGCCAGCGGTGGCCGCCCGAGTCGTCGGAGGGGAAACGGCCGGCGGTGGCCAGCGCAGTCGTGCGGGCCAACAGGGCGTCACGCTCGAACGGGTCGAGCAGGGCCGCCGCTCCTGCCAGCAGCCCTCGCTCGAGAAACCGCCAGAGCGCCTCGTGGATGTCGTCGGGGAGTGGTTCGCCGGCGAAGTCCCACAGGACCGTGCGCAACTTGAACTGTTGGTGGAAGGCGATGCCGTGGTCGATGGCCCAGATCCGATCGTCGGTGCCGAGCAGGCAGTGCCCCGACTTGCGATCGGTGTTGTTGATCACGATGTCGAGGGCACAGATCCGCCGGAAGTCGTCGTCGTGGTCGTCGCCCTGTTCGTGGATCGTGAAGTAGTGCTCCTCGAACGCACAGGGCATGAAGAGCTGGAGCGACCCGACATCGTGGGGCGCATCCTCACGGACGACCGTTGGCGGCACCACGTCGAACCCGAGCTCGTCGGCCACGAGAAACGCGGCGACCTCGCGCTGGTAGAGACCGGATGGGAAGTCCCACAGGGGTCGCTCTCCCCGGTGCGGCTTGTAGATGGCCTGTGCCTCGAGCCCGTCGTGCTCGACATTCATGAGGAAGGTCGCGTTGGACGAGTACGGCATCCGACCGACGGTCTCGAGGGTGCCTTCCGACAGGAGCGCGAGGGCCCGCTCGGTGGCGATCGGCTCGCGGTCGCGAAACGGATGGTCCTGGCTCACGACCGACTCAGTTCTGGCACGGACACCAGTCGCGATTGCGGGGTTCGAGCGGTCGGCCGCAGAAGGCGCACGGCGGTCGGCCGGCGGCCACGAGGTCGCGTGCTCGTTCGATGAGGCCGAAGACCTGCGCACGAGAGAGGGAGAAGCGGGCCTGGGCGAGCTCCTCGTCGTCGTCATCGGTCTCCGGAACCGCCTCGGCCATGACGATCAGTCGATCGATGTCCTGGGCATAGGCGATGCCGAGCGACCCGACGGTGAACGCGGAGACCACGGGTTCGCGCAGCCCGAGATCGGCCGGAGCGTCGCCGACCGCGGCGTCGGGCAGATCGTCGAGGACCTGGTCGAGATAGTCGGCCAGTGCGGCGACCTGCTGCTTCTCGACCTTGAGCGAGACGAGCTGGCCTTCTGCCCGCGCCTGCAGGAAGAACTCACGTTGCCCCTTGGGCCCGAGCGTGCCGACCGTCAGGAACTCGAGCTCGCAGAAGTCGAACGATTCGCTCACGACGGGGCGAGGGAGGTGAGGTCGTCGCCGGTCGAGTTGACCGTGAGGACGACGGGGCCGTCGGGGGTGTAGAGGATCGCGGTGATGGAGCAGGGCGACACCACGATGCGCTGGAACAGGTCGAGGTGGGTGCCGGTCGCCGCGGCGACCACCGCCTTGATCACATCGGCGTGCGACACCGCGACGATCGTCTCGCCGGGGTGCGCCGCGACCAGGTCGTGGACGGCATCCACCGCTCGACTCTGCATCTCGGCGAACGACTCGCCGCCCGGAAAGCGGAAGCCGCTCGGGTAGCGCTGGACGGTGCGCCACTCGGGAAGCTTGCGGAGCTTGGAGAGCTTCTCGCCGGTCCAGGCGCCGAAGTCGCATTCGATGAGGCCCTTGGCCTGCCGCACCCGGAGCTTGCGGGCCCGGGCGATGGGGGCGGCGGTCTCGCGGGTCCGCTCCATCGGCGACGCGTAGACCGCTGCGACCGAATTCAACGCGGCGATGCGGTCGGCGGCGGCTTCGGCCTGGGCCACGCCCTTGTCGGCGAGGTGCAGGTTCGGTGCCCGGCCCGGCAACGACGCACCGGTGGTGGGCGTCTGACCGTGGCGGACCAGGAGGACCAGGGTGGGTTTCGGCGGGTCGTTGCGGCGAGCCATCGTCTCGTCAACGTACCCTGCACGCCGTGGGAAACCCTGATCAGGCTCGCCGCCTCTTGTCACGTCTCGAATCCGATGTCGTGGCCTGCCGCGCCTGTCCACGGCTCGTCGAGTGGCGTGAGCAGATCGGCCGCGAGAAACGGGCGGCGTATCGCGACGACGACTACTGGGCGAAGGCCGTGCCGGGGTTCGGTGATCCGGGCGCCCACCTGCTCGTCGTCGGCCTGGCGCCGGCCGCCCACGGTGCCAACCGGACCGGCCGGATGTTCACCGGCGATCGCTCGGGCGACTGGCTCTACCGGGCGTTGTACCGCGCCGGCTATGCCTCGCAACCGGGGTCGACCGGCCTCGACGACGGGCTCGAGCTCGACGGGGCGTGGATCACGTCGCCGGTCAAGTGTGCGCCTCCCGCCAACAAGCCGACGACGGCCGAACGCGACGCCTGTCGCCCGTTCTTCGCCCGCGAGCTCGACGCGCTGACCAACGTGCGGGTGATCGTCGTGCTCGGCGGCTTCGGCTACCAGGTCGCCTGCCAGGAGCTCGGCGTCCGACCTCGGCCGAAGTTCGGTCACGGCGTGGAAGTCCCGCTCGAGGGCGATCGCACCCTGCTGTGCAGCTTCCACGTGAGCCAACAGAACACCTTCACAGGTCGCCTGACCGAGGAGATGCTCGACTCGGTCTTCGATCGGGCGCGGGAGTTGGGGGCCGGTCGGCCCAGTTCCGCGTGACGGACACGGGTCGCACGGCCCGGTTTCCGGCTGCGGAAGTGGGTCGTGGGTACCGATTTCGGACCGATGGGTCGATCGACTCTTGGCCGGTGCCCTTCCCACGCCCACAGTGGACTCATGACCTCGCACGACGTCCTCGATCTCACCGACGAAGCGGCACTGCTCGCCCGCGGCAGTGACGACAGGGCGGTTCGGGACGGCCAGCGGGTCGGCTACGACGTGACCGGGGCGAGGGCCTTGCTCTCGGCGCTCCAATTGAAGCCGGTCAGCGGTCCGATGGTCGACGTGACGAAGGGCGATGTCTTCGACCTCGCCGTCTACCGGGCCACCGGTGATCGTCGTCTCGCCACCATCTTCGGCACCGCTGCCTGATTCCGGGCCGATATCCTCGGCTCCGCATGGGAACTCGTACGACCTTCCGTTCCGCCAGCCTCGCGGGTCTGTTCGCCTTCGCCCTCATCGCTGCCGGTTGTAGCCAGAGCAGCGACCCCGAGACCTGGGAGGCAGCCGACGAGATCGGCAAGGTCGAGGAGAACTTCACGCGGGCGTGCACCGAGAGCGACGACGGCAACAGTGATGCCGGCGGGCTGGCCGACTACTGCCAATGCGCCTACGACGGGCTTCGCGAGGAATACGCCGACGACTTCGAGGGATTCCTCAACGTCAACCGCGACCTGGGCAACGAACCGGCGTCGATCCCACCGAACGTCCGTGAGATCTTCGACGGATGCGCCGCCACCCACCTCGGTTCCTGATCGTCGCATCGTCGATCCTGGCGTGGTCGCTCGTCGCCGCCTCCTGCGGCGACACCCCGTCGACTCCAGGAGTCGACGACCCCTGGGCTGCGATCGCCCCGGATCTCCAGGACGTGTGCTTCGCCGACCGGACACCCGGCGACGACGAGCCTGCGCGCGACGACTACTGCCGATGCATCGTGCTCGAGTTCACCGAGTTCTTCGGCACGCCGGAGGCGTTCGCTGACGCCGGCGGATCTGTTGCCGACGGCGATCGCCCGGTTGATCCCCGACTCGAGCCCGCCGTCGAAGGCTGCGCCGAGCAGTACCTGCGCTGACACCGCCGGTAGCGTCTGGCGATGCCCCTCGACCTCGAATTCGTCCGTCGCCAGTTCCCGGCATTCACCGACCCGGCGACGGCGCGCTGGGCTCATCTCGAGAACGCCGGCGGCAGCTACGCCGCCGGTGCAGTGGTCGATCTCCTGACGTCGCTCTTCACGACGGCCAAGGTCCAGCCGGGGTGGGACTTCGCGCCGTCGGTCAGGGCGACGGAGGCCATGGCCCGGGCCCGCCCGGCGATGGCCGCCACGCTCAACGCCGGGCCCGACGAGATCCACTTCGGTCCGTCGACCAGCCAGAACACCTACGTGCTCGCCCACGCGATGCGGCCGATGTGGGTCGAGGGTGACGAGATCGTGGTGACCGAGCAGGACCACGAGGCCAACTCCGGGGTCTGGCGCCGACTGGCCGACACGGGAATCGTCGTACGCGAGTGGAAGGTCGACCCCGACAGCGGTCTGCTCGATCCCGGCGACCTCGACGGCCTCGTCAACGAGCGCACCCGGCTCGTGGCGATGACCCATGCCTCGAACGTGGCGGCCTCGGTCAACCCGGTGCGGTCGGTGGCCGATCGGGTCCACGCGGTCGGTGGAATGCTCGTGGTCGACGGCGTGTCCTATGCCCCCCACGGAGGCGTCGACGTCGAGGCGCTCGACTGCGACGTCTACCTCTACAGCGCGTACAAGACCTTCGGACCCCACCTCGGGATGATGTACGTCCGTCGTGCCTTGCTCCCGCAGCTCGCCCACCAGGGTCACTACTTCAACGAGTCACACCTCGAGACCCGGCTGACCCCGGCCGGCCCCGACCACGCCCTGATCGGCGCGTCGGCGGGCATCGCGGACTACTACGACCTACTCCACGCCCACCACTTCGGTGAGGACACCGAGGCAGATGCCGTCGCGAGGATTCGTGCGGTCAGTGGGCTCTTCGCCGAGCAGGAGGCATCGCTGATGGCGCCGCTGCTCGCCCTGCTCGACGACCGCGACGGCGTTCGGGTGGTGGGTTCGACTGCCGCCGACCCGATGGTCAGGGCCCCGACCATCGCCTTCTCGAGCGCGAAGCACTCGTCGGCGGCGATCTACGACGCGCTCATCGCGGCAGAGGTGTCGTGCGGCCACGGCCACTTCTATGCCCACCGGCTGGTGACCGCCCTCGGGCTCGACCCCGACGACGGGGTCGTGCGTCTGTCGATGGTCCACTACAACACGGACGAAGAAGTGGCCCGAGCGCTCGCCGTGCTCGACCCCCTGCTCTGACCCCGGGCGATGGCGTCGGGAGCGACTACGGGCGGTCGCCGAAATCCGGTCGCTCGGTGCGGGTTCGCTTGAGTTCCCAGAAGCCGTTGATGTTCAACATGGCGACGAGGGCGTCCCACATGGCGAGGGAGTCCTCGGAGTTCGGGACCCGGGTGATGACCGGTCCGAAGTAGGCCTGCTTGACCCCGTTGCGGTCGTCGAAGGCGATGATCGGGGTGCCGATGTCGTCGCCGGCCAGGGCGATGCCGGCGTCGTGGCGGGTCTGGATCTCCTGATCGAACTCGTCGGAGTCGTAGGCCGCCGCGTGGGAGGTGGGCAGGCCGACGGCCTCGAGGGCGTCCTCGATCGGGAATTCGAAGGCCTTGTCGTGATGGATGCGCCGGCCGTACTCCCAGTACAGCCGGAACACGGCATCCTCGCCCTCGGCGGCCCGGACCGATTCCATGACCCGCAGCATCCGGTAGGTGCGGTCGACGGGTTCGTAGAAGGACGAGCCCTCTTCGGTCTTGTTCTTCAGCTTGAGACTGATCGGTTGCCACGTGATCGTCAGATCACGGGCCGGTGCCACTTCGTCGACGACCCAACGGGCCGTCACCCAGCACCATGGTCAAATCGGGTCCACCCAGAATTCGAGGTCCATGGATTGACCCTAACCA
>JBDQKM010000181.1:0-6396 GCA_040263275.1 Acidimicrobiales bacterium
CCTCCGGCACCACGGGGTTTCCGAAGGGGGCGGTCCACTCGCAACACAACATGCTGTTGCCCGGGCGGGTCAGCGCCGTGCGGGCCACCCATCGGGCCGGAGGGGTGATGGGGGTCCCGCTCCCGCTCACGATCCTCAACCTGATCATCCTGGGACCGTGCATGGCGTACCAGTGCGACATGTCGTTGGTCGCGATGGACCGCGTCGACGGGGTGGGGATGGGCGAGTGGATCGCGGCGGAGAAGATCACCACCTTCTCGGCCGTACCGGCGATGGTCCACGACCTCCTCACCCACGAGGGGGTGACCGACGAGATGCTCGCCTCGATCGATGCGATCGGTGTCGGCGGGGCCGACATGCCCGATGCGTTCCGGCGGCTCTACCAGGAGCGGTTCGGCACCCGGGTGGGCACGGGCTACGGCCTGACCGAAGCGCCGACCGCGGTGACGGTCGAGGACGTCAGTGAGCCACCGGTTCCCGACTCGTGCGGCCGGGCGCTGCCCCAGTGCACGATCCACATCCTCGACGAGTCGGGGGACCCCGTGGCGGCAGGAGAAGCCGGCGAGGTGTGCGTGGGTCCCGCGCTCGAGGGCGAGTGGGCCGACGTGTACCGGCCGATGCTCGGCTACTGGAACCGTCCCGAGGCCTCGGCCGAAGCGTTGCGCGGAGGCCTCTTGCACACCGGCGACATCGGCTCACTCGATGCCGACGGAAACCTCCGCATCCATGACCGCAAGAACGATCTGGTCATCCGCGGGGGCGCCAACGTCTATCCGGCAGAAGTCGAACGGGTCCTCCACGAGAACCCCGCGGTCGCCGCGTGCGCCGTGATCGGGGTGCCCGACGAACGTCTCGGCGAACGGGTCGTCGCCTTCGTCGAGTTGATGGAGGCAACGTCGGCCTCAGAGGTCGAGCTGAAGGAACTCTGCGCCGCACAGCTCGCCCGCTACAAGGTGCCGGACCAGATCACGTTCGTCGACGGATTCGAGCGCACCCCCATGGGCAAGATCAAGAAGACCCATCTCCGAGAACGTACGTAGGGGTCAGGCACCCGTATCTTCTCCGGCAGTCGGCGTGTCGTTGGGGAGCGAGAGGCCGAGCCGGAGGCGGGCGTGATCGAGTAGCTCCGCGAACTGCGGATCGCGCCCGGCCCGTCGTCTTCCACGCGAGATGGCGGCCCGCGCGCCCGAGACACTTCGATACCCGTAGCGCTCGGCCAGTCGCTCGAGGCCTGCGCTCGTGTGGTCGCGGGCGAGCAACAACGCTGCGAGTCGGGCGTCGTTGCGCACGCCGCGTCCGCCCCGGCGAACGACGTCGAGCTCCCGGCTGCTTCCGATGCCGAGCGCCATCTCGATGTTCTCCGGAGCGAGAGGTCGGGGTCGGCGAGTGCGGTGCAAGGGACGCCGGCTGCCGTCGCGGTCGCGGTCGGTGATGAACGCGTCGTACTCGAGCCGACTCCGGAATCGGCTGAGGAGCGGATTGACGGTCAGCCACTCGGGAGGTTCGCCCCGACCGAGGTAGGCAGGGTGGCTGGTCCACCGGAACGTATCGGATCGGATGGGACCCTCACCGAGCGGGTTCCGATGGATGTATCGGAGGACCGTCGCCAGATACCGCTCATCGTCGATCGACTCCGACCGGTATCTCCCTCGAAACAGTGGACCGTCGTATCCGTACTTGACGTTGAAGCGTTGGGCGTAGCGGCCGGTGACCCTTCGCATCAGATCGGCGAGGGCATCGACCTCCGACTCGATCAGCAGATGGAAGTGGTTGGGCATGAGCGCGTAGGCGTGGATGCGGGCGGGGACGCGCGCCGTCGCTTCGCCGAGGAGGGTGAGGAAGTCCCGGCGGTCCGCCACGTCGCCGAACACTGGGAGTCGTCTCGCTCCTCGGTTCATCACGTGGTGCCAGTAGCCGGTGGTTGCCGATCGAAGTCGTCGTGCCATGCGGCGCGACGCTAGGCAGGAGGTGTGACGTCGGTTGCCGGTGCCTGACCCCAGAAGGCGCGGGTGCCTGACCCCAGAAGGCGCGGGTGCCTGACCCCAGAAGCCCAGAAGCTGCGCGGGCTATTCGAAGCCGAGGGCGGCGAGGTCGAACTCGATCTCGCCGGCGATCATCTTGACGATGGGGGCGTCGTACGCGTCGTACAGCGAGGCGTTGGTGTGGCCCTGGTCGACCTGCAGCATCTCGCCGTTGACCCCGCTCGCCGCGGCGCTGCACAGGAAGACGAGGGTGCTCGCCATCTGTTCGGGCTGCAGCGTGTCGACGCCGGCGTCGGCCCGGAAGTCGGCGGCGTAGGTGAGCCACATGTCGGCGTTGGCCTCGGCCAGCGGGGTGACGGTCGGGCCCGGGCAGATCGCGTTGATCCGGTAACCGGCCTTCAGCATCGGGAACGCCTGCTGGACGACATAGAGGTTGATCGCTTCCTTGCTGAAGCCGTAGCTGTCGGTGTCGGGGTTCTCCTCGGTCCAGGCCGCGGCCGATGCCCAGTCTTCGTTGCTCAGGAAGTCCCGCACCCGGTCGAGGTTGTTCTTCCACCCGAGCCCGGCGGTCGACGAGATGAAGGCGACGGCCCCGCCCTTGGCCAGCTTGTCCTGGGCGATGAGTCGGTCGATGAAGTGCCGCTGCCCGGTGAAGTTGATCAGCATGATGCCGGCGGTACCGTCGGCCACGCCGGCGCACGCGAACACGGCGTCGACCGGTCCGTCGATCGAGTCGACGGCGGCGTCGACGCTGGCCTGATTGCGAAGGTCGACCTCGATCTTCTGGGCGCAGTCGTACTCGACCGGCGCGACGTCGAGCACGATCACCTCCGCCCCCAGGTCGCCGGCCATGCGGGCGGTTTCCGCCCCCATGCCGGTCGCTCCGCCGATCACAACGGCGCGCTTTCCCTCGTAGCGGAACAAGTCGATGGTCATGGTTTCTCTCTCGGGGTCGTGGGTGTGTACGGTGACGCCACTGTTAGACGCGTGCGACAGGAGCAGTATGGATCTCGAACTCTCCGACGACCAGTTCGAGTTGAGAGACAACATCCGTTCGGTGCTGGAGGGAGCGTGTCCGCCCTCGGTTGTTCGGGCGGTCTACGAGAACGAGGGAACCTCGGCCGAGCTCTGGCAACAGATGGTCGAGCTGTACTGGCCGGCGCTCGGCGTGGCCGAGGATGCAGGCGGGCTCGGCATGGGGTTCGTCGAGGTCGGGTTGCTGGCCGAGGAACTCGGACGGGCCGCTGCGCCCGGTCCGCTGCTCGCCATGGTCACCCAGTACATCCCGATGGTCGAGGCCGCGGGCGCGACGGACGCGCTCGCCGCGGCGATCGCCGGTGAGGCGATCGGCGCACTGGCCTACGCCGAGAACGGACGCTGGGAGGGCACCGGCGTGGCAGCCACCGCCGACGCATCCGGCGACGCGTGGTCGATCACCGGAACCAAGGACGCGGTGCTCGGCGGAGCGAACGCCGACGTGTTCGCGGTCGTCGCCCGCGCCGACGCCGGGCTCGGTGTCTTCCTGGTCGAACGCGGCGATGCCACCGTCGAAACCCCCCTGCTCCTCGATCCCGGTCTCGAGTTGGCCGACGTCGAGTTCGCCGCGGCGCCGGCGACGGTGCTCCTCGCTCCCGGCCCCGATGCCGAGGCGGTGATCGACGCGGTCGCGGCCCAGGCAAGTGTCGCGATGGCCCTTCACGTGATCGGCGCCTGCCGGCGGATTTTCGAGGTCACCCTCGACTACGCCAAGGTCCGTGAGCAATACGACCGGGTCATCGGCTCGTTCCAGGCGCTCAAGCACCGGTTCGCCGACATGTACCTCGCGGTCGAACGGGCCAACGCCGTCGGCTACTACGCGGCACTGGCGATCGCCGAGGACGCGCCCGACCGGGCCGAGGCCGTGCACGTGGCGAAGGCCGCCGCCGGTGACTGTCAGCGGCTGCTCGCGCAGGACGGACTGCAACTCCACGGTGGCATCGGCTACACGTGGGAGAACGACCTCCACTTCCTGCTCAAGCGGGCGAAGGCCGGTGATGTCCTCTGCGGAGGTCGGGGGTTCCATCGAACGCGGCTCGCCGCGCTCCTCGGCCTCGGGGAGGCAGCATGAAACTCCGATTCGACGATTCGGTCGAGGCCTTCCGAGCGGAGTTCCTCGAGTGGCTGGCGGTCAACCGGCCACCGGCCGAGGCGATCGAGGCCGACCCGCCACGGTCGAGCGCCTACGTCCCCGAATGGGCGGCCACCTTCACCCGACGGATGTTCGACGACGGATGGCTCGTGCCCGGTTGGCCACCGGAGCGAGGCGGTCGCAACGCCGGGCCGATCGAGACGCTCGTCTACCTCGAGGAGCTGAACAAGGCCGACATCCCGCGGACCACGAATCCGCAGGGTCTCGGGATCATCGCCCCGTCGTTGCTCGACTACGGCACCGAGGAGCAGATCGAGAACTACGCCATGCCGCTGCTGCGGGGGGAGACCTCGGCCTGTCTCGGCATGAGCGAGCCCGACGCCGGGAGCGACCTCGCGAACCTGAAGACCCGTGCGGTGCGGGACGGCGACAACTTCGTCATCAACGGACAGAAGGTCTGGACCAGCGGGGCGAACTTCGCCGACTTCTGTTTCCTCTTCTGCCGCACCGACCCCGATGCTCCCAAGCACAAGGGAATCTCGATCGTCCTCATGCCGATGGACACCCCCGGCGTGACCGTGCGTCCGCTGACCGAGATCATCTCGCCCGAGTACCCCGACCTCAACGAGGTCTTCCTCGACGACGTGGTGTTGCCGGTGTCGAACCTCGTGGGTGAGCTCAACAACGGCTGGGCGATGGCCAACGGGTCGCTGGCCCACGAACGTTCGATGGTCTGGCTCATGGGCGTCATGGGCATGGAGTCCTCGATGAACGAGCTGTTGGCCGAGGCCCCCGCGCTGCTGGCGTCCCGGTCGGCGGCGGAACGAGCGACGGCGGCCGACGACATCGCCGGGCTCTACATCGACACGGTGGCGTCGCGTTGCCTCGGCTACCGCGGGTTCGCCCGCTACGTGAAGACCGGCTCCGCGCCCGAACAGGCGTTGATGAAGATGTACTCGACCGAGATCCGTCGCGACCTGCTGCAGATCGCGGCCGAGTTGCAGGGCCCCGCCGCGCTGCCCACCGGCTTGTCTCGTCATGGCGCGGTGGGTTCCCTCGACGCATACTTCACCACGTTCGGGTCGACGATCAGCGCCGGATCCTCCGAGATCCAGCGCAACATCGTCGCCGAACGCGTGCTCGGCCTCCCCCGAGGCTGACCCGTCACACCGGTGTCAGACACTCGTCACGGCTGAGCGCCCACGGCAGTGTCAGACCACCCCAATAGGTTCGCCGGGCATGGGACGACCGGCACGAACCGCATCCACCGCCAACTGGCACCATGTCATGAACCGCGGAGCCCGGCGGCTCCCGGTGTTCGGTGACGAAGACGACCATCAGTTCTTCCTGCGGCTGGTCGGCGAAGCGGTCGGGCGGTGCGATGTGCGGGTGCACGCCTACGTGCTCATGGGCAACCACTTCCATCTCCTCGTCGAAGCGCCTGCGTGCCGACTCGGCGCGGCGATGAAGCACATCGGCGAGCACTTCACCCGTCGCTTCAACGCCAAGTACGGGCTCGACGGACCGCTGTTCCGGGGTCGCTACCGCTCCAAGCCGATCGAGTCGGAGCGCTACCTCTTGCAGGTGTTGCGGTACATCCACCGCAACCCGGTCGAGCACGGCATTGGTGGCCTCGACCATCGCTGGTCCAGCCACAACGCCTACGCGGGTGCGGCACCGGGGCCGACCTGGCTCACGATCGGCGCGTTGCTCGGGCAACTCGGCTCGCGAGACGCCTACCGGGGATACCTCGCCGACGCGAGCGGCGATGGAACGGCTGGAGCGTTCGGCGAACGGCCGACCCGAGTTCGTCCCGACACCGTCGAAGCGGTGAATCGGGCCCTCGGGATCGCTTCTCGCGAGGAGCTGGATCTCGTCCGCGGCAGCGAACTGCGGGCGACTGTGAGGCTCGCCGCCGTGTTGATGGCGGCCGAGGCGACGGGCCTTTCGTCGGCCGATCTCGCCGAGCACTACGGCTACCGGAGCGGAAGCGGCGTGCGGATGGCCGTCCGGCGGGCCCGGGTGCGCCTCGACTCGGATCCGGCGTTCGCGCGGATTGTCGCCGATGCCCGTACCCGACTCGCGGCGTTCGGCCCGACCGTGTGGGAGCGACCGGCGTGACGAGTGTCTGACACCGGTGTGACGGGTCAAGGGGTCCAGAGGGCGGGGAGGGTGGCGGGGCCGCGGAAGGCATAGCCGGCGATCTTCGGGAGGGGCACGTCGGGATCGAGGCGGAGGTCGGGGAGACGGTCGAGCACGGCGTTGATGCCCGCCTCGAGCTCGACG
>JBDQKM010000182.1:0-6390 GCA_040263275.1 Acidimicrobiales bacterium
AGCCTCCGCCGCCGCGGCCACCGAAGACCGCCCGCCGACCCCGTCGACCCCGCCCGACCCCGTTCCTCGGCCCGATCGGGCTCGCGCTGCTCCTGTTGTTCACCGGCTTCTCGGTCTTCGCCGATCGGGTCGGTTGGTGGCACACCGACCCCGCGACGTTCCTCGCGGCGTGCCTGATGATCATCGGCACCGTGCTCGTCGTGTCGGCCTTCGTCGGCCGAGCCCGCGGCCTGATCTGGCTTGGCATCCTGCTCCTGCCGATCGCCTGGGCCGTCGCGGCCATCGACCTCACCTGGTGGGACGGTGTCGGCGAGGAGCTGGTGACCGTCGACGCCATCGAGGCGCTCGAGGACGAGTACCGCTGGGGCATCGGCCAGTTCCACCTCGATCTCTCCAACCTCGACCTCGACGGTGAAGACCGCGAGGTGGCGGTCGGCCTGACGATCGGCGAGCTGAAGATCTGGGTGCCCGACACGCTCGACATCGACATCGATCTCGACGGCCGCATCGGGTCCGTGATCGTGAGCGACCACGATCTCCGGCTCAACGACGACGGTCTCGACGTCGAACTCGACCGCACCGCCGGCGACTCGACGGGCGGAACCCTCGCCCTCGACGTCGATCTCGGCATCGGTGAAGCAGAAGTGATCGTGTGCGGCGCCGGGAGCGTGCCATGCCCATGATCGGACTCTGGGTCGCCGTACTCGTACTCGCCGTTCTCCTCGACCAACTCCCCAAGGAAGCCTGATGGACACTCACCCGACCGACCCGGTCGCCCTCGTCGCCGGCATGTTCTTCGGCCTGGCCGGACTGGCGATCTTCGCCGATCAACAGTGGGACGACGTCGACGTCACCGCCTTCACCGCCGCCAGTGTCATGGTGACCGGCCTCCTGCTCCTCGGCTTCGTCATCGCCCGCTTCGTCAACGACACCCCCGTCACACCGGTGTCAGACACTCGTCACGACAACGTTCACGACATTGCCGACGACGACCCACCGGCCCCCTGACCGACTGCAGCAGCGACGAAGGCGTCGAGGCCCTCGGGGTCGAAATGGGCCACCAGGGCCCCCGTCTCGTCATGCGTGAGCTCGAGCGCGGGACAGAAGAACTCGTTCTCGCCGATCCAGAAGTCGGGTGAGCCCCGCACACCGCGACGCTGCCCTTCCTCATAGTCGGCGGACACATCGGGGTCGGGCTCGGAACGAGGCGCCTCCAGACCGTGGGCATCCGCGATCTCGGCGAGGACGCCCGGGTCGGACACGTCGGCCCCGTCGTCGAATAGCGCCGCTCGCACCGCCAACGCGACCGCGAGGCCCTCGGCCTGACCCTGCCGGTACGCCGCGGCGCACAGATTCAGCGCGGGGATCGAAGTGGCGGGCCACCGATCGGGATCGAACCCGACGAAGTCCTCGACGCCCAACTGATCCCGCAGCACGCCGATCTTCATCGCGATCGCATCGGCGGTGAACATCTCGCCGTTGACCCACTCCAGTGGCCAGGCGCGGACGACGAGCTCGACCTCCGCTCCGAGCTCGTCGAGCAGGGCCACCACCCGTTTGAGCCCGACATGGGTGAACGGGCAGGTGATGTCGGCGAAGACCTCGATGCGGCGGGGCATGGACCTCAGAGTACGCAACCAAGACGCTCCGAAAGACGGGACCAAGGGCCTTTGTCGATCCCCCCGGAAAGGCTGATGCTCAAGGTGATGAACAGAGGGAGACACCCGTGAGCGACCCGAAGCGGCTCGTCATACTCGGCGCCGGCACCGGCGGGACGCTCGCCGCGAACCGGCTTCGCAAGCAGTTCCCCCCGTGGGAGCTGGCGATCGACATCGTCGACGCGGACGACCACCACGTGTACCAGCCGGGCCTCCTCTTCGTGCCCTTCGGCCTGGCCAAGCCCGACGAGATCGTCCGGTCCCGCGGCGCACAGCTCCACGACGGGATCACCTTTCACCTGAACCCGGTGGCCCGGGTCGACATCGACGCCAACCGCGTCGAACTCGGCGACGGGTCCACGCTCGCCTACGACGTGCTGCTCATTGCCACCGGTGCGGTGCTGCAACCCGACGAGACCGACGGCTTGCTCGGCGACGCCTGGATGGATTCGGTCTTCACCTTCTACGACATGGAGGGGGCCACGGCGCTGCACGGCGCGCTCGAGAACTTCACCGAGGGTCGGTTGGTCGTCAACGTCGTCGACATGCCGATCAAGTGCCCGGTCGCACCGCTCGAGTTCGCCTTTCTCGCCGACTGGTACTTCACCGAGCGGGGTGTCCGCGACGCAATCACGATCACCTACGTCACGCCGCTCGATGGCGCGTTCACCAAGCCCGTCGCGTCCAACGCACTCGGGTCACTGTTGAAGGACAAGAACATCGAGGTCGTCACCGAGTTCAACACCGGCGAGATCGACAACGAGAGCAGGGCGCTCGTCGGCTACGACGGCACCGAGGTGCCCTTCGATCTCGCGGTGATCGTGCCGCTGCACGGCGGCGCCCCCTATGTCGCCGAATCCGGTGACCTCGGTGACGAGCTCGGCTTCATCCCCACCGACAACGCCACCATGCAGTCGACGGTCCGCCCGAACATCTTCGTGTTGGGCGACGCCGCCGACGTCCCGACATCGAAGGCCGGATCGGTCACCCACTTCGAAGGAGAGGTGCTCGTCGACAACATCGCATCCTTCCTCGACGGCAAGACCCTCGATGCCAGCTACGACGGGCACGCCAACTGCTTCATCGAGACCGGGTTCTCGAAGGCGTTGCTCATCGACTTCAACTACGAGACCGAGCCGCTGCCCGGGCACTACCCGAGCCGCTTCGGACTCCCCCTCCTCAAGGAATCCCGCATCAACCATCTCGGCAAGCTCATGTTCCAGTCCTTCTACTGGCACGGCCTGCTGCCCGGTCGCGACATCCCCGGGATCGGCGCCGACATGCCCGACCACGGCAAAGAGACCGTCGACACCTGAACAATCCGGAAACGAAGGAAAGAGAGACCACACGATGAACATCGCAAGACTCGCCGGAGTCGATGTACAGCTGAACGACGAGGGCTTCTTCGTCGATCCGGAGCAGTGGACGACCGACATGGTTCCCCAGCTCGCGGAGGAATGGGGCGTGCCCGGTCCCCTCACCGACCAGCACTGGGAGGTCCTCCACTTCATGCGCAAGGAGTACTTCGAGAAGGGCACCGGCCCGACGGTCCGCAAGCTCGGCAAGTCGGCCGACGTGAGCGTCGGCGTCAAGGAGCTCTACCAGCTCTTCCCCGACGGCCCCGCCAAGTTGGCTGCTCGTTGCGCCGGCATCCCGAAGCCCAAGGGCTGCATCTAGAGAAAGGGGCCCGTGATGACACTGGCCGAACAGTTCAACCGGAGTACGACACCGAGCGGCGACGAGCCGATCACGAAGGTCTCGATCGTGATCTCCAAGGCTTCGCTCGAGGAGATCTACCCGGGGCTGATCATGGCGAACGGGGCCCGGGCCGAGGGCATGGAGGCGAACGTCTTCTTCACCTTCTTCGGACTCGATGCGATCCACAGGAAGCGCCAGGACCACATCAAGGTCTCGACCGTGGGCAACCCCGGCCTCCACATCCCGACCTGGGCCGGCGGTCTCCCGGGCGTGTCGGCGCTGATGACCAAGTACATGGAGCATCAGATCGAAGCCCTCGACATCCCGTCGATCCCCGACTTCATCGAGATGATCTCCGAAACCGGGGCCGGCGTGTATGCCTGCCTGGCCTCGGTCGACCTCTTCAAGCTCGAGCAGGACGACTTCGTCGAGCATGTCGACGACATCATCACCATCGGCGACTTCTACGAGATGGCGGCCGGCGGACAGATCATCTTCACGTAGCGGGACCGCTACCGTGACGCCGTGCGTCTCTTCGACACGGCCCGCGCCGAGATCGTCCCGTTCGAGCCCGGCGACGTCGTCACCATGTACGTGTGTGGCATCACGCCCTACGACTCCACCCATCTGGGCCATGCGAACACCTACGTCACCTACGACCTGCTGATTCGCCGACTGGAGGATCTCGGCCACACGGTGCGGCTGGTCCGCAACATCACCGACGTCGACGATTCGATCCTGCCGAAGGCCCGCGAACTGGGTGTCGACTTCCTCGAACTCGCCGCGACCGAGACCGCTCGCTTCCACCGCGACATGGTGGCCCTCGACACCCGGCCGGTCGAGGCCGAACCCCACGCGACCGAGTGGGTCGCCGAGATGGTGGCGCTGATCGAGCGTCTCGAGACCCGCGGCCACGTCTACGCCGTCGACGGCACCGTCTTCTTCGAGGTGTCGACCTTCGACTCCTTCGGCGCGGTCTCCGGCTACGACGAGGCGACGATGATCACCTACGCCCGCGAACGCGGCGGCAACCCCGAGGACCCGCGCCAGCGCAACCCGCTCGACTTCGTGCTCTGGCAGCCCTCGCGCGACGACGAGCCGAGCTGGGATTCTCCCTGGGGTCCGGGGCGACCGGGGTGGCACATCGAGTGCAGCGCCATGTGCATGGGCATCCTCGGTGAGACCATCGACCTCCACGGCGGCGGCAGCGACCTCATCTTCCCCCATCACGAGTGCGAACGGGCCCAGAGCGAGGCGGCCACCGGGACGACGTTCGTGCGCCACTGGATGCACGCCGGCATGGTCGCCTACGAGGGCACGAAGATGTCGAAGTCGTTGGGCAACCTCGTCTTCGTCAGCGAGCTCTCGAAGACCGCCGACCCTCGCGCGATCCGTCTGGCGCTCATGGGCCACCACTATCGGGACGACTGGGAGTGGTTCGACACCGACATCGGCGCGGCCTCGAGCCTGCTCGACGAAATGCTCGCCGCGGTCGCCGCCGAACGCGGCCCCGATCCGGCGCCGTTCGCGGCCCGGGTTCGCGCTGCGCTCGACGACGACCTCGACGCACCGTCGGCGCGAGCCGCCCTCGTCGAACTGGCTCGAGCCATAAGTGCCGGAGGTGATGACCCCTCGGCCCCTACGGTGTTGGCCGAACTCGGTGCCCTCGTGGGCATCGCCCTCGACCGTCCCGCCGCTCCCCTCGGGTGACCCGATGATCCGTCTCTACGACACGCTCAGCGGAGAGATCCGCCCGCTCGAACTCCGCGACCCCGGGAAGGTCTCGCTCTACGCGTGCGGGCCGACGGTCTACGACCATCCCCATCTGGGGCATGCCCGTCAGGCCCTCACCTACGACATCGTCCGCCGCTATCTCGAGTGGAGCGGGCTCGACGTCCACCATGTCGCCAACGTCACCGACATCGACGACAACATCATCAACCGGGCCAACCGAGAGGGCTCGACCGAACCCGAGATCGCCAAGGAGTGGAAGGCCGTCTACGACGCCGCCATCTTCGATGCGCTCGGAATTCTGCGCCCCCACGACCGGCCTCACGCGACCGAGTACGTCGACGAGATGGTGGCCTTCATCCAGACGCTCGTCGACAACGGCAGTGCCTACACCAACGATTCGGGCGTGTACCTCCGGGTGCACGCCGTCGAGGACTACGGCGGACTCGTCCATCGCAGCCTCGACGACCTGCGGGAGGGAGCGGGGGCCCGGGTGGAGGTCGACGACAACAAGGAGGACCCGCTCGACTTCGCCCTCTGGAAGGCGGCCAAACCCGGTGAGCCGAGCTGGCCGTCACCGTGGGGCCAGGGTCGCCCCGGCTGGCACATCGAGTGCGTCGCGATGAGTCTCGACGTGTTGGGCGACGGGTTCGACCTGCACGGCGGCGGCACCGACCTCGTCTTCCCCCACCACACCAACGAGCGAGCCGAGGCGATCGCCGCCGGGCGCGACTTCGCCCGTCACTGGATGCACAACGCGATGCTCAACATCGGTGGCGAGAAGATGTCGAAGTCGCTCAACAACTTCACCACGGTGCAGGAGCTGCTCGACGAACACCCCCTCAACGCGCGCGCCCTCCGGCTCCTCCTGTTGCAGACCCACTATCGCAAGACGATGGAGATCAACAGTGAGGTTATGGACCAGGCCCGCAGCGCGATCGAGCGCCTCGATGCAATGGCCCGCAAGGCCGACGCTGCGGTGCTCGGGATCGACGGGGCCGCGCTCGACGAGTCGGCGGTCGCCGCCTTCCGCACCGCGATGGACGACGACATGGGCACGCCCGAGGCCGTCGCCACCATCTTCGAGACGGTCCGTCGCGCCAACGCCGCCCTCGATGCCGGAAGCCCCGAGGCTGCCGGCCTCGTCGCCACGGTCCTCGATCTGGCCGGTGCGCTCGGCATCGTGATCGGTGGTGCGACTGCGGGCGACGACGACGCGGAGATCGACGAGCTGGTCGCGGCCCGCACCGCGGCCCGAGCGGCGAAGGACTTCGCCGAGGCCGATCGCCTGCGCGACGAACTC
>JBDQKM010000183.1:0-6371 GCA_040263275.1 Acidimicrobiales bacterium
ATGGGGAGGAGGACGACGAAGTGGCCGTCTTCGCCGTCGCGGGGGTAGAGCTCCGAGACCCCCACGACGCGGTCGCCGACGGCGGCCAGCACGGTTGCGCCGGCCACCGCGGATTCGACTCGGCCGGAGATCTCACCGGGCGGCCCGGCCGGGTCGGGGTCGCGCAACGCGCCGAGCTGATCGACCGATGCCGAGCCTCCGGAGGGTCCGAACGCATCGTCGGCCGACGCGCCGATCAGTTCGGCGCCGGCGACATCTCGGGTGAGTCCGGCCAGGCGGGCGTCGTCGGGCCCGAGCGGCCCCGGGACCCCGTCCAGTGCAGAGGGGAACGCCTCGGCGTCGTCGTAGTCGACCACGCCGAGGAACTCGTAGTCGAAGGCGTCGGTGAACGAATGGATGTATTTCGCCGTGCCGCGAGCCTCGACCGCGGGGGATCCGGCCGGGGAACCATCGGTCTCCCAGGGTAGGGAGACGCCGAGAAGGTCGGCGATGGTCGGCGCCACATCGGTCGCGTTGAGGTTGGCGTCGTCGACGCGCCCCTCGGTCTGGCCGGGGGTCTTGATGAACAGCGGGGCGTAGGCGATCTGTTCGAGATTCGCCTCGGTGACGCGGCGGCTCGGTTCCCCCGGCTCGAAGGCGACGCCATGGTCGCCGACGACCACGATGATGCTGTCGTCGTACTGGTCGATCTCCTCGAGGCGGCGCAGGACGTCGCCGAGGAGCCGATCCGCGTACTCGGCCTGCAGGAGATGACGCTGACGGCTCACCGCCACCGGCCAGGGATGGTCGTTGTCGAGGGCGTAGGTCTCGCGGCTCTCGGCGACGGTGTAGCGCGAACCGTCCTGGCGGAGATTCCACGGCTGATGCGGAAGGATCAGATGCAGGAACCCGAGAATCGGGACATCGGTCGGCTGGAGGGCCTCGACGAAGAGACGGTGCCGGTCGGGCTGACCCGAGACCTGGGTCGCGAAGAACCGTTCGAGTTCGGTGTTCTCCTCGGTCAGGCCCTCGTTCGGGTCCGGTCGGGCCGCCGGACCGGAGGTGACCGTGGTGGGCGTCGGCGTCGTGATCTCGACCTCGAAGTCGTCGAATGCGGCCGGGGAGTCGTCAGTGCCGGGGAGCACACGTTCGGTCCAGATCTCGACGGTGGTGTCGTAGAGACGGCGCCAACGGGGCCCGGTGTCGACATCGGCCGCCGCCCGCTCGGGTGGCGGCGTCTCGATCGATCCGCTCGACTCGGCCGGGAGGGGAGGAGGCGTGGGGCGTAGTCCGCACTCAGGCAAGCCGCAGAGGTCGGTGATGGTCTCGGCGACGATGGGGTGATGGGTCGCGCCGAGCAGGCTGAAGATGCTGTTCGGGTGATCGGCCCAGGTCGGTCCGCCGAAGGGGTCGAGCCCGTCGACGAGGGCGGGCACGGCGCTCTGGGTGAAGGGGCTGACGGCGCTGAAGTGTCGGTAGAAGGTCGACTCGTCCGCGAACTCGGCCAGGTTCGGGAAGCGGGACTCGTCGATGGTGCCGTCCGGGGTGAGAAGTGATCCCGTCGGCCACTCGTCGAACACCAGCATGATCACCGACGGCGGTGGTTCGTCGCCCTGCTGCAGTTCGATCGGTGGTGCGAACGCCTCCTGGGTCCCCGCCCAGATCTCGTCGGACACGGGCGAGCCGAACACGAAAAGCGCCAGGACCAGCGGGTTGAGGAGGCTGAGGAGGCGGGACCAGGTGCCGAAGCCCGCGACCCGGTCGACGGCGAAGGCCGAGAGGGCGGCGACTGCGACGCCGACGACGACGTGGACTGCGGCGACGTCGGTGAGCGCCTTGGTGAGCAACACCCCGAACAGGCCGCCCAGCGCGGCGACCGTGGCGATGTGGAGGATCCGTCCCATCCGCGGCGCCAACGCGCCGGCGGCCTCGGCGACCAGCCAGAGCAACAGCGGCGGGATCACCACGACAGCGAGCCCGAACACGATGATGCCGTTCGAATCGATCCGGTTGAATCGGAAGGTGGCCGGGTTGTTGCCCAACAGGTCGAGGACGGGTTGGGCGACGGCCAACGCGGTGAGCCCCGCGACGACCAGGAGCCGCTGGAGGGCGCGCCGGATCCCGGGAGTCGAAGGCTCGGTGTCGGAGCGTCCGGCTGCGGAGGGATCGGGGGAGGTGGTCGCCTGCATCAGAAGCACAGACGCTAGCGCCTCGCCTCAACCCGCCAATGGCGAGACCAGCTCGAATCCCAGCGCGGCCGCGGCCGGGATCTGGTGGCGGTCGAGCGTCAGGTAGCGGACCGGGCGGGGGAGCCGATCGGCGGCGGCGAGGTGGATGGCGTCGACGGTCCGCAGGCCGTAGGCCGTGCCGAGCTCGGTCGCTCGGGCGATGCAGCGTTCGTCGACCGGGACCAGCACGAAGGCGTCGAGGTCGGCGCGAGCGGCGGCTCGGAGCTCGTTGGCCAGCACCTCGGCACCCGCCAGTCGGTGGAGGGCCAGCATCACTTCCGTGCGGACGAGATCGCTCGCGCACCAGGTCGGGTTGGACGAGAGCGTGTCGTTGACCAGCGCTCGGTCGGGGCCGGGGACGTAGCGGGCGATCAGCGCCGACGAGTCGATGGCGAGGGTCATCCGGGCGCTCCCCGCAGCTCGGCGATCACGGACGAGAGCCGGACGTCGACCGGAACGCCGAACGGGTCCGGCGGTGCCGGCCGGTCGCCGCGGCCCGGGAGTCGTGCCAGACCGGCGGCCGCCAGATCGTCGATCGACGGCTCGCCACTCGGCTCCAGCGGGCCCAGCTGGGCGACCGGCTCACCGTCGACCGTGACGATGATGCGTTCGCCGCCTCCGGCCCGTCGCACGACCGCGGCGACCTGGTTCCGGAGGTCTCTGACCCCGATGCGATCCACCCCGGCATCCTAACGCGGTGTAGCACAGGTGTACACACTGCGACTTGGCGACTGTCGCCCGGGTGGGTAGGTTGCCGCACATGAACTTTGCATTCTCCGAAGAGCAAGAGCAGCTGCGCGAATTCGTCCGGAGCTTCCTCGAGGACAAGTCCGCCGAAGACGCGGTCCGTGAGCAGATGGACACCGAGCAGGGCTACGACGAGGCCGTCTGGAACCAGATGGCCGAACAGATGGGCCTGCAGGCGCTCGCGATCCCCGAGGAGTACGGCGGCCAGGGCTTCGGCTTCGTCGAGCAGGTCGTGGTCCTCGAAGAGATGGGCCGTGCCCTCCTGTGCGCCCCGTACTTCTCGAGCTGTGTGCTCGCCGCCAACGCCATCCTGCAGTCGGGTGACGACGGCGCCAAGGGCGAGCTCCTTCCGGGCATCGCCTCGGGCGAGACCCGCGCCACGCTCGCCTTCACCGAGGAGAGCGGTCGTTGGGACGAGGGTGGCATCACGATGCAGGCCTCCGGTTCGGGCGACTCGTGGACGCTCGACGGCACGAAGATGTACGTGCTCGACGGTCACACGGCCAACCTGTTGGTCGTCGCCGCCCGCACCGACAAGGGCGTCTCGCTCTTCCAGGTGGCTGCCGACGCCGAGGGTCTCACCCGCACGGCGCTCTCGACCATGGACCAGACCCGCAAGCAGGCCAAGCTCCAGTTCTCCGGCGTCGCCGGCTCGCTGATCGGCGAAGAGGGCAAGGGCTGGGAGACGCTCGAGACGGTGCTCGACCTCGCCGCCGTGGCCCTCGCCGCAGAGCAGGTCGGTGGAGCCCAGATGTGCCTCGAGATGTCGGTCGAATACGCCAAGGTGCGCGTGCAGTTCGGTCGGCCGATCGGCTCGTTCCAGGCGATCAAGCACAAGTGCGCCGACATGCTGCTCGAGGTCGAGTCGGCCAAGTCGGCCGCCTACTACGCCGGCTGGTGCGCCGCGGAGATGAACGACGAGCTCGGCCAGGTCGCCTCGCTCGCCAAGAGCTATTGCTCCGAGGCCTACTTCCACGCGGCGGCGGAGAACATCCAGATCCACGGTGGCATCGGCTTCACCTGGGAGCACCCCGCCCATCTTTACTTCAAGCGGGCCAAGAGCTCGGAGCTGCTGTTCGGTGACCCGACCTACCATCGCGAGCTGCTCGCCCAGCGCATCGGAATCTGACGAAGTCGGATTCCGGATGTGAACCGCATCGGCCGGACCGGGCTGTTGCATCGGTACTCGAGCGAAGGGTCGTCCTCCGGGGCGGCCCTTCGTCGCGTCCGGCCGTATCGTGAACGGTGATGACTCTCGTCCTTTTCATCGTGGGTGCCGTGGTGGTCACGGCCATCGCCTTCGTGGCCGTCGGCCAGGCGGTGGCGCAGACCGCGGTCGATCGGCCGCCGGCGGTCTACGACCTCCACGATGCCTCGGTCTGGATCGGCGACCGACTGCCCGACGAGGTCACGGCGCGGCTCAGCTACGACGACGTCGCACAGATCCTCGGGTGGCATCTCGACTGGTTCGGTGAGGTGGGAGCCGCGTCCCGCTACGGGCAGGAGTTGGCCGGCGACGACATGCGCCGGGAGGGCGCCGTGGCTCCCGACGACGCGGCGATCGACGCAGTCGTGGCCCGTTCGGTCGAGGAAGACGGCCCCGATGCCGTCGACGTGGTCTGCGTGCTCGATCTGCAGATGCAGTATCTGGTCGCCATCGGCGCCGTGGGCGACGAGGCGTAAACGATTCCCACCACCCCTCGTCATGTGGTTCACTGGAAGGACCAAAGAGAGGAGGTGGTCCCAACGTGAGTAGTAGATCTGTGACCTTGGAGGTGGCTGGCCGCTAGCACGGCTGCTGGACCACTGGCGCAAACCAAGCCAGCTCCACCCCTGGGATCAGTGGGACGGGACATGTCACGCCTGTCGGTGCGCACTTGCGAGTTCATCGCTCGAGAGTGAGGCACGACCACCCCCGGGAATCCAGCGAGAATTCGGGACGTCCCGGGGCCGTCAGGTCCCGGGACGCCTCGTTTTGACCGCTATGTTTGGGGGTATGGAGCGACCGAGCCGATTCGAAGAGACCCGATTCCTGGGCGACAAGCGCGTGCAGGTCGTCTACGACCTCGACGACGTCGAGGACGAGTCTGTGATCGAGGAACTCGCATCGGGATCGCACGCCCAGACCTTCGGGCCCGACACCCTCGCCGAGGCCCGCAACCGGGGTTACCGACTCCGGAAGATCTGACCGTCGTGGACCGCCGGTTCACGGTCGACGGCAACGAACTCGCGGCCCACCTGGCCCGCCCCGCGCAGATCCACCCGACGGCGCAGCCCGGACTGGTCATCGCCCACGGGTTCCCGGCGGAGGCCGGTGGCGGCATCAACTCGACCTCGAGCTTCCCCGAACTCGCCGACCGGGCCGCGACCGAGGCGGGCTGGGCCGCGCTGACGTTCTCGAGCAGAGGTGTGGGTGATTCGCAGGGCGACTTCTCGCTCGCCGGATGGCGTCGTGATCTCGCCGGGGCGGTCACCCACCTCCGAGAATCGGTCACCTGCGATGGTGTCTGGATCGTCGGGTTCGGCACCGGTGGCGCGCTGGCCATCGACGCCGCCGCCCGCGACCCACAGATCGACGGCGTCGCCGCGGTCGGCGTGCCGGCCGACTTCGACGATTGGGCCCGCAACCCGCGCAAGCTGCTGGTGCTCGCCCGCGAGATGCGTATCGTCCGTGACGAACGATTCCCCCGTGACTTCGATGAGTGGGCCGCCGAACTCTCGGCCACGCGGGCCTCGCAGTCGGCCGCCCGCCTCGCGCCTCGTGAGCTGATGCTGCTCCACGGATCCGACGACGAGATCGTGCCGGTGTTCGACGCCCGCGAGGTCGCCGATGCCCACGGTTCGGCCGACCTCCGGATCATCGCCGGTGCCGGTCACCATCTTCGCCACGACCCGCGGGCGATCGCGGTGTTGTTGGGATGGCTCGACCGTCAGCGCAACCTCCTGATCACGAGATCATCGACCGCGTGACGAGTGTCTGACACCGGGCGGCGGGGGTCAGTCGGTCTTGGACTTGCCCGCCGCTTTCATGGCTCGCCGCCGCTCCCGCAGGGCCACCAGGGTTTCGGGGGAATCGAGATCGGCGACCGAACGCAACTCGTCGTCGGCGAAGACGCCCGCGACCTCTTCCCAGCCCGTCGGGCGGCGATCGAATCGCTTGGCCAGGACGGCGGTGAAGATCTGCACCTTCTCCGGACCGAACCCGGGCACCGCGGCGAGCCGCTCCCGCACGACCTCGGCCCGCCGGACCCGGCGCCAGATCGCGGCGGCGTCGCCGTCGTAGTGATCGACGACGTGGCGACACATCTCCTGGATGCGGCCGGCCATCGCCGCCGGAAAGCGGTGGAGCGCCGGCTTGGTGCGGCAGATGGCCGCGAATTCCTCGGCGTCCATGGCCGCGATCGCGGCGGCGTCGAG
>JBDQKM010000184.1:0-6320 GCA_040263275.1 Acidimicrobiales bacterium
CCATCGCCTGTCCGGCCCGCTGCCCGGACTCGGGGGCCTTGCGTTCGAGCTGCACGACGGCCGTCGCGCCCTCGACGAGTTGGCCGAAGCGGCGGTCGCGGCCGGGGTGCCCTACGTGGCGGTGCTGCCCTACCCGGATCCGGATGCGAAGTGGCCGGCCGAGTCGCGCCGTCGCTTCGGCCAACTCGTCGAGGGCGCGACGGCCGTCGTGCAGCTCGAACGCAAGGCCCCCGAGTCCGGGCAGCGGGCCGGACAGGCGATGGATCGACGCAACGGGTGGCTTCGTCAGGTCGCCGACGAGGCCCTGTTCGTGTGGGACGGCGCGGAGCGCCGGGTCGGTGAGGTCGTGAAGCGGTTCGAGGCCGACATGCCCGACGACGTCTGGGTCATCTCGCCCTGAGGGAATTCCCGGCGCCGCCCCGGAGTTGCATCGATGACCCCCCGACACCGGAGTGACCCCATGGCCACCGCGAGTTTCAACGGCACCGTGATCGCACAGAGCGACGACATCGAGATCGTGGAAGGCAACGCCTACTTCCCGATCGACGCCCTCGATCGACGTTTCGTCGTCGACTCCGATCACTCCACCTCGTGCCCGTGGAAGGGGGTCGCGGCCTACTGGGACATCGAGGTCGACGGTCAGCGAGCCTCCAATGCGGCCTGGTACTACCCGAGCCCGAAGGACGGGGCCGAGGCCATCGCCGGCCGGGTCGCCTTCTACCCGGTCGTCGCCGTCGAGCGCTGAGCCGTCACTCGGGGCGGTCGAGCACCGCTCGCAGTGCGCTCTCGAGGTCGGGGTGACGGAACTCGTAGCCCCGGTCGCTCAGCACGGCCGGTTCGACTCGCTGGCTCGTGTAGAGCAGCGCCTGCGTGAGCTCGCGCCCCAACCGAAGCCACAGGGCCGGCTTCGGAATGGGCAGGATGGTCGGGCGCCGCAGGACCTTGCCGAGTGTCTTGGTGAACTCGGCGTTGGTCACCGGAGTCGGGGCGGTGAGGTTGACCGCACCGTGCACGTCGTTGGTCAGCAGCCAGAGAAGGGCGTGGACCATGTCGTCGATCGAGATCCAGCTCCACCACTGGCTGCCGTCACCGATCCGACCCCCGATGCCGAGCTTGAAGAAGGGCAGTTGGGGCGCAAGTGCGCCACCGTCGGCCGACAGCACGATGCCGGTGCGGATGTGGGCGACACGCGTGGGAGGAGTGGGCACGACTGCGGTCGCGCCTTCCCAGGCGGCGACGACGTCGGCCAGGAATCCGGTGCCCGGTTCGCTCGTCTCGGTCAGCCGTTCGTCGTCGCGGTCGCCGTAGAAGCCGATGGCAGAACCCGAGACGAACACCGACGGCGGGGTGGTGGCAGAGGCGATCCGTTCGGCGAGCAGGGTGGTTCCCGCAACCCGGCTGTCGAGGATCCGCGCCTTCTGGGCCTGCGTCCAGCGCTTCTCGGCGATGCCCTCACCGGCGAGGTGGACGACGGCGTCGACACCGTCGAGGGCATCGTCGTCCATGGTGCCGGCGGCGGGGTCCCAGGTCGCCGAAGGGAGATCGTCGGGCCGGCGGGAACGGACGAGCCGCACCGGTTGGTGGCCTTCGGCCAGGAGGCCACGAACGAGGGCTTCGCCGATGAGGCCGGTGGATCCACTCACGAGTACGCGCACGGGATCAGCTTCGCACGCGTGGTCTAGTCTCGCGGCAGCGGACGGAATCGTCTCGCGGGAGAAGAAGGAATCGAAGGACCATGTCGGAAGAGCCACTCGTCGAGGAAGCCAAGGAGTCGACCGGCCTGGCCACCGTGGTCGGCGCGGCTGTGGTGGCCATCGCCCTGATCGCCTTCATCGGCCAGAACCGCGACGACACCGAGGTCAACTGGCTCTTCCTCGACGGCACCTGGCCGCTGTGGCTGGTGATCGTGGTCGCGGCCGTGCTCGGCGCCATGCTCAGTGAGGTCCTCGGCTGGCTGCTCCGACGCCGGCGCCGCCGCGCGGACTGACGCTCAGGCCGTCGCGCGTTCGCGGCGCTTCGTCGCGAAGAGGACGAGGAACCCACCCATCGCCATCAGCGTGACCCCGAGCTGGGCTGCCTGTTCGGCGAACCAGGCACCGGTCACCGCGAGGTCGGGGCCGGTACCGCCCGTGCCGCCGGAGCCATTCCCATCGGAGCCATTGCCGCTGGAACCATTGCCGTCGGAGCCATTGCCGTCGGAACCGTTGCCGGGGGTGGTGGTCGTCGTCGTGGCCGTGGGATCCTGACCGCCGACCGTCTGGCCGTCGGGGCACGTCCCGTCGACCGGATCTGTGCCACCGTTGCACACGGCGCGGGCGACGGCAGTGTCCGCGTTGCCGCCGCAACTGGCCCGGACGGTGTAGTCCTGGCCGGCGATGACACCGTCGGGCATGGCCACGTCGGTCCCGGCGTAGGAGCTGTCGTCGAAGGCGACCGTGGTGGCGAGCACGCCCGGAAACCCGTCGATCGTGATGGTGACGGTGCTCCCCGCGGGACAACCGCTGCCGAAGTAGTCGAACGCGCCGTCGACCTCGACCCGCGTCGGATCGACGAAGAGGTTCACCCCGCCGCCGTACTGGGCCCCGGCCGGCGCGGTCGTCATCAGCATCGCCAGCACGACGACTGCGCCCGCGGCAATGCGACGGCGGAGCCGGGGTCGGTCGGTCGAGAGGCGGAGAGCAGGAGCGATCATGGTGCCGAAAGGGGCAGGGGCGAGGGACCTGGCGGTCCACCCTCTCGATCGGCAGTGAGGGCACCGGCTTGAGGCGCCTGCCGGATTCGGACGGGGTCCGGCTCAGCCGGGAACGGGGGAGAGCAGCGTGTCCTGCGTGAGCGTCGCCGGTGTGGGCAGGGACTGTGTCTCGCCGTCGATCGTCACCGCCACGGTCAGCTCGTCGTCGTTGACCAGGGGTTGATGGGGGAGCAGTAGCGAGTACGCATCGTCGTCGAGGCGACCGGCCACGTCGACCTCCAGGACCACGGAGTCGCCGGCGGGCACCTCGATCAGTGCGGTGAGGGCGTCGTGGCCGAACGCGATCTCCCGGTCGATCACCACGTCACGACCGTCGATCCGGGCGGCGCGGAAGTCGAGCCCGCTGTGCACGGTGAGGCGGGCGACGTTGGTGCCGAGCGGGTAGCCCTGATCGTTGCTGCCGACGACGGCGGTGGGCAGGGTGAGATCCTCGAGCTCGTTGTGGAGGGTGACGCGGATCGTGCCCACGGCCTCGCCGTCGGTGATCGTCAGGGCGTAGTCGATCGAGCGTCGCAGATGGGTGTCGAGCTTGTTCTGACCGGCGTTCTGATGCACGACCGCCACCATGTCGGACTCGGGCAGGGGGAACCGGCCGTCGAGTCCTGCGAGTTCGACGAGCTCGCTCCGCGGGTCGCCGGCGGCCCACCACACGCCGAGGCGGTCCTGGTCGATGACCGGGCCGAGCACGTCGGCCACGACGGCCGGCCCCGGCAACTCCCCGGAGGTGACCGCGGTGAACGCCCCTTGGACCAGCTGGGCCAGGGCGCGCACCCGCCCGTCCTCGTCGTCGGCGAAGTCGACGTATTGCCCCTCCAGCAGGAAGGGCACGACATTGCGCGCGTTGAGCGTCAATTCGTCGGTCGGCACCGGCCCGCTGAGCCGGAGCACCGCGGCGACGGCGTAGGGGTCGAGCACGACGACTCCGTCGACGGTCTCTTCCATCGCCTTCTCGAACAGGTCGGCGCTGACCTCGGCGACCATCGGCAGGTCGGGCGACAACGTCACGTCCTGGAAGAACTCGTTCGGGGAGAAGCGACCCCAGCGGTCGACATACTGCGTCGGCCCCGCGAGTTCGATCTCGCGTGCCCGCAGGGCCCGGTTCACGTCCTCGTTGCGCCCGCTCCGGAGAATCCGCAGCCGGCCGTCGTCGGCTTCGACGAGGGCCCAGTTGCCGACCAGGCCACGGCGGTCCTCGAGGCCCGATTGGGCGACGACCTCGTCCTCTTCGATCTCGTCACCCGGCGCCTCCACGTACTCAACGGCTCGGCCGCGGCCATCTGGACCCACCTCGACGAGTCGGCGACGATCGGCGAGCTCTCGGTGCGGCTGGGCGACGCGTACGGGGTGTCCCCGGTCGACATCCGTTCCGACGTCGAGCAGACAGTGGCGCGGCTCCGGGCCGACGGCCTGCTCCAGAGCGAGCGCGCGACGTCTTTGGCGCGGTCGACGATCCTCGACCGCGGCGCCACGCCGGCGGTGGACATGCCGACGTCGGGATCGTTCGCGGCCTTGGACGCACGTGTGGGACTTCGCTGTGACGACGAAGAACTCCGCAGCGCGATCGCGGCCGTGCTCGCACCACTCTGGTGCGAGACACCGCCGTCGGTCGCGATCGAGATCGAGGCGACCGATGAGACCCATTGGACGGTGCGCGCCGGCGACGCCGAGCCGGTCGTCCTCGGGTCGCGACTCGCCGTCGCCCTTCGCGCCGTCGGCGAGGTCAACAATCTCGCGGTGGCGTCGGCAGCCGACGACCTGGTGCTCCACGCGGGCGCCGTGTCGATCGACGGCCGTGGCGTGGTGCTTCCGGGCGGGTCCAACCACGGGAAGTCGACGCTGACGACCGCGCTCGTGGCCGACGGCTTCTCCTATCTGACCGACGAAGCCGCCGCGATCGACGCCGACCTCCACATCCGTCCCTTCGCGAAGTCGATCGCGCTCGACCCGGGGTCGTTTCCGCTGTTTCCCGATCTCGCCCCGTCCGGCACCCTCGCGGGCGTGGCTCGCGCCATGGCCTGCCGGGAGTGGCACATCGATCCGTCCCGGATCGGCCCCTCATCGGGACCGGCGCCGGTGGTGGCGGTGATCTGTCCGCAGTGGCGGGCCGGGGCGGCGACCCGGATCTCGCCTGTCGAACCGCCCGAGGCGCTGCATCTGCTGCTCGACGACACCTTCGACTTCGCGGCC
Organism: Acidimicrobiales bacterium; assembly: GCA_040263275.1. Classification (GTDB taxonomy): domain Bacteria; phylum Actinomycetota; class Acidimicrobiia; order Acidimicrobiales; family Aldehydirespiratoraceae; genus JAJRXC01. The sequence continues at coordinate 4,940 of JBDQKM010000184.1, forward strand.
GGAGGACAACCGGTGTTCTCCCGCCTGGCCCGGCTCGTCGAGTCGGTGCCCGTGGTGAAGCTCAGCTATGGCGAGACCGCCGCCGCGATCGACGCGGTGCGCTCGATCGTCGCCGTCGCGGACTGAACTCAGTCGGATTCGCGTCGGGTGCGGCGCCGGTCGCCTTCGATCGGCAGCTCTTCGAGCGGTGGCAGTCCCTTGCGCCGCCGCTTCTCCTCGTACTGCATCTCGTCGGCCGCGCGCAGGAGGTCGCCCGGCGTGAGCATGTCGGGTGAGGCCAGTGCGACACCGCACGACAGTGAGCGGTTGTGGCCGGTGCGGGCGAACTGGGCGAGCGCCAGGTCGGTGACCGGATGGGCGGACAACATGCCGCCGCCGTCGAGGATGATGCAGAACTCGTCGCCGCCGATGCGACAGACCACGGAGTTCTCGACGGTCGCGGCCGCGTCGGCCAGCGAGCGGGCGGCGTCGACCAGGAGCGAGTCGCCCGCGGCATGGCCCTCGTTGTCGTTGACCACCTTGAGGCCGTCGACGTCGCACATGATCACGGCCACGTCCTGGCGGTCGACGGGCGGCCGGCTGAACACGTCGCGCAGTCGTTCCTCGAGGACCCGACGGTTGCCGAGTCCGGTGAGGGGATCGCGGAGCGCGAGCTCCTCGAACTCGGCGATGCGTTGGGCCTGCGTGACCGCTGCCGCGATGTGGGTGGCCACGAGACGGAGCGTGGCGAGGTCGAGGATGCTCGACTCGGCCTTGGTGGTCGCGATCACCACTCCCCACACGCGTTCGCCGATGTTGATCGGCCAGGCTGCTTCGGATCGCAGGCCCCGCTGGTAGAGCGAGACGATGGCCGGGTCGTCGGCCCGACCGTCGTCGGTGGCGCGGACGTAGCCCTGGCCGGCGAAGATCGAGTCGAGGCCGGGATGGTCGGTCGGGCCGTGGCGTTCTTCGGCCGGGAATCGTTCCTTCCCGTGTACGACGTCGCCGACATTGAGGAGTGTCTCGTATTCCTCGGACTCGTGGTCGAGGCGACCGATGGTGACGGTCGAAGCCTGGAGCGCTCGCCGGGCCTGTTCGGCGATCACGAGGAGCACGTCGGGCATCGAGTCGGCGACGCGCACCGCCGCGCCGATCGACACCAGGGCTTCGACCGGCGAGTCGCGTTCGGGCGGGACGAAGCGTTCGAGCCCGTCGAGCACGTCGTCGAGTTCGATGTCGGACTGGAGCGGATCCCCGGAGCTGAGTTCGAGCGTCGCGGCCGCGCCCAGGTCGGGATCGAGGGCGGTCCCGAGGAGCTCGTCGACGCGACGCTGACGGGGGGTCCAGTTCGGCGCGGCACCGGGGGAGGGGTGTCCCACCAGGGTGGCGGCGAGGGCCAGGA
>JBDQKM010000185.1:0-6277 GCA_040263275.1 Acidimicrobiales bacterium
ATCGAGGCACTCGAGGCGCTCGTCGACGAGGCCCAGGCGACGCAGGAGGCGATCACGGTCGTGTGGGGAGCTGTCACGCTCACGTTCCATCACCTCCGGGGCGGGTCGGTCGACGCCGCCCGACGCTCGACGGCGCTGGCCCTCGATGCGGCCCGGCAGTCCGGCGTGCCCTGGGCGGTGTCGACGGCCAACCGGATCGCCGGCGCGACCGCGGCGATCGCCGACGGGTGGCAGGCCGCGGTCCCCACTTCCGCACATCGGTCGACACGACGGTCGTCGGTGGCGACATGGAGGGCATGGCGATGACGCTGCGGGCCGCCGCCGGCGCCGCCCGCCATCTCGGCGACGACGATCGCGCCGCCCGTCTCTGGGCGACGATCCCGCGTACGCAGGGAATCCCCGTCCTGCGGTCGATCTTTCACGAACACGAGGAGGCCCTCCAGGCCGAGCTGGGGCGGCCCGCGGGCACCGACCTCGCCGGGCTCGCCGCGGCCGCCCGCGACCTGCTCGTGGTCGCCGGCGCCGCTGCGGCGCCCGAGGAGGGCGAGGTCTTCCGGTTCGAGGACACCGAGGTCGATCTCGCCCGCCACGAGGTGCGGCGCAACGGTGTGCTGATCCATGTCGAACCACAGGTGTTCGACGTGCTCGTGTACCTGCTCGAGCGGGCCGGCGAGCTCGTCACCAAGAACGACCTCCTCGACAACGTCTGGGGTGACCGATTCGTGTCCGAAGCGGCCCTCTCCTCGCGGATCGCCTTCGCCCGCAAGGCCCTCGACGACGACGGGAAGCAGCAGCGGGTGATCAAGACGGTGCACGGGCGAGGATTCCGGTTCGTCGCCGACCTGCGATAGACACGCGACATGGCTCAGGACCGCTACACCATCATCTCGGCCGACTGTCATGCCGGGGCCGACATCCCCGCCTACAAGGCCTACCTCCCGTCGACCCACCACGACGACTTCGAGGCCTGGGCGGCCGCCTACGTCAACCCGTTCACCGATCTGACGGACCCGACGCGGGTGCGCAACTGGGACAACGACTATCGCCAGCGCGAGCTCGAGGGCGACCTGCAATCGGCGGAGATCGTCTTCCCCAACACGGTGCCGCCCTTCTTCCCGACCGGTCAGCTCGTCGTGCGGCCGCCGGCGAGTGGGCTGGAACACGAGCAACGGCAGGCAGGGCTGACCGCACACAACCGATGGTTGGCCGACTGGTGTGCAGAACTCCCGGGCCGCCGTGCCGGCCTCGCCCAGATCTTCCCCAACGACATCGACGCGGCGGTGGCCACGATCCACTGGGCCAAGGAGCGCGGCCTGAAGGGCATCCTGTTCTCCGCCATCCCGCCCGACGCGGGCGTGCCGGCACTCTGGGACCCGATCTACGACCCGGTCTGGGCCGCAGCCCAGGAAACGGGGCTGCCGATCAACCAGCACGGTGGCGCCGGGATCCCCGACATCGACGGAGCCCCCGGCCGCAACATGCTGATGTTGATGGAGGTGCCGTTCTTCGCCAATCGGAGCCTCTGGCACCTCATCATCGGTGGCGTCTTCGAGCGCTTCCCCGGTCTGCGCTTCGTCATGACCGAACAGGCCGTCGGTTGGGTGCCCGACGTGCTCGCCCGCATGGACGTGTACTGGGGGCTCTTCGCCCGCAACGGCCGCGTCGGTGAGCTGCCGGCGCCCGACGACCTGCTCCCCCGCGAGCCCTCCTACTACTTCCATCGCAACTGCTGGATGGGGGCGAGTATGCCGTCGCCCGACGAGGCCGACGCGATCCTGAAGCTCGGCGTCGACAAGGTGATGTGGGGCAGCGACTACCCCCACAAGGAAGGCACCTACCCGTACACCCTCGAGTCGCTCCGGCACACCTTCCATGACTGGACCGAAGCCGATCTGCGCAAGGTGCTCGGGCAGACGGCCGCCGAGATCTACGACCTCGACATCGATGCCTTGGCGCCCCTCGGGATCGGCCCCACCGTCGAGCAGGTCGCCACTCCCCTGGCCGAGACGCCCACCGACACCTTCAGCATGGCCTTCACCCCGCGCCGACTCGCTCACTAGGCACGACGATGATCACGCGCGTGGCGGTCGACGCTGCCCATGGCCGCATCGCCGGTCGTGTGCGACGCACCCCCGTCATGGATCTCGACGGCATCGCCCTGAAGCTGGAGTTGTTCCAGCACGGCGGCTCGTTCAAGGCCCGAGGCAGCTTCAACTCGGCGCTCGCGCAGGGAGTTCCCGACGCGGGGCTCATCGCCGCGTCAGGAGGGAATCACGGCATCGCCGTGGCTCACGTTGCCCGTGAACTGGGCGTTCGCGCCGAGATCTTCGTGCCGACCTCGTCGGCGGCGGTCAAGGTCGCCCGGCTGCGGGTCCTCGGTGCCGATGTGCGGGTCACCGGCGCCCACTACGCCGATGCGCAGGCTGCGTGCGACGCGCGCATGACCGAGTCCGGCGCGCTCGCGATCCATCCGTACGACGCACCGCTCACCGTGGCCGGCCAGGGCACCGTGGGCATCGAGATCGAACAGCAGATCGAGGGGATCGACACGGTGGTCGTGGCCGTCGGTGGCGGCGGACTGGCCGCCGGCATCGCTGCGGCACTCCCCCACGTGCGGATCGTGGCCGTCGAGCCGGCCCACTGCGCGTGCCTGCGGGCCGCCGTCGACGCCGGTGGCCCGGTGCCGGTAGAGATCGACAGCATCGCGGCCGACTCGCTCGGCGCGCGCCAGCTCGGCGAGATCCCGTGGTCGGTCCTCCGCGACCGCGTCGAGTCGGTGGTCGTGCCCGACGAGGCGATCGTGGCCGCCCGCAGGGCGCTCTGGCACAGCGCACAGATCGTCACGGAGCACGGCGGTGCCGCGGCCTACGCCGCGGTCCACAGCGGCGCCTGGACGGCCCCTGTGGGCGCCAGGGTGGCGGTGGTGGTCTGCGGGGCCAACACCGACCCCGCAGACCTCGTCACGGCGTGACGTGGTGGTCGCCGGACCTCAGGCGACCACCAGCGCCGTCACCATGCCGAACATGCCCTCGTCGCGCTCGACATGGGTGAGGATGTGGCAGTGCCACACCCAGGTTCCCTCGAGATCGGGATTGACGAGCACCGTGTAGCGCTCACCGGGGGCGACGTTGATCGTGTCGGCGTAGTACGGGTTGTCGAGCGGGAACCCGTCCTTGGCCACGACCAGTTGAGGGAACTGATGGAGATGCATCGGATGGATCTGCAGCCCCTCGTTGTAGTACGTGATGGCGAGCCACTCCCCCGGAGCGGCGAAATAGGGCTCCGTGGCCGGGAACGACTTGCCGTTGAGTGAGTAGCCGATCACGCCGGCGTCGTTGAGCACCATCGGGATCTCCTGGCTGATCACGAGGTCCTCGGGGATCACCGTGCCGTTGATGACCTGGCCCCGTGGCACCGGGATCTCACCGATCGTGAACACGCCGAACAGGCCGTTGGGGATCGCCATCTGACCGTGATGGTGGGCGTGGTACATGCCCAGCGACGCCCGCTCGGCCACGAACTCGTAGGTGTAGCTGTCGCCGCTCAGAATGAGATCCTGCGTGATCGGCGCGACCCCGTCCTGGTCGTTGGGGGTCGGGATGCCGTGCCAGTGGATGTCGGTGCCCAACGGAAGGTCGTTCTGCACGTTGACCCTGACGGTGTCGCCGACATCGACCCGGATCTCCGGCCCCGGGACCATGCCGTTGTAGGTCCAGGCGTCGACGATCTGCCCCGGTGAGACTTCCCAGGGGGTGATGGCGACCGTGAGATCGAATTCTTTCGTCCCATCGGGCAGGATCGTCGGCTCGAGCGCGACGTTGCCGGTTCCCTCGGTCTCGGCCGGGAAGGCCTGGATCGACTCGATCATCGCCGCATCGAGGTGAGCCCAGTCGGGCTCGTCGGAGCGCTCGGTCGAGATCGTGATGGCCTCGGCCTGGGCCTCGGGAACCACTTCGAGTGTGGTCGTCATGCCGGACTCGCGGTGGCCCGGGATCTCGCAGAAGAGCTCGTAGTTGCCCGGCGCGAGCTCTCCGAGATCGAGGAGGGATCCCTGCCCGGCACCCAACTCAGGGGTGATGGGCCCACCGGCGAGTCGCAGGTTGTGGGGCGCCGCGCCCACGTTGAGCACGTCGAGGACCACCCGACCCTCGGGCACGGCGAGATCGCCGCGCACGGCGAACTCGGACAGGTCGATCAGCGGCACGATCGTGTCGTCGCCGATCTCCACGTCGGGTGCCATGGCGACCTCGCCGGCGAACTGGTCGTCGGATGCGCACGACGCGACGAGGGTGAGGAGCGCGAGAAGGCCGCCGAGGAGTCGGCGGCTGCGAGAAGAGGTCATCGGGGTCCGTTCGGAGGCGCGCCGGTGTTGACGCAACCCGAGGATGCGCCGCCGGGCGTCTCCGCAACAGGGACCTAGGTACCTGGGGTGACGGGTACTCGTCACAGGTGGCACAGTGGTGCGAGTTCCACCTGCCAACCGACAACGAGGCCAGCAATGCGCGAGTACGACCAGATCTACATCGACGGGGCCTGGGTTGCCTCCGAGGGTGCCGGCACGATCGACGTGATCAATGCGTCGACCGAGGAAGTGATGGGCCGCATCCCCAACGGCGTCGCCGCCGACGTCGACAAGGCCGTCGCCGCGGCCAAGGCGGCGTTCGAGTCGTGGAGCCAGACCGACGTCGAGGAGCGACAGAAGTACCTCCAGCGTCTCCACGAGGGCCTGGCCGCCCGCAGCGGTGAGATCGCCGAGGTCGTCGCCGGAGAGGTCGGCATGCCGATCACCTGGGCCGGCATGATCCAGGCCGGGCTCCCGATGATGAACATGGAGAGCTACGCCAACCTGCTGGGCGAGGTCCAGTGGGAAGAGACGATCGGCAACAGCCTCGTGGTCAAGGAGCCCATCGGTGTGGTCGGCTGCATCACGCCGTGGAACTACCCGCTCCACCAGATCGTCTGCAAGATCGGCGGCGCGTTCGCCGCTGGCTGCACCGTCGTGCTCAAGCCGACCGAGATCGCGCCGCTCAACGCCTACATCCTGGCCGAGATCATCCATGATGTCGGTCTCCCGGCCGGCGTGTTCAACATGGTGATGGGCACCGGTCCCGAGGTCGGCGAACGCATCGCCGAGCACCCCGACATCGACATGGTGTCGTTCACCGGCTCCACGCGGGCCGGCAAGCGGGTGGCCGAGGTCGCGGCCGGCACGGTCAAGCGGGTCGCGCTCGAGCTCGGTGGCAAGTCGGCCAACATCATTCTCGACGACGTCGAGGACTATGCCGCCGCGATCGGTGGCGGTGTCTTCGCCGCCTACCTGAACAACGGCCAGACCTGCACCGCCCACACCCGGATGCTGCTCCCCCGCTCCCGCTACGAGGAGGGCGTTGCCATCGCCGCCGCGGCGGCCGAGGCGATGGAGGTCAAGTCGCCGACCGAGGAGGGCATGCACCTCGGCCCACTCATCTCGCAGGCCCAGTGGGATCGCGTGCAGGGCTACATCCAGAAGGGCATCGACGAGGGCGCCCGCGTGGTGGCCGGTGGGCTCGGCAAGCCCGAGGGGCTCGACACCGGCTACTACGTGAAGCCGACCGTGTTCGCCGACGTCGACAACTCGATGACCATCGCCCAGGAGGAGATCTTCGGCCCGGTGCTGTCGGTCATCGCCTACGACGACGACGAGGACGCCATCGCGATCGCCAACGACAGCCCCTACGGGCTGGCCGGTGGCGTGTGGGGATCCGACGAGCGGGCGATGAAGGTCGCCCGGCGGATGCGCACCGGTGCCGTCGACGTCAACGGTGGCAGCTTCAACATCCAGGCCCCCTTCGGGGGCTACAAGCAGTCGGGCTACGGCCGTGAGAACGGGCCCTACGGCATCGAGGAGTTCCTGCAGACCAAGTCACTGCAGCTCTGAATTCTGCGTGAACCGCACCCCGGAGAGTCGCTCCGGGGTGCGGGCGCCGCTACCGTTGCTGCCCGTGGCACGCAGGCTGGACATCGAACTCACCTCTACTCGCGACGACGGCACCTGGACGTGGCGTGCTGCGGGGGCGAAGAAGCCGAAGGGAGTACTCGACGGAACGCTGGTTCCCGACGGGGTCGGCGTCGGCGATGTGGTCAAGGTCGAAGCCGAGGCCTACCTCGAGGGACTCGAGATCACGACGGTGTTCCCGCCGAAGGGTGCCCGCAAGCAGCCGGAGACGCTCGAGCTCCTCGGCTCGGGTCGCGACGAACCGTTGGTCACCCAGGTGCTCGCCCCCAAGGGCCGTGGCCG
>JBDQKM010000186.1:0-6246 GCA_040263275.1 Acidimicrobiales bacterium
GCCTCGACGTCGACCCCGAGTCCGCCCTGCGCGGTGCCGCCGGCCGTTTCCAGCGTCGCTTCCGCACGGTCGAGGAACTGGCCGGGGCCGAGGGACTCGATCTCGCCGTCGCCGAAGAAGATCGGTTGGCGGCATTGTGGAACCAGGCCAAGCAGCGCGAGACTGACTGAGTTCCCCCGGCGGTCGGAGTGTTCTCGGAACCCCAGGCCGTCGCGCGGATCGCGCGAATACCTCACGCTGCGCGCGATGGCCGGTAACATCCGACCCACTTCTCCCGCACATGAGGATCATCCAGTGAGCACCATCGAACGAGTCCACGGCCGAGAGGTCTTCGATTCCCGAGGCAACCCCACCGTCGAAGTCGAGATCGAACTCGACTCCGGCGCCATCGGCTCGGCGATGGTGCCGAGCGGTGCCTCGACCGGCGCCTTCGAAGCCGTCGAGCTCCGTGACGGTGGCGACCGCCTCGCCGGCAAGGGCGTGCTCACCGCAGTCGGCTTCACCAACGGTGAGCTGGCCGACGCGGTCGTCGGACTCGACGCCGTCGACCAGCGTGCGGTCGACGCCGCCATGATCGCCGTCGACGGCACCGACAACAAGGGCCGGGTGGGCGCCAATGCCATCCTCGGCGTCTCGCTGGCGACGGCCAAGGCCGCGGCCGCCGAACTCGAGATCCCGCTCTGGCGCCACGTGGGTGGTGCCAATGCCCACGTGCTGCCGGTGCCGATGATGAACGTGCTCAACGGCGGCGAGCACGCCGACAACTCCGTCGACTACCAGGAGTTCATGTTCATGCCGGTGGGCGCGACGTCGTTCTCCGAGGCCATGCGCTGGGGGGTCGAGGCGTATCACGTGCTCAAGAAGGTCCTGCAGGATCGTGGCCTGTCGACGGCCGTGGGTGACGAGGGTGGGTTCGCCCCCGACCTCGGCTCCAACGAGGAAGGTCTGCAGCTGCTCATCGAGGCGATCGAACTCGCCGGCCTCACCCCGGGCACCGACATGGCGATCGCCATGGACGTGGCCTCCACCGAGTTCTACGCCGACGGCGTCTACACGCTGGCCTCCGAAGGAAGAGAGCTCAGCTCCGACGAGATCATCGCCGAGTACGTCGGGCTCTGCGAGCGCTACCCGATCGTGTCGATCGAGGACGGCATGGCCGAGGACGACTGGGACGGCTGGAAGAACCTCACCGATCAACTCGGCAGCCGCTGCCAGCTCGTGGGCGACGACCTCTTCGTCACCAACACCGAGCGCCTGTCGCGCGGGATCGCCTCGGCGACCGCCAACTCGATCCTGGTGAAGGTGAACCAGATCGGGTCGTTGACCGAGACGCTCGAGGCCGTCGAGATGGCCACGCGGGCGAGCTACACCTCCGTGATGTCGCATCGCTCCGGCGAGACGGAGGACCACACCATCGCCGATCTCGCCGTGGCCACCAACTGCGGCCAGATCAAGACCGGTGCCCCGGCCCGTTCCGACCGGGTGGCGAAATACAACCAGCTGTTGCGCATCGAGGAGCAGTTGGGCGAGTCGGCAGCCTTCCGCGGCCGCGCCGCCCTCGCCGGCGGTGCATCGTGAGCGTCGCCCATGGCTGAGCAGCCCACGGCGCCCCGCACCGGCCGACTCGTGCGGGCCGGACTGTTCGCCGCCACCCTCGGGGTGGGCGTCGGACTCGCCGCGATCCCGGTCGACAACTGGCTCGAGCAGCGATCCGATGTCGATTCGGCTCGTGAACGTCGCGATCAGCTCGTGTCCGAGATCGCCGGGATCGAGGCCGACATCGACGAGCTCATCGGCGAGGAGGGTCTCGAGATCGCAGCGCGGTGCTACGGCCCCTTCGTCGAGGTCGGCGAGGAGCTCTACGCCGTGCCGGGCCTCAACGGCTGCGTCGCTGCGCCCACCCCCTGAGCCGGCGCGCACCGGCGCGGGTCTCGGCGAGCACACCGCTACCGTGACCCGAATGCATTCGAGGGGGCACAGATGACGGCGAAGCCGGTGGTGGCCGAAGGTCTGGTCAGGGAGTTCGGCGACCTCCGTGCGGTGGACGGCATCGACCTCGAAGTGGACGCCGGTGAGATCTTCGGATTCCTCGGCCCCAACGGGGCCGGCAAGTCGACGACCGTGCGCATGCTCGTCACCCTGCTGCGTCCCACTGCCGGGGTGGCCCGCGTGGCCGGCTTCGACGTGGTGAAGGAGCCGACCGCGGTGCGGCGGTCGATCGGCGTCGCCCTCCAGGACGCGGCGATCGACCCGCTGATGACCGGCACCGAACTCCTGCGTCTCCAGGCGATCCTCCACGGACTCGGTGGCAAGGTCGCCCACAAGCGATGCGGGGAGCTGCTCGAGCGCGTGGGCCTCACTGCGGCCGCCGATCGCCGGGTCGGTACCTACTCCGGCGGCATGCGCCGCCGCCTCGATCTGGCGCTCGCGCTGATCCACCGGCCCGTCGTGCTCTTCCTCGACGAACCCACCACGGGGCTCGACCCGACCAGCCGTCAGGCGGTGTGGGAAGAGGTGCGTACGCTCAACGACGAGGGCACCACGGTGTTCCTCACCACCCAGTACCTCGAGGAAGCCGACCAGCTCGCCGGACGCATCGCCATCATCGACGGTGGGCGGATCGTGCGGGAGGGCGACCCGGGCACGCTCAAGGACCAGGTGGGCGACCCGACCCTGCGGGTCGAACTGGCCGACACCGTGATGGCCGACACCGCGGCCCGCGTGCTCGCCGGCTTCGGCGACGAGCGCCCCGCTCGGGCCGGCCGTCTCGCGATCGGTCTGCGGGGAGGGGCGGCCCATCTCGCGGAGGTGGTGCGAGCGCTCGACGAGCAGGGGGTGGCGGTGGCCCATCTCGAGCTCGACTCCCCGAGCCTCGACGACGTGTTCGCCGACGCCACCGGTCGTCGTCTCGAAGGGGCCGAGGCCGACTCGGCATGACCGCCGCCCTCGACCCGCCACGCCCGCATTTGCGGGTGGTCGCCGAGCAAACCTGGGCCCTGACGGCGCGGGCCACGCTGGCGACGGCTCGCAACCCGGCCAACTGGCTGCCCGGGCTGATCTTCCCGCTCGTGATGGCGGCCGTGTACGCCGCCCAGTTCGCCGACGCCACGCGTCTGCCCGACTTCCCCGAGGTCGATTCCTTCCTCCAGTTCATCCTGCCCAGCGCCATCCTTCAGGGCATCTCGTTCAACTCGGCCAATGCCGGCAGCGACATGGCCACCGACATCGAGACGGGCTTCTTCGATCGGCTGATCTCGAGCCCGGTGGCCCGCCAATCGATCCTCGTCGGTCGGATCGGCGGCGCCGCGGCGTCGGCCGCCTTCCAGTCCGTCGTGCTGATGGGCGTCTTCCTCGCCTTCGGGGCTCCGGTGAAGAGCGGCCTGCTCGGTGCCGTGGCCCTCGTGATCATCAGCGTCCTGCTCGGCGTCGCGCTCGCCGGGTTCGGGCTGATGGTGGCCCTGCGCACGGGAAGCCCGGAGGCCACGCAGGCGATGTTCCCCTTGATCTTCGTGGCGATCTTCGTGTCGTCGGCCTTCTTTCCGACCGAGCTGATGAAGGGCTGGTATCAGCAGGTCGCGGAGGTCAACCCGATCACACTCATCATCAACCCCACCCGGGAGCTGGTCATCACCGGGTGGAGTTGGGCCGATTTCGGTCAGGCCGTGAGTCTGACGATCCTCGTTGCGGTCGTGTCGTTGAGCCTGTCGTATCGGGCCTATCTCGCACGGTTGGCGAGCTCGTGACCGCCGTGGAGAACCGCCGCGGCGACTATGTGGCCACCGTGCCCTCGATCGCGGTGCTGGCCCAGCGCAACCTCATCCGGTTGATGCGGATGCCGTCGATCCTCCTGCCGATGGTCGTGATGCCGCTGTTCTTCGTGATCGCGTTCACCGGCAGCTTCGACGGGATCTCGCAGGTCGAGGGGTATCCGACGGCGAAGATCATCAACTGGGTCGCCGCATTCGCCCTGCTGCAGGGGGCGTCGTTCGCCGGCGTCGGCACCGCCGGTGCGGTGGCCAACGATCTCGACAACGGGTTCATCGATCGCCTGCTCGTGAGCCCGATCCGGCGCAGCACCATCCTTCTGGCGCCCCTGGTCTACACAGCCGTACGAGCCGTGGTCCCGATCACGGTCGTGCTCATCGCCTCGCTGGTCCAGGACGCCGACTTCCCCGGAGGGCTGCTCGGGCTGGTGCTGGTCTACGTCGGCGGCGTGGGTGGCGCACTCGTGCTCGGGTCGTTCGGGCTCGCCGTGGTGCTGCGGATGGGGGACATCAAGGCGATGGCGTTGGTCCAGATGGTGTCGTTCCTGCTGATGTTCCCGTCGATCGGGCAGGTGCCGATCGCCCTGCTCCAGGGCTGGATGAAGACGGTCGCCCGGGTGAACCCGGTGACCAACGTCATGCGCATGATCCGTCAGGGCTTTCTCGGTGAGGTGACGTGGGCCGACACCTGGCCGGGCCTGCTGGTGATCGTGATCGGTATGGCGCTGTGCTTGGGCTGGGCTCGCTACGAACTCGAGCGCCGCAATCCCTGACCCTCAGTCCATCCAGTCAGTCCATGGGCACCGGGCGGACCGGCACGGGGGTGGTGGTGACGAGGTTGGTGATGGTGTCGCCGAACTCCCAGAACTGTTCGACCACCTCGTTGAGATGGTCGACGTCGCGGACCCGCACCCGCATGACGTGGCTTTCGCTCCCAGTGACGCGATGGCACTCGACCACCTCAGGCATGTTCCGCGCCAACTCGTCGATGCCGGTTGCCCGGGGCCCGGCGGAATGCACCCGCACGACCACGAGCATGGGGAATCCGAAGGCGCACGGGTCGATGACCGCCTGGTACCCGGCGATCACGCCCTCCCGCTCGAGGCGCCGGACCCGGTCGGTCACCGCAGGGGCCGACAGGCCGACCCGATCGCCGAGTTCGCGGAAGCTGACCCGACCGGCGTGGGCCAGCTCGCGCAGGATGTGGCGATCGACCGCGTCCATGTCTTTCACTTCGTAGCGGGCCATGGACCGAGGATATCACGGCGAGTGGGCCTATTGCCCTTCGAAACACTTGCCCAAGCGCCATCTGACCCTGAGAGTTCTTCGAATCGACGGTCGCCGATTCGTTACCGTGGGACCCATGAGGAACCACACCGACATTGCCGGATTCGACGCTCGATTCCAAGAGCTCGCTCGCCGGTGGGAAGCCCACCAGACCCTTCGCCGGTCCGGCGCCAGCATCGCTGCGCTGGCTCGCAGCCGTCAGGCGCTCGACGACGCACGAGATCTCATCCGCTGCTGAACCGTGAGCAACGCGCCGCGAGCAGGCATGCTGGGTGCGTGAAGGAACTGTTCTCGGATCTCGACCGCTGGGCGGCCCTCGGCACGCGTGTCGCCGTCGCCCGGGTCGTCGATCTCGAGGGTTCCGGGCCCCGTCTCCCGGGTGCGGCGATGGCTGTCACCGAACACGGCGACGTCGCCGGCTCCGTGTCGGGCGGCTGTGTGGAGGGTGCGGTGGTCGTCGAGGCGCTCGAGGTCATCGAGACCGGTGAGCGACGCATGGTGAGCTTCGGCTACAGCGACGACGAAGCCTTCGCCGTGGGGCTCACCTGCGGTGGCACGATCCATCTCTTCATCGAACCGTTCGACTGGTGACGGCGTGAACGAGCCGTCGATCTACGAGGTGCTCCGCGACGCGGTCGAAGCAGAGGATCCGATCGCGCTCGCCACGATCGTCGAAGGACCCGGCACCGGCGCGAAGCTCCTGAGCCGTCCCGGGGCCGACCCGATCGGCACCCTCGGCAACGCCGACCTCGACCGGGTGGTGGCTCGCGACGCCCTCGGCGAGTTGGCGGCGGGCCGATCGGGCATTCGCCACTACGGTGCCCGCGGGGAGGCCCGGGAGGGCACGGTCGCGGTCTTCATCGAGAGCTTCGCCGCACCACCCCGGATGCTGGTCTTCGGTGCCGTCGACTTCACCGCGGCGCTGGCCAGGGTCGCGAAGGTGCTGGGCTACCGGGTGACGGTCTGCGACGCCCGCGAGGTGTTCGCCACGCCGGCGAGGTTCCCCATGGCCGACGAGGTTGTGGTCGACTGGCCCGATCGGCTGCTCGCCGAGGTGGGCGCCGATCTCGGCCCCCGCGACGCCGTGTGCGTGCTCACCCACGATGCGAAGTTCGACGTCCCCGCGGTCACCGCCGCGCTCGAGACCGACGTCGGCTACATCGGGGTGATGGGCAGTAGGCGCACGCACGAGGAC